>JAEYAL010000221.1 GCA_023404805.1 Actinomycetes bacterium | reverse complement strand
CGCCGCGGCGGGCGCCCGGGGGGCTGGGGGGGGGCGCGCGACGGGCCTCGGGCGCCGTCGGCCGTCAGCGCAGCAGCGCGAGGTCGACGAGCGACTGCTCGCCCATCAGCGTTTGGCTGCTCGCCGACGTGATCTCGACCTGGGTGAAGGTGCCGGGCTCGCCAGCGCCTTCGAAGTTCACGGCCTTGTTGTGGGTCGTGCGGCCGCGCAGGCGGGTCGGGTCGGTCCGCGACGGGCCTTCGATGAGGACCTCCATCGTGCGGCCGACGAACCGCTGCGCGCGCTCATGCGCGTTGCGCTGCACGACCTCCACGAGGCGCTTCATCCGCTCGACCTTCTCCTCGTGCGGGACGAGGCCCTCGGTGAACTCGGCGGCCTCGGTGTCGCGGCGCGGGCTGAAGATGAAGGTGAACGCGGAGTCGAACTGCACCAGCTCGCAGACCTCCAGCGTCTCCTGGAAGTCCTCCTCCGTCTCGCCGGGGAAGCCGACGATGATGTCGGTCGACAGGGCGACATCCGGGACGCCCGCGCGGATCATCGCGACACGGTCGAGGAAGCGCTCGCGGTCGTAGGTGCGGCGCATCGCCTTGAGGACTTTGCTTGAGCCAGCCTGCAGCGGGAGGTGGATGTGCTCGCAGACGGTGCCCAGTTCGGTGTGGACGTCGATGACGTCCTGCTTGATGTCCTGCGGGTGCGGCGAGGTGTAACGGACCCGCTTGATGCCCGGGATCGAGCCGACCTCGCGCAGCAGCTCGGCGAACGCGCGCGGCTCGGGGCGCAGGTCGCGGCCGTAGGCGTTGACGTTCTGGCCGAGCAGCGTGATCTCGACGACGCCCTCCGATGCCAGCCGCTGCGCTTCGGTGACGAGCTCGCCGTACGGGCGGCTGACGTGGCGGCCGCGGGTGCTCGGCACGATGCAGTACGAGCACTTCATGTGGCAGCCGACCGAGATCTGCAGCCACGCCTGGTGCGGGCGGTCGCGCTTGGTGGGCAGGTGCGCCGGGAAGCCCTCGAACTCGAAGAAGCCCTGGGCCGTGAGCGAGTCGGTCGTGAGGAACTCGGCGAGCTTCGGGACCTGCCCCGGACCGAACGCCACATCGACGAACGGGAACTGCTCGAAGACCAGGTCCTTCATCGACTGCGCCCAGCAACCGCCGACCCCGATCACGGTGCCGGGCTTGTTGCGCTTGATGATCTTCGCGTCGTGCAGGTGCGCCACGAACCGCTCGTCGGCCTTCTCGCGGATCGAGCAGGTGTTGAAGAGGATCAGGTCGGCGTCGGCGCGCTCGGCCGTCTCGCCGTACCCGAGCGACTCCAGCATGCCCTTCATGCGCTCGGAGTCGTGCTCGTTCATCTGGCACCCGAAGGTGGTGACGTGGAAGCGCTTGCTCATGGCTGACGGTGAAGGGTACCGGGCGCGCACAGGGCGGGCCGAAGGCTGACCGGCCAGCGTTGCTGGACGTTCACGAGCCGCCGCAGATCATCGCTAGTATTCGGTGTCCGACCGACTCCCTACTAGGTCTAGCGCGCTAGAGCGCAGCCTGGGTAACGCGACCGCTTCGGCGGACGGCCTGCCTCAGGGACCTGGAGTGTCTCGCATGCCCCGGCACGTGATTCACACCCGCCGGGGACATTCAAATAAGCGGGGAGTCCGAGAGCGGCTGGAGCGGGCGGGCCATCGAGCCCGCCCGTGACCCCAGCTCCGGCGCGTCAGTGGCGGCGGAACGTCATCGGGCTTCGCTGCGGGCGTGTTCCCGGAGGGCCTGGAAGACGACGGAGCTGGCGATGCCGCGGCGGGCGAGCATGCCAGCCATGCGGGCCTTGACTTTCTCGTCAGAGAGGTCGGGCTGTTTGCGCTGCAGCAGCGTCAGCGCGGACTCCAGCTCGCTCGGCGCCGACAGCGCGGCTTCACCGTCGGCGAAGAGGCCGTCGAGGATCTCGCGGCTGATGCCGTCGCGCATCAGCTGCGACCGGATCCGCCGCTCGCCCCAGCCCTGCAGGCGGCGCTTGTCTTCGGCGAAGAGCTTGGCGTAGCGCGCATCGTCGATGAAGCCGTACCGGCCAAGCTCCTCGAGCGCCGCGTCGATCGCCGCCGGCGTGCAGTCCTTGGCGGTGAGCTTGTCGCGCACCTGCCGGACCGTCCGCTCACGCTGGCTGACGAGCTTGTACGCCAGCTCGATCGCCCGCTGGTGCGGCTCAGCCTCGCTGAACGCGAGCTGCGCCGCCTTCGCCTTCTTGGGGCGCTTCGGTTTGGGCTCCGCGACCTGCGTGCCGTCGGGCAGGACACCGAGCGCCTCATCGTGCGCCTCCTGCCCTTCGAGGGAGACCAGCGACGGCCCGCGCTCGTCGTTGACATCGCGCGCTGGCAGCGCGGCCGCATCGCCGGTCTCCCCCGCTCCGGCGGCCGCCGCACGCTCGGCGTCGAGCTGCGCCTGCGAGCCCGCTGCCCGCTCAGTGTCGAGCTCCGCCTGCGACCCCGCGGAACGACCTCGAGACCTGCTGGGTCCTCCCGGCCCAGAGGTCTCGAGCTCACGGATCTTCGCCGCGAGGTCGTCGATCGGCTTGCGCGTCACCGCGTCAGACGTCGCTTGAAGCCGGACGGCCGCGGCACGCATCCCGCGATCGTCCGGCCCCGAAGCTCAGAGAAGGGCTGTCCTCTGCCGTCCGGCTAGGACAGGAGGCCCGGACCGTCGGGGTCGAGCGCCGAGATGTCCTCGTCGGGCTCTTCCACCACTTCGACCGGCTCACCCTGGTTGATGCCCACGGCGGCGTAGATCTCGTCCTGGATCGACTGCGCGATGTCGAAGTGCTCGTCGAGGAACGCCTTCGCGTTATTGCGGCCCTGGCCGAGCCGCGTGTCGTTGTAGGAGAAGAACGAACCCGACTTGGCGACGATGTTGTGCTCGATGCCCAGGTCGAGGAGCGAGCCGGAGCGCGAGACGCCCTTGCCGAACTCGATGTCGAACTCGGCCTGGCGGAACGGCGGGGCGACCTTGTTCTTGACGACCTTCACGCGGACGCGGTTGCCGACCGCCTCCTGGCCATCCTTAAGGGTCTCGATGCGGCGGATGTCGAGGCGCTGCGACGCGAAGAACTTCAGCGCGCGGCCACCCGGCTGCGTCTCCGGCGAGCCGAACATGACGCCGACCTTCTCGCGGATCTGGTTCGTGAAGAGGCAGAGCGTGTTGGTGCGGTTGAGCGTGCCGGCGAGCTTGCGCATCGCCTGGCTCATCATGCGGGCCTGGAGGCCGACCGTCGTGTCACCCATCTGGCCCTCGAGCTCAGCACGCGGCGTGAGCGCGGCGACCGAGTCGATCGCGACCACGTCGACGGCGCCGGAGCGCACGAGCATGTCGGCGATCTCGAGCGCCTGCTCGCCGTAGTCCGGCTGGGAGACGAGGAGGTTGTCGATGTCGACGCCGATGTTGCGGGCGTAGACCGGGTCCATCGCGTGCTCGGCGTCGATGAAGGCGACCGTGCCGCCCAGGCGCTGGGCCTCGGCGAGCACGTGGTAGACGAGCGTCGTCTTACCCGAGGACTCCGGCCCGTAGACCTCGACGATGCGGCCGCGCGGCATGCCGCCGATGCCGAGCGCGAGATCCAGCGCGAGGGCGCCGGTCGGGATCGCCGACACCTTCATCACGGCGTCCTCGTCGCCCATGCGCATGACCGAGCCCTTGCCGAACTGCTTGTCGATCTGCGACAGCGTGCCGGTGAGGGCTTCGAGCTTTGCCTTGGCGGCCTTTTCGGCCTGCTTGTCGGTCATATCCGTGGTTGCCATGTGAAGTCTCCGGCTGGGGAAAATCGCCTGTTCCGGCTGAGGGGAACAAATGTACGGTTCGGTCCGGACGGAACTTAAACGAACAGGTGTTCCCAACCTGCGGAGTCTGTGCCAACTCTGCGGAAAACCCCCGCAGACATTGCGCATTTCAGCTGCGCTGCAAGCTGCGTCGCAGCACATGGAGCGCTCCGACCACGGCGCGTTCGCGCACCGCGCCGCGATCGCCGGGGATCCAGATGTGCTGCGTGACGGGCTCTCGGCCGGGCACCGCCGCGCCGAACCAGACCGTCCCGACGGGCTTGTCGTCTGAGCCGCCGCCGGGGCCCGCGATACCCGTCACCGAGACCGCGCAATCTGCACCCAGCCGCTCCACCGCGCCGACCGCCATCGCCGCCGCGACCTCGCTCGACACCGCCCCGTGCTCCTCGATCAGCGCCTCCGGCACCCCCAGCGCCGAGACCTTCACCGCGTTGTCGTAGGCCACGATGCCGCCGCGCACGTAGTCGGACGCGCCCGCGGGCTCGATCATCTTCGCGGCGACCAGGCCGCCAGTGCACGACTCGGCGAACCCGACGGTCCACCCCTTCGCGACCAGCTCCCGCCGCACGACCTCCTCGACGGAGGCGCCGTCGTCGGAGTACAGCCGCCCCGCGTAGCGCTCGCGGATCGCCGCATCGAGCTGCGCGTAGACCGGCGCGTCCTGCGTGTCGAACCGCGTGACGATCTCGATCTCACCCGTGCGCATGCAGGTTGTGACTTCGAGCCGGTCCATCGCGACGCCGCCAGCCTCGACCTCGCGCAGCGTCGCTGCCAGATCAGACTCCGGCAGCCCGATCAGGCGCAGCATCCGCTCCTCGAACGGCACCGCCGACGCCAGCAAGCCTGCGAGCGGCTCTGCCTCCACCGCCGCCTGCCACATCGGCTGCAGCTCGCGCGGCGGCCCAGGCAGCACCACCACGAGCGGCCCAGTCCGGCCCCCGGCCGACGGCACGATGGACCCCGGCGCCGTCCCGATCGGCTCAAGCGGGACCGCCCCGCGCGGCTGCAGCGACTGTTTGCGGGTCGTCAGCTTGAGCGACTCCACGTCGATATCCGGAAAGCGGTCCCGGACCAGCTCGACGCGCTTCCAGACGCGCTGCTCCAGCTCGGCGTCGAGCTCCAGCGGCCGCCCAGCGTAGCCCGCGACCACCTCCATCGTGAGGTCGTCGGCCGTGGGCCCAAGCCCACCCGTCGTCACGATCAGATCGACGCCCCACGCTTCGACCTGCCCGAGCGCCTGGAGCAGGTCCTCGCGCCGGTCGCCGACCTGCACGATCCCGGCCGTCTCAACGCCCAGCTCGCCGAACTGCTGCGACACCCAGGGGCCGTTGCGGTCGGTCACCCGGCCGGCGAGCACCTCGGTCCCGGTGACGACGATTCCGCCACGGAGGCGCCGCGGTCGCTCTGCTCCTTCGGCCATGCGGGGGAGCCTAGTGACGTGCCCAGCGGGAGCGGCAGCCCGTCGCCGCCGGCGAGATCAGACGCGGCAGGCGGTGACCGACGGCCCGGCCAGCTTGACCGCCGTCGGGGTCACCGTGACCGTGACGGCGCCCGCTGGCGCCTTCGGCAGCGCACGGGTCTTGCCGTTCACACGCAGCTTGACCTTGTCGGCACCCGCGAAGGCGGTCACCACGACCACGCGGCCGGACGCCGCCTTGGTCCGGTCGCCCTTCTCGAGGTCGCGCGCCTTCACGACGACCTTGCGGCCCGACCGCACGCAGACGGTCGCGTCGCCGCTGGCGAGGACCGACACGGAGGCGCGCTTCGGCGCAGCAGGCTCCTCGTCGACGTCGACCGCCGGGGTCGACGGCAGCGACACGTCGCCGAGCGAGTCCGGGGTGCTCGGCGTCGCGGCCGGGTCATCGTCGCCACGCAGCACGAACGCGTACGCGGCGCCGCCGAGCACGACGACGGCGAGCGCGCCCAGCGCGACGTTCCGCAGCAGCGGCGGGGCGCTCTGCTGGCGGTTCATGCGGCCGCCGCTGTGTTTGGAGAGCTGGCCGATGTCGCCCTCGACCTGGAAGGGCTCGTGCTGGCGCTTGTAGTCGGCGACCAGCTGGCGGCCGTCGAGACCGAGCATGTCGCCGTAGGTCTTCAGGAACGACTTGACGTAGGTCGGCCCTGGCAGCAGCTCCCACTCTTCGTTCTCAAGCGCGCGGAGGTATTTGGCGCGGATCTTCGTCTGCGCCTCCATCTGGGCGATCTCGATCCGCGCGCGGGTCCGGGCTTCGCGCAGCGCTGCGCCGATTTCGGCCATGGCTGAAGGCTATCGATCGGCGGCGGGATAGCCGCCGGCGCCAGCGCTCGTGTCATCGCCCGCGGCTGCGCCAGCCTCGACCGTCTCGCGGGGCGAGATGCGCCCAGCGACCGGCCCAGCGCTGTCGTCTTCGGCCAGCGCGGCCTCGATCGTCGCGGGCGGCTGCGGCGCGTCGCCTGGGAAGAGCGTCGGCTTGGACGCCTCTTCGCGCGCCCGCACCTGGGCGACCACCCGCTCGACCTCGCTCGGCCCGATCAGGACTTGGCGGGCCTTGCTGCCCTCGTAGCCAGAGATCACATGCCGGCGCTCGAGCATGTCGATCAGGCGCCCGGCGCGGGTGTAGCCGACGCGGAGCCGGCGCTGGATCATCGACGTCGACGCGGTGCCCATCTCGACGACCAGGCGGATCGCCTCCTCGAGCATGGGGTCCTCGTCCGGATCCAGGCCGTCGCCCTTGGCCTCCTCGGCGGAGACCTCGACGACCTCTTCGAGCAGGTCGTCGTTGAAGTCCGGCTCGCCCTGCTTGCGCCAGTAGCCAGTGATCTGCTCGATCTGCTCGTCGTCGATATACGCGCCTTGGATGCGCTGCAGCTTGGCGGTGCCAACCGGCGAGAACAGCATGTCGCCCTGGCCGAGCAGCGACTCGGCGCCGTTCTGATCGAGGATCACGCGCGAATCGGTCTGCGACGACACCGCGAACGCGATGCGGCTCGGCACGTTGGCCTTGATCATCCCGGTGATCACGTCGACCCGCGGGCTCTGCGTGGCGAGCACGAGGTGGATGCCGACGGCACGGGCCTTCTGCGCGATGCGGATGATCGAGTCCTCGACCTCACCCGGCGCGACCATCATGAGGTCGGCGAGCTCGTCGATCACGCAGAGGATGTACGGGAACTCGTCCTCGCCGCGGTCGCGGCGCACGCGGTTCATCTCGATCAGGTTGCGCGTCTTCGACAGCGCCATCGTCGAGTAGCGGGCTTCCATCTCGCGGACGAGGTTCTGCAGCGCCGTCGCCGCCTGTTTCGGGCTCGTGATGACCGGGGTAAGCAGGTGCGGCAGCGACGCGTACGGCGTCAGCTCGACCTGCTTGGGGTCGACGAGCACCATGCGCACGTCCTGCGGCGTCGCGGCCAGCAGGATGCTCGAGAGCATGCCGTTGATGCAGGCCGATTTACCCGCACCGGTGGTGCCGGCGACCAGGAGGTGCGGCATTTTGGCGAGGTCGGCGAAGACCGACTGGCCCTCGACGTCCTTGCCCAGCCAGACGGTGAGCGGCGAGCTCTTCGGCGGCGCGTCGGCGAACACGTCGCCGAGGCGCACCATCGCACGGTTGCGGTTCGGGACCTCGACGCCGACGGCGGTCTTGCCCGGGATCGGAGCGAGGATGCGGATGTCGGTCGCCGCGAGCGCGTAGGCGAGGTCGTCCTTGAGGTTCGCGACCTTCGTCATCTTCACGCCCGGAGCGAGGCGCAGCTCGTACCGGGTGATGTGCGGACCGGAGACGCAGCCGACGAGCTCCGCCTGGATGCCGAAGTGGCCGAGCGCCTCGAGGAGCAGCGCGGAGGTCTGCTCTTGGTCGGCGCGGTCCGGGGCGTTGGAGCCCTTGGCCGAGCGCGTCAGGACGCGCCGCGGCGGGATCTTCCACGGGAAGTCGGCGGCGCTCGTGACCTCTGCGCGGTACCGGCCCATCGGCGTCAGCGCCTCGGGGCCCACCGGAGCGCGGTCGGGCGCGTTCGCCGGATCGTCGGCGCCGTCATCGAAGTCGGGATCGTCGGCCGAGCCGCCAGCCGGGGACTCGTACACCGAAGCCGCGTCGGGCGCAGCCGGCACGTCGATGACCGGGTCCTCGAGCACCGCGCCTGGCTCCTCGATGAGGTCGGCGTCGTCGCCGAACTCGCCGTTGCGCTCGTCGGGCAGCTGGGAGCCGTCCTCTTGGCGGGCTGCGCTGAGTTCGGCCTCGAAGTCTTCGAGCGGATCCGGGTACTTCCCCGCCGGGGGCGCCGACGGCGGCAGCTCCTGGCTGGGCTCTCCGGGGCCGATCCAGATCGGGCCGTCGCCGCCGAAGAGGTCCGGGAAGCGCTCGGCGCCGTCGATCAGCTGCGCCTGGCGCGGGTTGCGGCGCACCGTCGGCGCGACGCCCGGCAGGTCTGGCGGCGCCAGTGTGCCGGAACCCGCAGCAGACGGTTCGCCAGCCGAGGTCCAGGTGCGGGGGTCTTCGTCGCGAGACGTCCACGTGCGCGGAGCATCGGCCGGCAGCACGCCGGTCGGCTCGGGCGCCATCTCAGGGACGCGCTTGCGGCGGCGGGTGGCCGTGGCCGGCCCGGCGCTCACGGCGGTGGCGGCGGGCCCAGCGCTGACTGGCCCCGCAGACGCCAGGGCCGCTTCGCGCTCGTCGAGCGAGCGCTCCCATTCCTGCTCATGCGCGGCGCGGACGACGGAGTACGACGGGTCGGAGAGGGCCATCGCGCGGTCGGCGCGGCGCTCAGCGCGGATGCGGCCCGGCACAGCGGCGGCACGGCGGAGGCCGCGTCCGGCGCCGCGGGCGACCGACGCGAGCTCAGCGCCCGTCAGCAGCAGCGCAGCTCCGAGCAGCAGCACGATCGCGACGATGTACGGGCCGAAACTGCCGAAGGCCGTATGGCAGATGCTCCAGAGCGCCTCGCCCAGCGCGCCGCCAGCGTCGCTCAGGTGGCGGGTGCCCCAGCGGGCGGCGTCATCCGGTCCGGCCGAGGCGCGGGCGATCAGCGTGATCGCCGAAAACGCCATGAGCCCACCTGCCGCGATCCGCAGGCACGCTTTGAGCGCGAGCGGCGACACGGCGATGAGGCCGCCAGCGATCAGCAGCAGCGGCGCCCCGTACGCGGCTGCGCCGAGGAGGATCCGCGCGCCGTCGGCCACCGCGTCGCCGACGAAGCCGCCGGTTCCGCCGCGATACAGCGGAATCGCGACGATGATCCCGAACGCGATCAGCCCGAGGCCGATCAGGTCGAGCCGTCGCTGGTCCAGCAGCGCCGGTTCGGCGATTTTCTTATGAGGCGCGGGCTTGGAGCCGCGGCGTTGTGCGCGTGGAGGTGGTTTCGGCACCGTGCATGGACGATTCGGCGGCCGGGCCCAGGCTCCTGCCCCGTGGACGGGTGTCCATAATGGCCGGGTGGCTGGCCAACGCGTGCTGATCGTCGAGGACGACGACGAGATCGCCGGAGCGCTCTCGCGAACGCTCACCCGCGAGGGGTACGAACCCGAGGCGACCGGCACGGCAGCTGGCGCGCTCGAGCGCATCGCCGCTGAGCATTGGGACGCGATCATCCTCGACCTCGGCCTGCCGGACGGCGACGGGCTCGATATCGCCCGCGAGGTCCGCGGCCACAGCGAGACGCCCGTGCTGATCGTGACGGCGCGCGACCAGGTCAGCGACCGCGTCACCGGCCTCGACGCCGGCGCCGACGACTACCTCGTCAAGCCGTTCGACCGCACCGAGCTGCTGGCCCGCCTGCGCGCCCTGCTGCGCCGCAGCCAGCCGCCCGCCGGCGCTGCGCCCGTGATCGAAGTCGACGACCTCGTCGTCGACCCCGCTCGGCGCACGGTCCGCCGCGGCGTGCGCGTGGTGCCGACCACCCCGCTGGAGTTCGAGCTGCTCGTCTACCTCGGCCGCCGCGGCGGCGCGCCGGTCTCGCGCGAGGAGCTGCTCGAGCACGTCTGGCACCACGATCCCGCCGAGCCGACCAACACCGTCGAGGTGTTCGTGTCGAACCTGCGGCGCAAGCTGGAATCGGGCGGCGAGGCGCGCATCCTGCGGACGGTCCGCGGGGCCGGGTACGCGCTCGGTGCGTAGCTCCCTCCCCATCCGCTGGCGCATCGCGCTGCTGATCGCCACGGCGACGTCGCTGGTCCTGATCGCCTTCGCCTTCGTCGTCGCGACGATGGTCGACGCCCGCCTGCGCGACGACTTCCGTCAATCCGTCGACAACACCACCGAGTACCTGGCGTCCAGGATCGAGGTGCGCGTGCGGGAGTCCGCCGACGGCGACGCGACGTTCGAGGACATCGACTTCTCCGTGCGCACGTTCGCCCGCGGCAGCAACGGCGTGATCCGCGTGATCGTGGCGGGACGCGCCGTCGAGAACACGCGGCGCGGCGTATATCTCGGCGTCGCGCGCGAGGGCCAGCGCCAGGTCGGGAACTACCTCGTCGACACGCGGCGGCTGACAACGGCCAACAACGAGCTCGGCGGCGCGCCCGTGCTCGTCCAGTACGGCCGGTCGACGGTCGAGCTCGAGGCGACGATCAGCCGCATCCACCTCCTGCTCGCGTTCGCGACGCTGTTCGGCAGCCTGCTCGCGCTGGCGGGAGCGTCGTGGATCGGCGGGCGCGCGCTGCGGCCCGTTTCCGAGCTGACCGAGACGGCGAAGAAGATCGCGCAGAGCGGCGACAGCGCCAGCCGCCTCCCCATCCCCTCGCGCCGCGACGAGCTGCGCGAGCTCGCGTTGACGCTCGACGCCATGCTCGATTCTCTCGACGCCGCGCGCTCGACGACCGAGCGCACCTTGCGCAACCAGCGCGACTTCCTCGCGGACGCCTCGCATGAGCTCCGCACGCCGCTCACGAGCCTGATCACCAACCTGGAGATGCTCGCCGACTCCGACGACCCCGACCAGGCGGAGACCTCGGCCGCCGCGCTGCGGTCGGCGCGCCGGATGCGCGGGCTCGTCGCCGATCTGCTGGCGCTCGCCCGCGCGGACGAGCCGCGTGAGGGGCCGCGCGACCCCGTCGACCTCGCCTCGGTCGTCGACGACGCCGTCGCCGAGGTCGAGGACCTGCTCGCCGACCACCAGCTCAGCGTCGACGCCGTCCCGACGGTGGTCCTCGGGCGCCGCGACGACCTGCAGCGCGTTGTCCGCAACCTGCTCGAGAACGCCGCCCGGCACACGCCGCCGGGGACGGCAGTGACCGTCGAGGTCGGCGTCCGCGGCGGCCACGCGTCGGTGGCGGTCGAGGACGACGGCCCAGGCCTCGCTCCGGCCGTCCGCGGGCGCGCGTTCGAGCGGTTCGTCCGGTCCGGGTCGCGAAGCGGCCCGTCGTCGGGCCTCGGCCTGTCGATCGTGCGCGCTTCGGCGCAGGCCCATGGCGGCTGGGTCGAGCTCCGCTCCCCGGCGCGCGCCGGGCACGGGACCCGCGTCGAGGTGCGTCTGCCGCTCGCCGCGGAACGGACGCCCGCCCCGGCGGTGCCGGGCCGTCCGGGGTGAATGGCACTGCGGTAAGTCGCGCTCCGCCACGTTGCCGGACGCGCCGCAGCAGTCTAGATTCCCGTGCATGTCCCACCGGCCGCATGCGGTCCAGCAGCGTCTGCGCGGCCGCGCGCGGCGCGGCCTCGTCCTGTCCGCCGTCGCAGCGGCAGCCCTAGCCTCCGGCGGCCTCGCCTCCCCCGCAGCCGCCCAACGCGTGGAGACCCTTGCGCTCCCGAGCGCGCAAGGCAACGTCGACCTGCGCCTGATCCGGCTCAACCGCGAAACGAGGCTCAAAGCCACGGTGCTCCTGCCGGACGGCTACGACGAGCAGCCGGAGCGCCGCTGGCCGGTCCTCTACATGCTCCACGGCATCGGCGACAACTCAGGCACATGGGTCGACCCGAAGTACGGCAACCTCCGGCAGCGCGCCGCCAGGCTCGAGGCGATCGTCGTCATGCCGGAAGGCGGCCGCAGCTACTGGGTCGACCAGTGGCAGGGCGGGCGGCGCGAGGGCGCGAACGTGCGCCGCTACGTGCTCGACGAAGTCCTTCCGGCGATCGAGTCGCGGTACCGGATCCTTCCGGGCCGGGCCAACCACGCCATCGGCGGGCTCTCGATGGGCGGCTACGGCGCGATGGTGATCGGCGCCGAGCTCCCGAGCTACTTCGGCGCCGTCGTCTCGCTCTCAGGACTGCTCGACCTGCAGACCTGGGGCGCCGTGCACCTCGTGCCGTACTTCAGCAACGTCTCGTTCACCCGCATCTGGGGGCGCCCCGGCGGGGCCTACCAGAAGGCGAACAGCCCCAAAGCGCTGCTGGGCAACCTCAGCCGCTCCCGGCTGTTCGTGTCGTCCGGCAGCGGAGTGGTCGACCCGACCCAGCTCCTCGACGGCGCCCGGATCATCGCGGGCGGCGCGGCCGAGCTCGGCAGCTGGGCCGATGCCGCGGCCTTCACAAAGTCCGCTCGCGCGCGGGGGATCCCGACCGAGCTGAAGTTCCGCCAAGGGGCCCACACGTGGCTCACCTGGCGGCGAGACATCCCCCACGTGCTCGCGTGGAACCCGTTCCTGACCCCGCCGGACACGGCCGCGACGCCGCAGCGCCCGCTGACGTTCCGGACGATGTCGGCTCACGGCAACGCCTGGGGCCTCGGCTTCCGCTTCGACACCAAACCGGTGGCCCTCGCAGAGTTCACGCGCGCCGGGCAGACCGTCAGCGCGACCGGCGCAGGCCGCGTGACCATCACGCCAGGCGCCGCCGACGCCGATGCCAGCGGCGACGGCAGCCGAACCGACTGCCGCTTCACGGCCGAGCTGCCGTTCAGCTACACCCTGCCCGACGGCTGCTGAGCTCGCGGCGCCGCTCGGGCGCCGCAAGCCAGAGGTCAGACTTCGACGACGACGGGCAGCACCATGGGGCGCCGCTTGAGCTTGGCGTAGACCACGCCGGCGAGCTCGTCGTGGAGGAACTCTTCGAGGCGGTCCGGGTTCTTGATGCCCTGGTCGCTCGCGCGCTCCAGAGCGTCGTCGACCGCGTCGCGCAGCGTGTCGATGAGCTCGTGCTCCTCCTCGGCGGGCACGCCGCGCAGGAGCACCTCGGGATCGGCGACGGATTCGCCGTTGCCCTCCGAGACGGTGGCGACGACGACGCAGATGCCGTCGGCCGAGAGCATGCGGCGGTCGCGGAGGGCGACGTCAGCGACATCGCCGATCTCCATGCCATCGACGAAGAACACGCCGGCCTTCTCGGGCTTGCCCAGGCGGGCGCCCTTGGCGGTGATCTCGACCACGTCGCCGTTGTCGCACTCGAAGACGTTCTCCTCGGGCACGCCGACGGCCTGCGCGAGCTTGGAGTGCAGGCGGATGCGCGGGTAGTCGCCGTGGAACGGCATGACGTACCGCGGGCGGGTCAGGTTGAGCATCAGCTTCAGCTCTTCCTGGTAGCCGTGGCCAGACGCGTGGATCGGGGCGTCCTTCGTCGTGATGACGGTCGCGCCGCGGCGGCTGACGGCGTCGATCACTTCGCTGACGGCCTTCTCGTTGCCCGGGATCGGGGTCGCGGAGAAGATCACGGTGTCGCCGGAGTGCAGCGAGACCTGCTGGTGGTCGCCGTAGGCCATGCGGCGCAGCGCCGAGAGCGGCTCGCCCTGCGAACCGGTCGAGATGATCACGATGCGCTCGTCGGGCAGGTGCTCGAGATCGCGAGGCGTCACCAGCATGCCCTCGGGGATGTTGATGTGGCCGAGGGTGCGACCGATCGCGGTGTTCTTGCGCATCGACCGGCCGATCAGACAGACCTTGCGGTTATGCAGATGGGCCGCGTCGACGACCTGTTGCACGCGGTGGATGTTCGACGCGAAACACGTGACGAGGATGCGGCCCTCGCACGTGTTGAACATGTCGTTGAGCTTGGGCCCGACGATCGCCTCCGACAGCGACCAGCCTGGCCGGTCGGCGTTGGTGGAGTCGCCACAGAGGAGCAGGATGCCCTCTTTGCCGAGCTCGGCGAGCCGGACCAGGTCGGCAGGGCCGCCGTCGACGGGGGTCTGGTCGAACTTGTAATCGCCCGTGAAGAAGATCGGGCCGTGCTCGGTGTGCACGACGACGCCAGACGCATCCGGGATCGAGTGCGTCATGTGGACGAGCTCGATCTCGAATGGGCCGGCCTTCACCCGGGCGCCTGGGTCCAGGCGGGTGAGCGACGCGTCCTTGATGCGGTGCTCGTCGAGCTTGGAGCGGGCCATCTCCATCGTCAGCGGGCGGCCGTAGACCTTCGGGCGGTGCGGCGTGATCTGGCGCAGGAAAAACGGCAGCGCCCCGAGGTGGTCCTCGTGGCCGTGCGTGATCACGACCGCGTCGATCTGGTCGGCGCGGTCGATCAGGTAGGTGAAGTCCGGGAGGACGAGGTCCACCCCGTGCTGCTCCTGCGTCGGGAAGCGCAGGCCGACGTCGATCACGACGATGTGGCCGTCCTGCTCGACGGCCGTCATGTTCTTGCCGATTTCGCCAAGGCCGCCGAGCGGCAGGACGCGGATCGGACCGCTCATGCGCGTGCCCCCGCCTCGAGCAAGCCAAGCTTTTCGAGGCCCTTTCGGACGGTGTCCCGCTCGTACTCGTCGGCGGCCACCATGGGGAGGCGCACGGAGTCGTGTTCGAGGATGCCCTGGAGCTGCAGCGCCGCCTTCGTCGCGATGCAGGCGGGCGCGACCGAGAGCGCGGCGTACAGCGGCTGGAGCTCCTTGTCGAGCTCGGCGCGGTTCTCGGGCTCGTCGATCATGCGGCGCATGCGCTCTCCGGCCACGTGGCTGGCGACGCAGATGCCGCCTGCTCCGCCGAGGTCGAGCGTCCGCGCGAAGACATCGTCGTTGCCGGCGTAGAGCGCCAGGCCGTCGATCAGCGCGAGGTTGTCGTTGTTGGCCTGCTTGACCGCGGAGATGCCATCGATCTGGGCCAGCTCGGCGAGCAGGTCGTTCGGGACATCCACACCCGAGCGGTTCGGGATGTTGTAGAGGATGATCGGCAGGTCGGTGGCCCGCGCGACCTCTTCGTAGTGGCGGATGATCCCGCGGCGGTTCGGGCGGTTGTAGTACGGCGTGACGCTCAGAATCGCGTCGGCTCCCAGCTCCGTGGCCCGCTCGGTCAGATGGCAGGCGTGCAAGGTGTCGTTGCTGCCAGCACCAGCGATGACCGTCGTCCCTGCGGGCTTGTTCTGCACGGCCAGCTCGATCACCCGCAGGTGCTCGGGGTCGTCGAGGGTCGACGCTTCGCCCGTGGTGCCGCACGCCACGATGCCGTGCGAGCCGAGCTCGACGACATGCTTGTGGAGCGCGACAAACGCCTCCTCGTCGACGGCCGGCTTGGCCGACCCTGACGAGGGGGATTCGGCGAACGGCGTGACGATCGCGGTGAGGAGCGCTCCGAGGTCGGACATCCCGCCGAGTATCGCAGGACGGGACGTCGGCGTGGTGGCGGCCCGGCCGGAGCCAGGCGCCACCACGCCAAAGCGGCTAGTCCAGAACGTTCTCGAGGCCGACGACCACGTCGTCGTCCATCGAGCCGACCTTGCGCACCGCGAGGATCACGCCGGGCATGAAGCTCTTGCGGTCGGTCGTGTCGTGGCGGATCGTGAGCGTCTGCCCCAGCTCGCCGAAAATGACTTCCTGGTTGGCGATCACGCCCGGGAGCCGGACGGAATGCACGCCGCCCACCTCCTTGCCGCTCGCCTCGCGGATCATGTCGACGGTCCGCTTCGCCGTGCCGGAGGGCGCGTCGAGCTTCTGGTCGTGGTGGAGCTCGATGATCTCCACCTTGGGCATGTGCTTGGACGCTTCGGCGGCGAACTTCATCATCAGCACGGCGCCGATCGCGAAGTTCGGGCAGAACAGCAGCTTGGCGCCGTTCTGCGGCTGCACCTTGGAGATGTCGAAGCCGCTCGTGCCCACGACCGCGTGCACGCCGGCGGCCATGCACGCGTTGATGTTGTCGACGGCGACGTCCGGGCGGGTGAAGTCGACGACCACGTCGACGTCGCCCAGGACGCTGTCGAGCGTGACGCCGAGCGCCGGGTCGACGCGGGCGACGAGCTCGAGTCCGTCGGCCGCCTCGACAGCCTCGCACGACGCGAGGCCCATCTTCCCGGCCGCGCCTGCGACCGCGACGCGGATCGCCATCGGTTAGGTGCCCGAGCTGTCGGAGGCGGTGCCGGCCTTCAGCTCGTCGACGGCCTTGATCAGGTCGTCGGCGACATCGGCGCTGGAGGCCTCGAACGGCTTGTAGGTCTTCGGGTCGTCGCCCGTCTTGCCGATCGCGAACGACGGCGTGCCGGTCACGTTCAGCGGCTCCTGGAGCGCGTCGATCTCGGCGAGCTTCTTGGCCTCTTCGGGCGAAGGCTCACGCGGCGAGGCGTCGGCAGCGTCGCCGCCCGCCGCGACGACCAGCTTCTTGAGGAACTCGTCGGTGACGTAGCCGGACTGCTCCTGGCCCTGGTTCCAGTAGAAGAGGTTCAGGAACGGCCAGGCGAGGTCCTTCTCCGACAGGCGGATGGCCACGGTGCGGCCAGCCTCGGAGTCCTCGCCCATGAAGCTCAGCGCGATCGGCTTGAGGCTCAGGCGCGCCTTGCCGGTGCGGACGAGCTCCTTGATGATCTTCGGCTGCTGGTCGAGCTGGTGGTTCTTGCAGAACGGGCACTGCACGTCGACGAACTCGACGATCGTGACCGGCGCCTTCGGGTCGCCGATGGTGAGGCCGTTCTGCTCGATGCCGTTGAGCAGCGCCTTCGTCTCGGCGACGCCCTGGACCTTCGCGTCGCCGCCTTCGCTGGCTCCGCCGCCCTTGTCCTTGCCGCCGGTGATCACGACGACGAGCACCACGACGACGATCGCCAGGAACACGGCGCCGGCGAGGTACTGCACCATCTTCATGCGCTTGGCGCGGGCTGCGGCCTGCGCCTGCGCCTCCTCGCGCTTGGCGCGGGCTTCGTTCTTCTTGTCAGCGTTGCTGGCCATCGGGTCTGGTGCGTCTCGCGGGTCGGAGGAAAGCGTGGTGCGCCGCGCAGGCTGAGGATGCCCGCTGCGGTGGTGCGCTGCGTCACATGATGACGGGCGCCGCGGCGCGGCGTCGCACTGACGCTGCCCGGCCGCGAGCGATCACGCTCAGGCGGGGGCGCCGACCGCTGGCCGGCCGCCGCCCGCCTGCAGCTGCTCGCGCGCCTTGCGCACGGCGGCGATCAGCTCTTCGGCGTCCGGACGCTCCTGGTAGAGCTCGATCCATTCGAACGTGAGCGGATCGCCGTTCGTCGGCCCGACCGTGAACCCGGGGGTGCCGCTTTCGCGGGCGCCGAGGACCCGCTGGCCGAGAATGTCGCGCTGCGCCGTGATCTCGGCCAGCCCCGGGTCGAGCTTGCGCGAGGCGTCCTGCGGTTTGGTGCCCGGGATCGCCCCGACGAGGCCGCGGAGGAACGCGTCGGTCACGTAGCCCGAGTTTTCCTGGCCCTGGTTCCAGTAGAAGAGGTTGGCGAAGTCCCAGGCCTTGTTCGTCTGGGCCATCCGCATGAAGACGTTGCGCGCGGCGACGGAGTCCGACCCCAGGAACGCCAGCGGCACAAACGCGATCTGCGCCTGCTTCGTGCGCACCAGCTCCTTGATGAGCGCAGGTTGCACGTCGAGCTGGTGCTCCTTGCAGAACGGGCACTGCAGGTCGACGTACTCCAGCAGCGTCACGGGCGCCGAGGGCCAGCCGAGGCTCATGCCGTCCTGCGGGATGCCCTTGAGCAGCTCCTCGGTCTCGTCGACGCCGGCGACCGACCACGTCGGAGTCGCAGGCGAGCCGCCCGAGCCCGGGGACGAGCTGGAGCCATCGCCGCCGCGCAGCACGAGCGCGGCCGTGAGGACGAGGATCACCGCAGCCGCGGCAGCCAGGACCGCGCCGCGCATGCCTAACCGGCGGCGACGGCGGCGGTGGCGAGCTCGGCCGCGTCGAGGGCCGCAGCGGCCCCATCGGCGTCCGGCGCCACGCAGGCGATGGCGGCGTGCTGCAGGTCGCCGAGGACGTCGGCAGCGACGCTGTGCAGCGCGTCCTCGTCGACGGCCTGGATCTCAGCGGCCAGCACGTCAGGATGGGCGACCTCGAGGCCATGCGCGAGCCGGGCTGCGAGCAGCGACGCGCGCCCGCCCGCCGTCTCAAGCGAGAGGCCGAGGCGGCCGGCGACATGCTGGCGCGCCCAGGTGAGGTCCTCGACGGCGATCTGGCCGGCCGCGACCTTGCGCAGTTCAGCCGCGAGCACCTCGACGGCCACCGCGACCCGTTCAGGCCGCGTGCCGACGTAGGCGCCGAACGCGCCGAAGCCCTGCTGGATCTCCAAGAACGAGCTCACCGAGTAGGCGAGCCCGCGGCGCTCGCGGATCTCCTGGAAGAGGCGCGACGACGGCGGTCCGCCGACCAGCGCGTCGAGCACCTGCAGCGCCGCGCGGCGCGGGCCGCGAGCGTCGAAAATGGGAATCCCGACCGCGACATGCGTCTGCTCGGACGGGCGCTCGACGACGATGCGCTGCGGGGCGCCGTTGGGCTCGCCGCGGCGGTGGTCGCTCGGGAGCGCGATCTCGGCGGCGCGCCAGTCCGGGAGCGTCGCGATGACCTGCTCGCAGAGGCGGTCGTGGTCGACGTTGCCGACGCCGACCCACACGACGGGCGCCACGGCGTACCGGCCGCGGTGGAACGCGGTGAGCGACGCCGCGTCGAGCGACGCGATCGTCTCGCGGCGGCCGATCACGGGACGGCCCAGCGGCGAGTCGGGGAAGAGCGCGTCGCCCATCAGCTCGAAGGTGAGCTCCTCGGGCGAGTCCTCGATCATCGCGACCTCTTCGAGCACGATCTCGCGCTCGTGCTCGACATCCTCCTCCCGCAGATCGGGGTACCAGAGGACGTCAGCGATGGCGTCGACCGCCAGCGGCGCGTGCTCGGCCATCACCCACGTGCCGAGGTGCGTCTGGCAGCGGTCGGTGCTGGCGCTGATGTCAGCGCCCAGCTCGTCGAAGAGGCGATCGACAGCGCCCGCACCGAACTTCGAGCTGCCGCGGAACAGCAGATGCTCGATCAGGTGGGCGGCGCCGGCGATCTCCGGTTCCTCGTCGACCGACCCAGCCAGCACTGTCGCGCTGAGCGCGACGGCGCGGGCCCACGGCAGAGCCTCGGTCGCGACCAGAACGCCTGGCGCGACCGTGCTCACCCGGACGGGGCCGGCGGCAAAGCCGGCGCCCGTTCCGCTGGGTTGAGGCTGGGAGGTCAACAGGGGGTGTTGGCCTGAGTGCCGGCTAGCGGTCGTAGCCGGGGTCGCGGTCGACGCGGCCCTCACGACGGCCACCGCCACGGGGGCGGTCGCCGCGGT
>JAEYAL010000133.1 GCA_023404805.1 Actinomycetes bacterium | reverse complement strand
GGCGCCACCACCGCCTCGGCGCGCGCCGCGGCATGCGGCGGCTGGCGCCCCGCGATCACGCGGGCGTTCTGCACCGTGCCGCCCGCAGCGAGCACGCCCCAGAGCCCGCGGTCAAGCCCGAAGGCCTCCTCGACCAGCAGGTGCGCGATGTCGTGCGGCACGCGCCCCGCCGGGCCGCCGACCTTGTTCCAGCTGCCGCCCTCGAGGCGCACTTGCACGTCGTCGCGGCGGTGCAACACCGAGTGGTACCGCGTGCCCGGCTGCTTGAAAAAGACGATCTCGGTGCCAGGCGGCATCGAGATCGACGCTAGCCGTCGGAGGCCGCCTGCGTTCTCGTCGTGAACGCACCGCCGATGCCACCGCGATCACGACGGAACGCGGTCACGCCTCCCCCGCGCGCCGCGCCGCCAGCGCCGCTGCCACCCGCTCGATGAGCTCGAACGGCACACCATCGCGGTACTGGAACGTGACCGAGTCCTTCTTGGAGCGGTACGGCGCGACCTGCGCTTCGAGCTCAGCTGGCAGTTCGCCGACGGGGTAGATGCCGACGTGCTTCTTCCAGCCGCCGACGTGGAGCGCGTACCGCGACCCGGCACCTGGGTACATAAACGCCGGCATGCCGTAGCGGACGCGCTCCTCGGCACCCGGGATGCCGCGGCGCACGGCGTCGCAGACGCCGGCGACGACGGCGCGGGCATCGTCCGGCAGCCCAGCGAGGTAGTCGTCGACGGATGCGGGAGCGTCGGCCATCGGACGCGACGCTACTTCAGCGCGCCAGACGGCACCACCCGGGACGCGGCGCCCCAAACAGACAAACCGCTCCACGTCCGGGACTACTTGCGGCTTACCAGTAGCACGCCCGCCAGCAGCAGCAGGATGCCGGCCACTCGGGAAATCGTCAGGTCGTGCTGCGGGACGCCGAACCAGCCTTGTCGGTCGACGACCGCCGCCATCACCAGCTGGCCGGCCACGGCAGCTGAGACGACTGGCCCGGCGCCTGCCTTGGGAACGGCGACCAGCGTGACGAGCACGAACGCCGCGCCGATCACGCCGCCCAAGAGGTACGGCCAAGACACCGATCCGAGTTCGCTGAGCCCGCCGAGCTGCCCGAGCGCCGCCGCCAAGACGACCAGCACGACGAAGCCGACGCCGAACGACACCACCGACGCCGTCACCTCGCCGACGTGGCGGCCGAGCTCAGCGTTGAGCGGCGCCTGGAGGGTGACGATCGCACCGGTGGCTGCCGCCAGGACGATCAGGAGGGATTCAGTGCGCATCGCGCCATGGTCGCGGGCCTCGCCCCCCGGAGGGGGCGTACGCAGCGGGCACGCGCGGACGTGCAAGGGCCGCGGACCACCAGGACGCTCCCGGCCGCAGCCAAGGCCGCGAGCCGACCGGACGCGCCGTTACCCGCGAGTTCGACACTCCGTCAACTCAGCGTCAGCCGAGCCAGAGCCACTGAGCGCCCTTCCAGTACACCGGTAATCCGACTATTCGACGCATGGTCAGTCCGGTCCGTCGATTTGCCTGACCAGCGTTCACCGCAGGCGCGTTTGCTCCGGCCAGAGTTATCCGCGAAACTGCCCAATTGGCCGCTGGGTTGGTGGAGTACCGTCTCTTCCAATGTCCCCCCAGGACGGCCTACCCCGTGTCAGCCTCATCCATCTCCGAGCTCAACGAGCCACAGGTCCGGCGCGACGTCACCGCGCTGCTGGTCTTGGACCTCTTCACCGCTCTTGACGGCGGCGACGGCCGCGCGCTGCGCCGCAGCGCGCCGAAGGTCGTCCCCGTCATCGCCGACCTGCTGCGCCGCGCCCGCTCGGCGAGCGTCCCGGTGATCTACGTCGAGAACCACAACGGCCGCTGGAGCGCGACTGCCGAGGAGCTCATCGAGTCCGCGCGCAAGCACGGCCTGGGCGCCCAGCTCGACGCCGTCCTGCCCGAGCCGAGCGATCCGTTCGTGATCACGAGCCGCCCCTCGGCGTTCGACCGCTCCCAGCTCGAGGACCTGCTGCAGGCCCGCGGCGTGCGCCGCGTCGTGCTGACTGGCCAGGCCACCGAGCAGGGCATCCTCTACGCCGCGCTTGACGCCTCGACCCGCCGGTACCAGGTGGTCGTGCCGCAGGACGCCGTCGCCTCGATCGACCCGAGCCTCGCCGGCGCCGCCCTGCGCATGATGGACCGCAACATGCACGCCGACGTGACGACGGCGGGCGCCATCGACTTCTCGCAAGCCGCGGTCGCCCAGGCGATCATGCAGGCCCGCGCCCCGCGCGTCGTGCTCGCCCAGCGGGCACCCGGCACCGACGGCGCCGATGCGCCGGAACCGCCGTCGGAGACCCGCCAGCAGCTGCTCACCGCGCTGGCCGTCGTGATCGCACGAGAGGGCTTCGGCGGGACGAAAGTCGCCGACATCGCCCGCGAGGCCCGTACCTCGCTGCGCACCTTCTACGCGGAGTTCTCCAGCAAGGAGGAGTGCTTCCTGGAGCTGCACCGCCAAGTCACGTTCGCGGTGATGCAGACCGTCCGCGCGTCGATCGTGTTCGACCGCCCGTGGGTCGAGGTGATGCGCAAGGGCTTTGAGACCTACTTCAGCATCCTCATGGCGCAGCCGCGCCTCAGCCACGCGATCCTGGTCGAGCTCGCGACGCTGTCCGAAGAGGCCCGCCTCGCGCGCGACGAAGCGATGGACATGTTCGGCGCGATGCTCTGCGAAGTCGTCGAGCAGGGCCGCGCGGCGTACCCCGAGATCAACTCCCGGCCCCTCTCGCCGCTCATCGCGCGCGGCATCATCGGCGCGTTCCTGGAGCTCGTCGTCAGCCACGTCGACCGTGGCGAGACCGACCGCTTCCCCGAGCTGATCGACACCGCCACCGAGATGCTCACCACGATGGTGATCATCAACGTCGCCGACCACACGGCCACGGGCGCCGCGACGCCCAGCGCGGCGTAGCGCGGACCGCACGCCGTGCGCGGCCGACGGGCGCTGCAGCGCCTCGCTCGGCCTTCAATGCAGCGCGAGCTTGAGCGCGACCATCAGCAGGCCGATCATGCCCGACACCAGCGCGACGAGCAGCTGGCGAAACGGCGACCGGCCGCTCTGGTGGCCGACGTAGTAGCCCCACGCGAAGAGCTGCGCGATGCCGAGGCCGAGCGCGATGTAGACGCCGGTGCGCGCCTCGATCACGCCGACGCCGGCGATCAGCATCAGCACGAGCGTCGGGATGGCGGCCTGCACGAGCGGCCACTCGTGTTCCAGCACAGCGCCCGCCTGCGCGAACGTGAGGCGCTGGTCGCGCTGGACGTGCTTGGCGATCAGCTCGGCGTAGGCGTGCGCGAGCCAGAACGTGAGCTGCGAGCCGGCGACGACGGCCGCCACCGTGCCGGCGACATCGGCGCGCGGGCCGAGCGCGGCGAGGACCGAGAGCACGAGGATCTGGCCGTAGATCGCGCCGGCGAAGTTCGCGTCGCGCAGGCGCTCGCGCGTCTCGCTCCGCGGGTGCTGCTGATGCCCCTGCACATCGGTCACGCCCGCCACCTTACGGGCGCCCGCCCCAACCGCGCCGGACCGCCCGCGCAGTGGTCGGCGCGGACGGGCGGCTGCGGGGTGCGGCGTGCGCTAGGGGAAGCGGACGAGCAGCTTCACGCGGCGGTTCTTCGCGCGGCCGGCTGCAGTCTGGTTGGTGGCGATCGGCGCGGTGCTGCCCTTGGACTGCGTCTGGAACTTGGCTTTGAGGCCGAGGTTCTGCAGCGCGCTGCAGGCCGCCTTGGCGTAGGCCAGGCCCTGCGCGGTCGTCCCGGATTTGTCGGTGTGGCCGACGCACAGCACGCTCTTGGCACCGTCGATGTTCTTGCGGATGGCCTTGAGCTGCTTGCGGAGCTTGCCGCCGGGACCGAACGCGCTGGCGCTGTCGACCGGCGAGAGCACGAGGTGGGCGGTCTTGCGCGCCGGGTAGATCTTCGTGTTCACGCGCGTGGTGAGCGTGCGGCCCTCGCGGGTCTTGCTCGTCATGCGGACGCTCACCTTCAGACCGCCCGGGTGGCGCTTCAGCGCGGCCATGCCGACCTTGTTGAGCTTCACGCGGACGCCCGCGCTCAGCGAGCCGGTCTTGGTCAACGTGCGCTTGCCGGTCGCGACCACCACGAGCTTGCCCTTCAGGCGCGCGTACGCCTTGCCGTCGCAGGTCTGCACGGTGGAGCCCTTCGAGAGGCGGCAGATGATCGTCATGCGCTTGTTCGCGTGGATGATCGTCTTCGTCGCCAGGCGCGCGGTGAGCTTGGCGAAGCTGGCGATCGCCAGCGGCTTGCTGATCTGCCAGTCGTAAGTCGCGATGTCGGAGTCGTTGCCGGCCGAGTCGGTCGCGATCGCGCGGATCGTGTGCGCGCCCTCGGTGAGGCTCGAGAGGTCCAGGCCCGTGGTGCAGTCGATGAACTCGCCGCCATCGACCGAGCAGCGCAGCGTGGTCCCGCGCTCGGTGTCGAGGTCGAAGCGCGCGGCGCTGTCCTCGGTCTGGGCGGGCGGCGCGACGACGTAGACCGGGAGCGCCGGCTTGGTCGAGTCGACCGTCCACGTGTACTCGCGCTCGCCGCCGGGGACGCCGGCCTCGTTGACTTCGCGGACGATCAGCTTGTGGTCGCCCTCGGGCAGGTTCGGGAACGACACGGTGGCGGGGCACGGCGCCCAAGCGCCGCCGTCGAGCTGGCACTCGAAGGTCGTGTTGCTGTTGCCAGCGCCCTGGTCGAGGTCGAACGTCGGGCTCTTGTCGGACGAGACCGGAGCGGGTGAGCTCGGGATCGTGGGCGTGGCCGGCGGCGTCGCCGCGACCTTGATCTGCACGGGCGAGGACTCGGGCCCGCGGTTGCCAAGCGTGTCGATGCCGATCACGACGACGCTGTGCGGGCCGTCGGACAGGTCGGCCGGAGGGGTGAAGGTCGCCGTGCCATCCGGGCCCGCGGTCGTCGTGCCGACGACGACGCCGTCGATCTTGATCTCCAGCGTGGCGCCGGGCTCAGTCGTGAACGTGAGCTGCGGGCGCGGCGTGGCCGACGGCGCCTTGGGCGCCGGCGGCGCAGGCGCCGGGCCGGTCGTGTCGACGATCCAAGTGTGCGAGGCGGGCGTGGCGTCGGCGTTGCCCGCGGCATCGACCGAGCGCACGTCGAACGTGTGCGAGCCGTCGGTGAGGCCGGTCAGCTGGCGCGGCGAGGCGCAGGTGGCCCAGGCGCCGCCATCGAGCCGGCACTCGAAGGTCGACACGCCGGTGCCGCCGGAGTCGGCGCCGGTGAACGACAGCGACGGGCTGGCGTCAGCCGAGCGCGCCGGCGGGACGCTCGTCAGCGAGGTCGTCGGGGCGCCGGTGTCGACGGTCCAGGTGTAGGTCGCAGGCGTGGCGTCGGTGTTGCCACCGGCGTCGGTCGCGCGGACGGCGAACGTGTGCGAGCCGTCGGCCAGACCGGTGAACTGCTTCGGCGCGGTGCAGACGTTCCAGGCGCCGCCGTCGAGCTGGCACTCGTAGAAGGCGATGCTGCCGGAGCCGCCGTCGCTGCCGGAGAACGTGAAGGCCGCGGTCGTGGAGCCGCTCGCGGCTGCCGGGTGCGAGGAGATCGAGGTGTCGGGGGTCGATGTGTCGACGGTCCAGGTGTAGGACGCCGGCGTGGCGTCCGCGTTGCCTGCGGCGTCGATCGCGCGGACCTCAACCGTGTGGGAGCCGTCGGCAAGGCCGGTGTACGACTGGGGCGAGGTGCATGTGGCCCACGCGCCGCTATCGAGGCGGCACTCGAAGGCGCTGACGCCCGAGCCGGACCCGTCGGCGCCGGTGAAGGCGAACGCGCCGGTCGTCGATCCGCTCACGGGCGACGGGGTGCTGGTGATGAACGTGTCAGGCGCGGCGGTGTCGACCGTCCACGTGTACGCGTCCGGGGTCGCGTCGGTGTTGCCCGCCGCGTCGATCGCGCGGACCGCGAAGGTGTGGTGGCCGTCGGCGAGGCCGGCGAGCCCCTTCGGCGAGGAGCACGGGTTCCAGGCGCCGCCGTCGAGCTGGCACTCGTAGGACGCGACGCCCGTGCCGGAGCCGTCCGAGCCGGTGAAGCTGAAGGAGGCGCTGGAGCTGTCGTCGACCGCGGGCGGCGTCGCCGTGATCGTGGTCGTCGGCGCAGCGGTGTCGATCGTCCACGTGTAGCTCTGCGGCGAGCCGTCCGTGTTGCCCGCCTGGTCGATCGCGCGCACCTCGAAGGTGTGGTCGCCGTCCGGCAGGCCGGTGAAGTCCTTCGGCGAGGAGCACGGGCCCCACGCGCCGCCGTCGAGGCGGCACTCGAAGCTGCCAACGCCGGAGCCACCCGGGTCGCTGCCCGTGAACGTGAAGCTGGCGTCCGCGCTGGAGGAGTCAGCCGGCGGCGTGGTGCCGAGCGAGGTCGTCGGCGCAGCGGTGTCGACCGTCCACGTGTAGCTCGCAGGCGTGCCGTCGGCGTTGCCCGCGCCGTCGATCGCGCGGACGTCGACGGTGTGGTTGCCCTGCGCGAGGCCCGTGTACAACTTCGGCGACGTGCACGCCGCCCACGCGCCGTTGTCGATCCGGCACTCGTAGGACGCCACGCCCGAGCCCGACGGATCGGAGCCGGTGAAGGAGAAGTCGCCCGTGGTCGAGCTGGAGTTCGCGGCCGGCTGCGCGGTGATCGCGGTGTCCGGCGCGGTCGTGTCGACCCGCCAGGTGTAGGTCGCCGGCGTCGCGTCGGTGTTGCCTGCGGCGTCGATCGCGCGGACGTCGAAGGTGTGGTTGCCCTGCGCGAGGCCCGTGTACGACTTCGGCGTGGTGCAGGCCGCCCAGGCGCCGTTGTCGAGGCGGCACTCGTAGGACGCCACCCCCGAGCCGCCGGCGTCAGTGCCCGTGAAGCCGAGGCTCGCCGAGGTCGACGTGGTGTTCGCCGCCGGCTGCGAGGTGATCGAGGTGTTCGGCGCGGCGGTGTCGACGGTCCACGTGTACGAGGACGGCGTCGCGTCCTTGTTGCCAGCGGCGTCGACCGCGCGGATGTCGACGGTGTGGGAGCCGTCGGCCAGGCCGGTGTAGGACTTCGGCGACGTGCACGCCGACCAGGAGCCGTTGTCGAGGCGGCACTCGTAGGACGCCACGCCCGAGCCGCCGGCGTCAGCGCCGGAGAAGGTGAAGGCGCCCGTGGTCGAGCTGGAGTTCGCGGCCGGGTTGGTCAGCAGCGTCGTCGTGGGGTCGACCGTGTCGACCCGCCAGGTGTAGGTCGCCGGCGTCGCGTCGGTGTTGCCGGCCGCGTCGATCGCGCGGACGTCGAAGGTGTGGTTGCCCTGCGCGAGGCCCGTGTAGGACTTGGCCGAGGTGCAGGCGGCCCACGCGCCGTTGTCGATCCGGCACTCGTAGGAGGCGACGCCCGAGCCACCTGCGTCGGTGCCCGTGAAGCCGAGGCTGGCCGAGGTCGACGGCTCGTTGGCCGCCGGCTGGGAGGCGATCGAGGTGTTCGGCGCCGTCGTGTCGACCGTCCACGTCGCCGTGGCGGGCGTGTCGTCGGACAGGCCGCCGTAGACCGCGCGCACGGAGAAGGTGTGGCTGCCTTCGGCGAGGCCGGCGTAGGACTTCGGCGAGGTGCACGCCGCCCAGGCGGCAGCGTCGAGCTTGCACTCGAGGGTCGCGCCAGACGTCGGCGTGTTGAAGGTCGGGGCGGCCGAGGTGGAGGTCGTCGCGCCGCTCGGAGCGGTGACGAGGTTCGTGGTCGGCAGCGGCGAGTAATGGGCGCTCGCCGACTGCGTCGAGCCGGCGGCGTTGGCCGCGGTGCGCGTGAAGCGGATCGTGAAGCCGCGGTCGGCCGTGGTGGTCGTGTAGGTCGTGGCGGTGGCGCCCGCGATGTCGGCGCAGTTGCTGCCGTCGGGGTCGCAGCGCTGCCAGCGGTTGGCGTAGGTGATGTTGCCGCCGCGCGCGTTGGTGGTCGTCGCGGTCGCGAGGCCGTTCGCGGCGAGCGTGAACGTCGGCTGCGCGTCGAAGACCGGAGTCAGGTCGCTCGTGTCCGTCGAGGCGTTGTTCGTCGGCGTGAGGTCGCCGGTGTCGCCGGTCGGCTGCGCGTCGACGCTCAGCTGCGCGTAGTCGGTCCCCGCGGCCGGCGTTCCCGTGATCTGGAAGGTGAGGGTGCCGCTCGGCAGCAGGCCGCCGGTAGTCACGTTCGGGAGGCCGGAGCCGCTGGTGGCCGCGCCGCAGCTCGAGCCTGCCGACGCGGTGCAGGTCCAGGTGACGCCCGTGAGGCTCTGCGCGCCGGTCGTCGCCGCGAAGGTGCCGGAGTTGGTGTCGTTCGCGCCCGCGTTGGTCACCACGGCCGTCCACGTGTTCGCGCCTGCGCGGGGCTTGCCGGTGCCGCCGTCGGTCACGGTCGTCGAGATGTCGGTCGGCTTGACCACCTTCGTGTTGTGGATCTCGTGGATGTTCGTGCTGCCGCCGGTGGAGCCGGCGAAGCCGAGCTTCAGCGTCGACGGCGCCCCGGGCAGCTGCAGGTCGTTGACGATGCGCTGGTACGTGCCATCCGGGTAGCGGATGTAGACGTTGAGCTTGCCGTTCGGCAGGACGGAGATCGACACGTGGCGGGCGTTGGCGCGCGAGGCGGTGAGCGCCTGGCTGGTAGGCGCGGTCGTGAGGAGGTCGTAGTTGGCCGTCTCGCCGCTGCGGACCGACACGTAGTTCGGGTGCGCGGTGTTGCCGCCGGGGACGCCGCAGCTGCTGGTGAGGTTTGTGAAGTTGCCGAACTCGTCGAAGCCGACGCCCATATACGCGTTGTTGAGGCCCGGCTTGCTGCCGTTGGAGCAGGGCGCGTATCCCAGCGAGCCGCCGAAGGCGCCGATCTGGAACTGCGCGGCGGTCGTCGTGCCGTCGTAGAGGAAGAAGGTGAGGCCGTCGGCGCCGGTGCCGCCGTAGGTCGCGTAGTCGAACTCGACGGCCGCGCCCTTCGTCGACGGGAAGGCCGTGTCGTAGAAGGCGTAGCCAGCTTGGTTCGTCGTCGCGCTCGTGAGACGGAGCCAGCCGCTGCCACTGGCGTCGGTACCGGGTGCGGTGAGCGCCGCGGAACCGCCGAGGGTCCAGCCGGAAGCGCTCGACGTGGCGAACGACTCCGTGATCGGAAACGGCGGGTCGCTCGAGGCGTGCGCCGGGCCGGCGACGGCCGTCAGAGCGGCCAAGGCGGTCAACAGCGTCCGCAAAACCAAGCGAACCGACGACAGGTTGGATGAGCCGCGCATTGGCACGATCATCGGACTGGCGCGTCGGCGCTTTAGGGTCTAGACCCCAGTTCTTGCGATGAATTCACATTTATCGGCCGACCCATACGAAAAACTGGCGCAGCGGCCGCGAACCGTCCACGAACGGCTACCGCTGGCCGCCGAACGGCCCCGGCCGCGCGGCGTCGAGAGGCCGGGCGAGCGGACCATCGCGGCGGCGGACAGGAAAGTGGGCTCGACTGCCCGGTCGAAGGTGGACACCGTCGGCTGGTAAGCGCGTTTGCCCGGAGATCGCTGGACAGTGCCGACAATCACACGCTACGGTGCCGGCAGAGGTCGCCGCTTGCAAAGGCGGCCTTGTGTCCGTCTCGCCCCGTCCGTTCTCTCGCGTGGGGCGAAACACCCAGGAGGAAAAGTGTCCCTGAAGTCCCGCAAGGTGGGCGTGCTGGCTGTGGCCGGCGCCGCCAGCTTCGCCGCGATGGGTGCGTCCAGCGCCCAGGCCGCCCAGACCGCGACCCTCAACTACAAGTGCAAGTTCCCGCTCATCGGCACGCAGCCGCTGACGCTGGACATCACGCTTGACATCCCCGACTCGTGGCCGGTCGGCGAGCCGACGGATCCGTTCACGATCACCGCGGTGGCTTCGGCCGGCGGCACCACGGCGCAGGGCCTCGGCCTCGTCGAGGGCCTCCACACCGTTGGTGGCGTGACCGAGGCGCAGAAGCCCGGCAAGGGCACCGGCTCGCGTGCGCGCGTCGTCCTGCCGGACGGCACCGGCGTCAACGTGCGCGTGCCGATCGACGTGGAGCCCTACACCGTCGTTCCGCCGATCCCGAACCCGCTCGTCCTGAACGCGTCCGGCACCACGCCGTCGCTGACGCTGGACGTCCCCGGCACCGCGCGGATCGTGCTCACGGAGCTGATCCTCAACCTGTACGGCCACTACGAGGACGGCACCCCGGTCGAGGGTCTGACGACCCCGCCGACCGATATCGACCGTCAGCCGTACGCCGACATCGACGGCGACCCGGGCACGTTCAACGTCCCCTGCAAGCTCGACCCGGCCACGCAGAACCTGCAGCTCGCCACGTTCGAGCTG
>JAEYAL010000195.1 GCA_023404805.1 Actinomycetes bacterium | reverse complement strand
CCACGACCCTGTGCTGCTGCGCCGAGGCGGCCGCCGCGCCGCGGGGCTGTCTGGCGGCGAGCGGCAGCGGCTCCTGTTGGCGGGCGTCCTCGCGATCGCGCGGCCGGTCGTCTTGCTCGACGAGCCGCTCAGCGCAGTCGACGCGATCGAGCGCCGCGCGGCCGGAGAGCGCCTGCGCGACCTGACCCGCGAAGGCCGGTCCGTCGTGTTGGTCACGCACGAACCGACTGAGGCGGCCCGCGTCGCGGACCGGATCGTCGTGCTCGGCAGCCGGCCTGGCACCGTCGTCGCCGAGCGCGTCCCGCCGCCGCTGGGTCGCCGCGACGCCGAACTCCAGGGGCTGCTCTCGGCCGACCTGCTCGAGCTCCTCGCGGAGGCCGGCGCGTGAGAAGCTCGTCCGTGCGCACCATCGCCGCCCTCATCGCCATGCTCGGCGCGTGGGAGGCGGCATGCGCGCTGTTTGAGGTCGACCCGACGACCCTGCCAGCGCCGAGCGACGCCTGGGCCGCGATCGTCGACCAGCAGGCCGTCCTGCTCCCCGCGCTCAGGGTCACCGCGCTGGAGGCGGTTGCCGGACTCGGCGCGGCGCTCCTGCTCGGCGGGCTGATCGGCGTGCTGATGGCAGCCTTCCGACCGGTCCGCGCGACCCTCGAACCGGTGCTGGTGGTCTCCCAGACCATCCCCGTGATCGCCATCGCGCCGCTGCTCGTGACCTGGCTCGGCTTCGGGATCGCGCCGAAGATCCTCGTCGTCACGCTCATCGCGGTGTTTCCGGTGATCGTCGCGGTGGCGCAGGGCGTCCGGCAGGCCGACTCGGCGATCGACGAACTGCTGCGGGGCGCTGGCGCGGGGCGCTGGCGCCGCCTGCGGATCGCGGAGCTGCCTGCGGCCGTGCCGGCCATGCTGGCGGGCGCGCGCGTCTCGGCGCTGCTGGTGGTCCCCGGAGCCGTCGCAGCAGAGCTCGTCGGCGCCACCGACGGCCTCGGGCGGCTCCTGCTGATCTACGACCGCGACGGCCGCACGGAGCTTACATTTGCGTGCGTTTTGCTTCTCGCGGCGCTCGGTCTGGCACTTTGGACGATTGTCTCGGGTATGGATCGCTGGTCGGCCAAGCGTGGGCTCGTCGGCCCGGGTTGACCGCCTTCCCCGGTAACGCCAGGCACCACCGGGCGAATTCCCTGCAAGACCAAGCGTCTACAACAGATGAACAACGGTTCACTAAGCGCCCGGAATGCGGGTTTACCGCAGACAGAGCAGGGGGTCGCGCGATACTCTGCTGCGACCATGAGCACCGCCGCTTCGTCCCAGGCAGCTTCGACCATCTCGTACGCCGATCTCTACGCCCGCTGGGAGCGCGGCCACTGGCTGGCCACTGAAGTCGACTTCACCCAGGATCGGATCGACTGGCAGGAGAAGCTCACGGCCGAGGAGCGCAAGGCCGCGCTCTGGTTCCTGGCGCTGTTCTTCCACGGCGAAGACGAGGTCACCGACGACCTCGCGCCGTACATCGAGGCTGCACCGCTCGAAGAGCAGACGTACTTCCTCACGACCCAGCAGGTCGACGAGGCTCGCCACTCGGTCTTCTTCAACCGCTTCATGCACGAGGTGGTCGGCATCGGCGACGGCTCCCCCGGGTCGGGCCTCGAGGGCACGAGCGTGCATCTCACGTGGGGCCACCGCAAGACCTTCGAGAACCTCTCGAACGTCGCCAACCGCCTCAAGACCGACAAGTCGCCGGAGCGGTTCGCTGAGGCGATCACGAACTACCACATCATCGTCGAGGGCACGATGGCTCAGCCAGGCCAGCACCTCCTCGAATCGTGGCTCGAGCGCACGGGCCTGCTGCCCGGCTTCTACGAGGGCCTGCAGAACGTCGCGAACGACGAGCAGCGCCACATCGCCTTCGGCATGAAGACGCTGGCCGACATGTACGCCGCCGACCGCGAGACGATCGGGCAGGTCATCACCGACGCGATCCGCCAGACCGGCACGTACCTCATGGCGTTCGCCTACCCGAACGACGGCGACTCCACCTACCTGCACCCGATCGGGCTGCGCCTGCAGGACCTCTACACCGACTCGTTCCGCGCCCTGTCGGCCCGCCTGCGCGGCATCGGCTTCACCGAGGAAGAACGCCTCAAGGCCCTCACCCTCGACCCGTCGGTCACCTTCGAAGAGCAGGGCGAGAAGTTCATGCGCCTGCTCGACGCGGGGTATATCGGCGACGGCACCCGCGCGGTGAGCAAGCAGCCCGAGGACGTCGACCTCGCGTTCGACATGCTCCAGAACATCATCAAGGCCAACATGCCGCCCGTCGGCACGGTCATCCAGTTCGACCTGACCGACGTGGGCCCTCGGCACTACGTCGTCTCGCCGGACGGCATCCAGTACGTGCGAGAGCTGCACCCGGCGCCGTCGGTCGCGCTGCGCGTCTCGCTGAACGACCTGCTCGACCTCATCGGCGAGCGCGCGAACCCGATCAAGCTGATCCTCACGCGCAAGCTCAAGATCACCGGCGACCGCGGCCTCCTCGTGGGCCAGCGCTCGATCTTCGGCCCGCCGCCTGCCACCTCTTCGCGCCGCCTGCCGTTCCTGGAGAAGCTCGGCCTGTAGCGACCCCCTGAGGGACTCTCGCTTGCATCTCCCGTCCGCCAGCAACGGGCCCGGCCTGGCGGCCTAAACCAGTCGCCGCCGAACGAGATCTGTGGCGCGATAGCCTCCTCAGGAGATCGCTCCAAAACCAGAAAGGGGCGCCCCGAAGAGCGCCCCTTTTCAGTTCTGGTGTGGCGTGAAGCCTACGAGGCGTTGGGCGCGGGCGTCTGGGCCGCGGCGGCCGTCGTCCCGTTGCCGTTGGCGGCGGGCACGTAGTCGAAGGTCTCTTCGGGGCCGAAGAGCAGGTCGAGCACCTTGTCGCGCAACGCGGAGCTGGCGACGAGGGCGATCACGCCGCCGAGCAGCGCGATGGCGAGGAACTTGCCCTTGCCGCCGCCACGCTTGGCGGTCGGGTTGCCCGGTGCGTCGCGCAGGGCTTCCTGCGCCGACTTCGCGGCCTCGAACGCGGCCTTGAGGTCCTTCTGCAGCTTGGCGTCCTTCACGAGGGCCTGCGCCGGGCGCTTGCTCTTGCTCGCGCGCTTGTAGGCCGCAGCCGACGACTCGTAGGCCTCGCGCACCTGGTCGCGGAGGTCCTCGTCAGCGAGCACGCGCTGCACGTAGGGGTTGTCCTTGACGGCTTCGAGCAGCGCGGCGCCCTGAAGTGCGCTCTGCTCGGCCTTGTCCTTAGCTGCCATATGGTTGCTCTCCTTCCCGGACTGGGCTCGTTGATGCCCGCAGCGCCGACCGCGGGCGGGGCCGTCCGGCTCCGTTGGCTCGGGTCGAAGCATAGCCCCGCTCCAGGCGCGTCGGCGTCACTTGGCCGGAATCGGTGGTGACAGCGGCGGTCAGCTGCGCCGACGCGGCTTGGGGCGCAGCGCGAGATCGAGCACCGCTTCGATGCGGTCCACGAAGTGGAAATCGATGCTCTCGCGCAGCGACTCCGGGAAGTCTTCGACATCGCGCTCGTTGCGCGCTGGCGCGATCACGGTCTTGTAGCCGAGGTCCTGTGCGCCGAGCGCCTTCTCCTTGAGCCCGCCGATCGGCAGCACCTGGCCGGTCAGCGTGATCTCGCCGGTCATCGCGACGTCGTCGCGGATCGCGCGGCCGGACACGAGCGAGGCGAGCGCCGTGGCGATCGTGATGCCAGCCGACGGGCCGTCCTTCGGAATCGCCCCGGCGGGCACGTGGACGTGCACGTCGTGGGTCTTGAACCAGTCCTTCGGCGCGTCCGGAGCGACGGCCTGCACATTGCCGCGCAGCCACGTGAACGCCGCTTGCCCCGACTCGCGCATGACATCGCCGAGCTGGCCGGTGAGCGTGAAGCGGCCGTTGCCTGGCGTCGCGGCCGCTTCGACGTAGAGCACGTCGCCGCCGACCGGCGTCCACGCGAGGCCGCTGGCCACGCCCGGCTCGGACGACCGGCGCCGGCGCTCCTTCTCGCGCCGCCGGCTGCCGAGCATCTCTCGGGCCTTGTTGGCGCTGACGCTCGTGCGGCCCGTGAGCGTGCCCTCGGCGACCTGCCGGGCGAGTTTGCGGGCGACGGCCCGGATCTGGCGGTCGAGGCCGCGCACGCCCGCCTCGCGGGTGTACTCGGCGATGATCGCCTTGAGGGCCGCATCGGTGAACCCGACCTGGCCGCGCTTCAGCCCCGCGCGCTCGAGCTGGCGCGGCACGAGGTAGCGCTTGGCGATCTCGAGCTTCTCGCGCTCCGTGTAGCCGGCGATCGTGACGATCTCCATGCGGTCGCGCAGCGGGCCCGGGATGCGGTCCAGCTCGTTGGCGGTGCAGACGAACGTGACCTGCGAGAGGTCGTACGGCAGGTCGAGGAAGTGGTCGCGGAACGTCGCGTTCTGCTCGGGGTCGAGGACTTCGAGCATCGCGGCGGTCGGGTCGCCGCCGTAGCCCGAGCTCATCTTGTCGATCTCATCGACGAGGATCACCGGGTTCGCCGTGCCCGCGTCGCGCATCGCGCGCAGCACCGAGCCCGGCATCGCGCCGACGTAGGTGCGGCGGTGGCCGCGGATCTCGGCTTCGTCGCGCACGCCGCCGACCGAGATGCGCTGGAAGGAGCGGTCCATCGCGCGGGCGACCGAGCGGCCGAGCGACGTCTTGCCGACGCCAGGCGGGCCGGCGAGGCAGAGGATCGTCCCTCGCGACTCATGCGACAACGAGAGCACCGCCAGGTGCTCGAGGATCTTGTCCTTGACCGCCTCCAGGCCGTAGTGGTCGCCATCGAGGATCTCCTTGGCGAGGCCGAGGTCGATCGGCTGCTCCTCGGCTTCGCCCCATGGCAGGAGCGCGATCCACTCCAGGTAGCCGCGGACGACGCCATGCTCCGGCGAAGCGGCGGGAATCGCAGCGAGGCGGCCGAGCTCGCGGTCGACGGTCTTCTTGACCTCGGCTGGCAGGTCGCGCGCGTCGAGCTGCTCGCGGAGCTCGTCGATCTCGCGCTGCGTGTCGTCGTCTTCGCCGAGTTCGGCCTGGATGGCGCGCAGCTGCTGGCGCAGCACGAACTCGCGCTGGCCCTTGTCGAGCTCGGACTGGACCTGGTCCTGGATCCGCGTGCCGATCGAGATGACGTCGAGCTCGCGGGCGAGGAGCTGCACGAGGCGCCGCAGGCGCAGTTCGACATCGGGCTGCTCGAGCAGTTCCTGCTTCTCGCCCGGCGTGATGCGCAGCGCGCTCGCGATCAGGTGGCTGAGCTGCGAGGCGTCCTCGATGTTGGCGACGGCCAGGCGCAGCTCTTCAGGGAGGTACGGGACCGACTCGACGATCTCCAAGAACGTGCGCTGGACCTCGCGCACGAGCGCGGTCAGCTCGTCACTCTCCTCGACGATGTCTGGCAGCTCCTCGATCGTGGCGACGAGGTACGGCTCGCGCTGCGTCCAGCGGGTGATCCGCACACGCTGGCCGCCCTGGACGAGCAGCCGCGTGCTGCCGTCGGGCACCTTCATCATCCGCGCGATCGTGCCGATCACGCCGACCTCGTAGAGCTGCTCCGGGTCCGGGGCTTCGACGTTGGCGTCGCGGCCAGCCACCATCACGAACCGGCGGTCGGCCGAGAGCACGTCGTCGAGCAGCTTGAGCGAGCGCTCCTGGCCGACCGCGAGCGGGATGACCAGATCAGGGAACGGGACCGTTTCGCGGAGCGGCAGGACCGCGAGGGCCGACGGGACCGGCGGCGGCTCGTCGAGCGGGTTGCCGTCAGCGCCGACGATCACCAGGTCGGACGCGCTGCTCACTCCAGCTCGCCTTCGACGTCGCCCTCGCCGCTGCCCCGCGAGATCGGCACGCTGCGCGTCTGCAGGTTGCGGCGCGCGATGGGCAGTTCGATCTCGAGCATCCCGTCGACGTAGTTCGCGCGCGCGGCCTCGGACTCGACGTCGGCGCCGAGTTCGATCACGCGCTCAAACGGCCCGTGCTCGATCTCGAGCTGCTGGTAGACGCGGCCCTGCGCCACGACAGGCGGGCGGCGGCCAGCGATGCGCACGATCCTGCCCTGCACGTCGACGGTGAGCTCGTCGAGCGTGATGCCGGCCAGGTCGATGGCGATCACGGCCGCGGCGGGCGACTGCGTGTAATAGACGTCGATGCGCGGCGTGAACCCGACGCGGCGCGGCGCGAGCGCCCGGTCGAACACGTCGCCGAACAGCTCGTCCATCTCACGGCGCATGCGGTCGAACCCGGCGAAGAGATCACGATCGGTCCCCATCTGGGCAGAGCCTAGCGCTGACCAGTCCTGGCGCCAGCGACGCAAGCGGGCGGCCACCGGGCAGCCGCAGCGGCCTGCTCAGAAGGCGTAGGTGGCGCCCGGCACGGCGCGGACCGTGTCGGGGTAGATCGCGGCCGCCTGGGCCACGAGCTGGTCGCGCGGGAGCTCGTCGCTCATGTGCGTGAGGACGAGCTGGCCGACGCCGGCGGCCCGCGCGATCTCGGCCGCTTCGACGGAGGTGATGTGGCCGCGCACGCCTTCCTCGGGGGCGAGCAGCGTCGCCTCGATCACGAGCACGTCGGCGCCGGTGGCGAAGTCGATGATGCGCTGGTTCGGGCGGTGGTCGGCGCCGAACACCAGGGTGCCGCCTGCCTCCGTGCGCACGCGCACCGCGTGCGTGGGGACGAAATGCGGGACGGGCGCGAAGTCGACGGTGAGGGAGCCCACCTCGACGGGAGCGTCCGGCGTGTACTCCTCCACGTCGTACGCGTGGTCGAGCAGCTCGGCGCGGTCGATCAGGTCGAAGATCGCCCGCATCCGCTCGGTCGCCCCCGGCGGAAGCAGGAGCCGCGGCCGGCGCGATTCGCCCTTCAGCGCCCGCGGCGAGTAGAGCAGCGCGTACGCGAACGGCAGCAGGTCGAGCATGTGGTCGCCGTGCGTGTGCGTGATCGCGATCGCGTCGATCGACAGGTAGTCGCAGTGCTCGCGGAGCTTCGCGAATGCGCCGTTGCCGCAGTCGACGAGAAGCCGCGTGCCGGGCCCATCGACCAGGTACGCCGAGCACGCTTCGCCGACGTTCTGCCACGAGGGCGAGCAGCCCAGGACGGTGAGGTTTCCACTCGCGTCGGCCACCCCGGCGGACTCTATCCGGCAGTGCCCCTTGGCGGTAGCCAGGCTTCCGGGTCGCGGCACCCTCGGGGTGCAGGCACCCGGCTTCAGGCCATCAGCGACGGCGTGAGCATCGGCTGCTCAGGCCGGGCGCCGGGGCGCCGGCGCGTGGCGCGGCGCGGCGCGGCGTGCATCGGCAGGTGCGCAGGCGGCGTGTGCAGCGGCAGGCCCGTGGCGGGGGCGCCGGGAGCCGCGGCGGCATCGGCCGTGCGGAACGCGAACCGGAGCTGGCGCTGGGGCCGGAGTCCTTCCGGAGAATCCGGGCGGAACGTCGCGCACGGCGCATCGAGCTCAAGTGCGCAGAGCTGCTGCCGACCAAAGAAGCACCCCTCGCAAGAGGGCTTCGGGTCGGATGCGCGGTGAGCTGGGGCCATGATGCGGGGTGCCCGGCGGCCGGGCTCGACTAGCCAAGCAAGTCTCCTGCTGCGATGCGACCGGCGTTCCCGCTCAGAGCGGAAAACGCGCCTCTGGGGGGACACGGGAAAAACCCGCTCGGAGCGGGAGACGACCCCGGATGGGCCGTTGCCGTCGCAGGACTTCGCCCACCGCTGACGAGGACCAGGACGGCGCGAGAGCGCCACCCGCCCGCCTCAACCGTAGGCTGGGGACAATGCGGACGCTCCTCACGGGCATCACGGGCTACGTCGGCAGCGAGCTCATCGAGCCGCTCACGGCCGCCGGCCACGAGCTGCGCGGCTTTGCGCGGAACCCGGCCAGCGCCGACCCGCGGGTGCCGACGGTGCGCGGCGACCTCGACACCGGCGAGGGCCTGGAGGAGGCGCTCGATGGAGTCGACGTGGCCTACTACCTCGTGCACTCGATGGAGGGCACCGCCGACTTCTCAGGACGCGAGCAGCGCGCCGCCACGCGGTTCGCGGCGGCAGCAGCGCAGGCCGGTGTGCCGCGCATCGTCTACATGAGCGTGCTGACGCCGGACAAACCCGAAGCCGAGTACTCCGACCACGTCCGCAGCCGCGTCGCGGTCGAGCATGCGCTCGCGGCCGAAGGCGCCGACGTGGTCGTCCTGCGCGCCTCGATCGTGATCGGCGCGCGGTCCCGCTCGTTCCGGTTCCTGCTGCGCCTCGTCGAGCGGCTTCCCGTGCTGCTGCTGCCGCCGTGGCGCTCCAACCGCACGATGCCGGTCGACGAGCGCGATCTCCTCCGGGCGCTCGTGCTCGCCGCCACCGCCGAGGTACGCCAGCCGCTCTCCATCTACGACGCCGTCGGCCCCGACGAGGTCACCTACGAGCAGCTCATCCACCGCATCCGCGACCACCTGCTCGTCGGCCGCCCCACGGTGCCGTTCCCGGCGTCGGTCAATCTCATCGCGGCTCCGCTCGCTGCCGCCGTCGCCGGCGAGGACCTCGGCCTCGTCCACCCGCTCATGAACAGCCTCACCGCAGACCTCCTGCCCCGCCGGCCCGACCCGCGCGAAGTGGACCTCGGCCGCCCGCGGCACCACCTCGACGCCGCGATCGAGCACGCGCTGCGGCGCCACGAACCGACCGACAGCGAGGGTTGACGTGGCACCTGTCGATGTGACGGTGGACCTCGACGCGGCGCCCGAGACGGTGTTCGCGTACCTGCTCGACATGGAGAGGACGCCGGAGTGGGTGACGATCTGCCGCGCAGTGCTCGACGTCGATCCCGGCGAGCCACAACCCGGGTGGCGGTGCAAGCAGCGGTACGTGCTGCGCGGAGCACCGTTCGTCGTGACGTGGAAGCTGGAATCGATCGAGCCGTACCGACACATCAGCTGGAGCGGACGCGGCCCGGCGCGCTCCAAGGCCAGCATCCAGCAGGACCTCGAGCCGCTCCCGGACGGCGGGACCCGGCTGCGCTACCGGAACGAGTTCGCTGCGCCGGGCGGGCTGCTCGGAATCGCCGCGTCACGCGCACTAGTAGGTGACACGCCTGAACAGGAGGCCATCAAGTCATTGGACCGGCTTGCTGATCTTTTGTCGGGCGACTGAGGGATATCCCGTACAGGCGTACGTCGCACTGCGCCGGGCCGGAGCGAACCACTGCGTATCGATTTGAGCGTGATTCAGGCCACTCCCTCATCGCAAAAATCAAAACTTTCGCCACTCCCTCCGGCGCATCATGTAGCGTGCTCAGTGTGTGAAGGATCCCCCGTCTTCCACGAAAAGGAGCACACAATGTCTGATTTCCTCGACAGCAAGAAGACCGAGATCAAATCCCGGCTCGAGGAGCTGAAGGGCGCGGTTGAAGAACACGCCCGCCTACAAGCCGCACTCGACGCCCTCGAAGGCGTCAGTCGTGGAGGCACTGCCACCGCGACCGCACCCCGCCGTGGCCGCCCGCGTGGCACCGGCACCCGCGCACAGGAGGCCATCGAGGCCGTGACGAAGGAACCCGGCCTCACCGCCGGCGAGATCGCTGAGCGCATGGGCATCAACCAGAACTACCTCTACCGCGTTCTTCCTGCCCTGGAGCAGGACGGCAAGCTCGAGAAGCGCGGCCGCGGCTGGTACCTGCCCGGGTCCTGATCGACCTCATCCACGACCTCTCGCGCAGTACCGCGGGAGGCCGTGTAGCCCCAGAGGGCCCCCGGTACCGCCAAATGGCGGGCCGGTCCCCGG
>JAEYAL010000185.1 GCA_023404805.1 Actinomycetes bacterium | reverse complement strand
CGTCTGGGGCGCGTCGCCGGCGGCGACCACGATCCGGTCGGGCTGTCCGGACGGCGCCGGCGCCGAACCGGTGGACGCGTCATCCGGATCGGAGGCGCCGTCGCCGCAGCCTGCGAGCGCGGTGGCGCCGGCGAGCGCCAACCCGACTGCCGCGGCGCGGAGCATCGGCGCCTACGCCAGCTCGGAGTAGATCGCGTTGAGTGGCGAGCGCTCGGGCGCTGGGCGCTCGTCCTTGGAGTACCCGAGGTGCACCACCGCGACGAGCTGCTCATCGGCGGGCAGTCCCAGCTTGAAGCGTGCCGCGGCGAGGCCGGGGATCGTCGGGCTCTGCCAGAACGAGTCGATGCCGCGCGCCGTGGCTGCGAGCAGCAGGTTCTGCACCGCAGCAGCCGTTGCGGCGAGGTCCTCCTCGCGGCGCACGGTGTCGCCCGACACCACGCAGCTCACCAGCACGCGGGTCTGCGCCTTGACGACCTTGCCCTTCTTGTCGGCGGGCGCGATGTCGATCAGCGCCTTCGTCGCCTCCGGGCCGACCAGCCGGAACCGCCACGGGGCCGTAAGGTTGTGGTTCGGCGCCCACTGGGCCAGATCGACGAGCTCCCGGACGACCGCTGCGTCGATCGGCTCATCGGTGAAGTTCTTCGTGCTGCGGCGCGCGCGGATCGCCTGTTCCAAGTCCATCGCCTGGCGATTCTAGGTTGCGGCCGAGCGAGTGTCGCGACGGCTAGCGTGAGCCCCATGTGCGGGCGGTACCGGACGAAGAACTCCGACCCCGAAGACTGGCGCTCGCGGTTTGGCGCCTTCGGGCAGTCGATCGCCGACACCCTCGGCCAGCTCGAGGTCCGGCCGACCGACGCGATCGCGGTCGTCCATGAGACCGAGCGCGGCGAGCGGGTCGCCGAGGCGGTGCGGTGGGGCGTTCAGCCGCCAGGTTCCAAGCGGCCGCTGATCAACGCCCGCAGCGACAAGCTCCTGCAGCAGACGCTCTGGTCCCGCTCGGCCGAGCGCCCGGACCGGCGCGTCCTGATCCCGGCCGACGGCTGGTACGAGTGGCTGTCGGCCGAGGACCCGAAGGTGAAGAAGCAGGCGTTTCTGCACACGGTCGACGGCGGCGAGCCGTTCGCGTTCGCGGGGCTGCTCGGCTACGCGATCGTCAAGGGCGAGAAGGTGCCCGCCGCGACGATCATCACGACCGACGCCAGCGGCGCCGCCGCCCAGATCCACGACCGCATGCCGGTCGTGCTCGACGGGCCCGAGGCCGAGGAGGCGTGGCTCACCGATCCCGACGCCGCGTCGGTGATCGATGCGCTCTGCGTCCCGTTCCCCGATGGCCGCGTGCAGACGGAAGCCGTGGAGCTGCCCAAGGCGGCGGCGAAGCCGAAGCAGCCGGCGGAGCCGAAGCAGCCGGCGGAGCCGACGCTGTTCGACGAGGCCCCGGGGCCTGGCTAAGCCGCCTGCTCGGCGGCGAGCGCCAGCGCAGCCTCGGCCGCAGGCACCGCTGCCGCGCGGTCGGCCGCCACGAATCCCAGCCGGAACCGGCGGTCCAGCAGGTCGTCCGTGGTGAACGCGCCCTCGTGGAGCGCGGCGAACCGCAGGTCCGCGTGGGTCACGGAGACGCCGGGCGCGACGGGCTCGCCGAGCGCCGGGTCTTCACGGATCCAGCGGCTGACCTGTGTCGCTTCGGTGCCGTAGCGGGCGACCAGCAGCGGGTCGTCGGGCATCGCCGAGAGGTGCGTGCGCGGCGCGGCGCCGACGAGCGGCAGGCGGCGCGTCTGGCTCGGACCGGCGTCGAGGCCGGCGTGCTCGATCGCGGCGTCGACCGCGTCCTGGGCCATCCGGCGATAGGTCGTGAGCTTGCCTCCGACGACATGCACCGCCCGGTGGTCGCCTCGGACCACCGTGTGCTCGCGCGACAGGTCTGAGGTCGCCTCCTGCTCGCCCTCGGCCAGCTTCTTGCCGGACGTCCCAGCCAGCAGCGGCCGCAGCCCCGCGTAGGCGCCCAGCACATGGGCGGGGTCGACCGGCGCGCCGAGCACGTCGCCGAGCGCGCCGACCATCTCGTCGATCTCCCACTGCTGCGGCTCGGGCACGTCCTCCACCTGCTCGACCGCCTCATCGGTGAGGCCGAGGTAGACGTGGCCGTCGAGCTGCGGCAGGACCAGCAGGTAGCGGTTGCGCTCGCCGGGATAGGGCAGCGTGAGGTTGGCTTTGAGGCCCCGCATCGCATCGCCGCTGAGCACCACGTGGGTCCCGCGCGACGGACGGAGCTCGAGCTCCGGGGCGAGTCCCGCGACCCAGACGCCGGTGGCGTTGACGATCGCCCGGGTCTTGATGAGGCCGGCCTCGCCGGTCAGCTCGTCGACGACGGCCACGCCGCCGTCCTCGAGCGCGGTCGCGCGCACGCGGGTGAGGATCGACGCGCCGTGGGCGGCGGCGGTGCGAGCCACGGCGACGACGAGGCGCGCGTCATCGGTGAGCTGGCCGTCGTGGATCACGAGCCCGCCGCGCAGACCCGCGGCC
>JAEYAL010000174.1 GCA_023404805.1 Actinomycetes bacterium | reverse complement strand
GGATCAGCCGCGCCTGGAGCCCCCGCGGCAGGTCGTCGACGATCGAGCCGGCCCGCTCGGCCGCCCGCACCTTGCGCCGCGACAGCACCGCGCTCGAGACGCGCTGCGGCCGGCCTTCCATCAGCTCGTCGCCGCCGCTGCCGGAGAGCAGCGTGCCGCCGGCGCCCATGGCGTCGATCATCGGCAGGATCGCGTGGGAGTTGGGCGGCAGCAGGATCCCGTGGGGCCGCAGCATCCGCTCGGCGTACGGGCCGATCATGTCGAGCTCCTCCCCCGGCTCGACGCGCACCCAGTCGTCCGCGAGGCCGAGGTGCTCCAGCACGAGCCGCTGCCAGCCCTCCTCGTCGGTGTCGCTCACCTCGGGGAAGACCATCGTCACCGGCACCGGAAGCGGCAGCCCCTCGCGCCGCGCGACCGACGCCGCGATCGCCAGCAGCGCCGACGAGTCCCGCCCGCCGGAGAACGCCACCCACAGCGGCCCGCGCAGCATCGCCTCCTGGACCTGCCGCTCGATGATCGGCCGCGGATCGTCGGCGCGCGAGCCGGCGAGGTCGAGCGGCGGCGTGGCCGGGTCCTGCCCGAACAGGATCGCGACGCAGATCTCGTCCTGCGTCGGACGCAGCGTGTGGCCCGGTGGCGCGCTCACTGCGCCGGACTGTATCCCGGCTCCGCCCACGACCCCGCCGAACCACCGCCAACTCCGTCCGTCGGCATTCACGCCCAGAACCGGCACGAATGTCGGGACCGACCCGGCCCCGGCCCCGCCGCCCCGCCGCCCCCGTCCGTCGACATTCACGCCCAGAACCGGCACGAATGTCGACCGACCCCGCCCCGGCCCCCTGCCCGCCGACCGGTCCGCGCGCATCGACCGACCGCCGCGGGCGCCCGCCTGCCCCGCCCGTAAGCTCCCGCCGGATGACCGCGCACGCCGAGCCGCCGGAGGACGAACTCCACACCGGCATCGTCGCCCGGGGTGTGACGAAGGCGTTCGGCGGCGAGACGGCCCTGCTCCCGACCGACCTGCGGGCGCCCGCGGGCCAGGTGTCGCTGGTCGTCGGCCGCAACGGCGCGGGCAAGACGACGATGCTGCGGATCCTCGCCACGCTTGTCCTCCCCGACGCGGGCTCCGTCCGGATCAACGGCATCGACCCGGTGGCCGACGGCCGGCTCGTCCGCTCCCAGCTCGGCCTCGCGCTGGTCAACGAGCGCAGCCTGTTCTGGCGCCTCTCGGTGCTGGAGAACCTCGGGATGTTCGCGCGCGTGCGGGGCGTCAGCCGGCGTGACCGCGACGACCACTGCCTGGCCGTCCTCGACACCCTCGGCCTCGCGAAGTTCGCCCAGCGCGACGCCCACGCGCTCTCCGCCGGCCAGCGCCAGCGCGTCGTCCTGGGCCGGGCGCTCGTCGGCGACCCGCGCGTGCTGCTCGTCGACGAACCGCTCCGCGGCCTCGACCCCGACGCCGAGGCGCTCGTCCTGACCGCGCTCCAGGCCCGCGCCGACGCGGGAGCCACCGTCGTCGTCGCCACTCCGAGCCTGCGCGAGTACGGCCCGCTCGGCACCGGCCACGTCACCACCATCGAGTCGTCGAGCGACGAAGACGCCCCCGCGGGCGGACGCAGCGACGACGACGCCCCGGACGGCGCCGCCAGCGAGGACGACGCATGAGCGCCGCGCCGAAGACGCCGGCCGCCCCGCCGCCCCACCGCCCGACCCGCGCCAGCGCCCTCAGCGCCGCGTGGACGCTGACGATCAAGGACCTGAAGGTCGCCTACAGCTACAAGCTGAGCTTCTTCTTCGGCCACATCGGCGTCGCGGGGACGCTGATCCTCTTCTACTTCGTGTCGCGCGTCGTCGGCGACAGCGACGTCGTCGGCTCGCCCGACGAGTACTTCCGCTTCATCGTCGTCGGCACCGCGATCGCGGGGATCGTCGAGACCGCGGTCGGCGCGTCGATGGGCGCGGCGCGCAGAGACCAGGTCGAGGGGACGCTCGAGGCCGTCGCGTCGCTTCCCGTCGGCAGCGCGACGCTCGGCCTCGGCTGGCTGCTCTACCCGGTCATCGACGCCCTGATCGGCGCCACCGTCACGATCCTCATCGCGATCCCGCTGGGCATGTCGGGGGCCGACCCGTACTTCCCGTCGATCCTCCTCACGACCATCCTGTCGATCGGCGTCTTCACGGCGTTCGGCTTCTTCGGCGCGGCGCTCGTCCTCGCGTTCCAGCAGGGCGCGGGCGTCGTCCCGATCTTCCTCGCGATGCTCGCCCTGATCAGCGGCACGCTCTTCCCCGTCGAGGTGCTGCCGCCGTTCCTGGAGCAGCTCAGCCGCCTCTCGCCGCTCACCCACTCCCTCGACGCGATGCGCGGCGCGATGCTCGACGGCGCCACCGTCGCCGAGCTGCGCGACTCGCTGCTGATCCTGCTCGGGTTCGCGGTCGTGCTGCTGCCGCTCAGCGTGTGGGCGCTGGAACTCGGACTGCGGCGAGCGCGCCGGACTGGCGGACTGTCGCGCTTCTAGGCATGGACTGGCGCCATGCCAGCCGCTACGTTCCGTCGGTGCTCCACCCCGTAGCCCGTTCCCTGGCTGGCCTCAGGTTCGTCCTGCTGCTGGCGCTGTTCCTCGTCGCGCCCGCTGGCGCCGCGGCGTCGGGCCTCGGCACCGGTGCGACCCACGCGTGCGCCGCGAAGACCGATGGCACCGTGTGGTGCTGGGGGTCGAACGACTCCGGCGAGCTGGGGAGCAACGGCGACTCGGAGTCGCCGACGCCCCTGCAGGTGCCGGGCATCAGCACCGCGACCGCCGTCGCGGCCGGCGCGGCCCACTCCTGCGCGCTGCTGGCCGACCGCACGGTCAAGTGCTGGGGGCAGAACGTCAACGGCCAGGTCGGCAGCGGCACGGGCGGCGACAGCGATCCGGTCCGCCAGACGCCGACGGCCGTCACCGGGCTGACCGACGTCACCGCGATCGCGGCGGGCGGCTTCCACACCTGCGCGCTCAAGACGGGCGGCTCGGTCGTCTGCTGGGGCTTCAACGTCTCCGGCCAGCTCGGTAACAGCGCGGCGCCTGCCTCGCTCACCAATGTCACGCCGGTCGCCGTCACCGGACTCACCGATGCGACCGCCATCTCGGCCGGCACCGCGCACACCTGCGCGCTCGTCGCGAGCGGCGCCGCGCGCTGCTGGGGCAGCAACAGCGGCGGCCAGCTCGGCGTCGACCTGCCCGGCGGCGCGAACGCCTCCAAGGTGCCCGTCGCCGTATCCGGCGCCTCGGGGCTGACGAGCCTGTCGGCCGGCTCGGGCCACACGTGCGCGGTCAAGGCGGCCGAGGCCGTCTGCTGGGGCTCCAACGGCAACGGCCAGCTCGGCGACGGCACGAAGACCTCGCGCAGCGCTCCCGCGGTCGTGCCCGGCCTGACCGTGGTGCGGAGCGTCGCGGCCGGCGGCGCCCACACCTGCGCCGCGTTGGCCGACGGCTCCGCGAAGTGCTGGGGCACCGGCACCAGCGGCGAGCTCGGCACCGGCACCACGTCGGACTCGCTCACGCCGGCCACCGTCGTCGGCGTCACCTCGGCCGTCGAGGTGTCCGCGGGCGCGTCGTTCGCGTGCGCCCTGCTCTCGTCCGGCAGCGCCTCGTGCTGGGGCGACGGCGGCAGCGGCCAGACGGGCAACGGCTCGTGGACGGGCACGTCGGCCGTGAAGGCGCCGACCAACGTCCCGGGCCTCTCGGGCGTGACGGCCGCCAGCACCGGCGTGCGCACGGCCTGCGCAGTCGCGGCAGGTGTTCTCAAGTGCTGGGGCTGGGGCGGCGACGGCAACCTCGGCAGCGGCGTGGCTGGTCCGGCGGCGCCGTCTCCGCAGACGGTCACGATCCCGGGGCTCCCCGGCGGCACGACGATCGACGACGTCGGCGTGGGCTTCGGCCACACGTGCGTGCTCACGTCGGCGGGGACCGTCTACTGCTGGGGCCTGAACCAGTCCGGCCAGCTCGGCAACGGGTCGTCGGCTGACGCGTCGGGCCCGGTCCAGGTGAGCGGCGTCGGCGGTGCCGGCGTGCTCACCGACGCCCAGCAGCTGTCGGTCGGCACGTTCTCGACCTGCGTCGTGCGCACCGGCGGCAACCTCGCGTGCTGGGGCTCGGGCGAGTTCGGCCAGCTCGGCAACAGCTCGACCGCCGTCGACGACGTCTTCCCCGATTCGCGGTTCCCGGTCGCCGTCGACGCCACCAACTTCACCGGTCCGGCGACAGCGGTCTCCGTCGGCCAGGCGCACGCGTGCGCGGTCGACGATGACGACGCCGTGGTCTGCTGGGGCGCCGGCGACTTCGGCCAGCTCGGCACCGGCCACGACACCTCGTCGACCCCCGAGGTCGTGGCGGGCGTGAGCGGCGCCTCGCAGGTCGGGGCTGGCACCCAGCACTCGTGCGCGCTCGTCACCGGCGGCGCCGTGAAGTGCTGGGGCGACGACGCCCGCGGCCAGCTCGGCGACGGCGGCGGCGACTCCAGCGGCGGCGCGGTCGTCACGGCGCAGGCGTCGCTCGGCACGCAGCTCGCGGTCGGCGGCTTCCACGCGTGCGTCACGCTCTCGTCCGGTCCGGGCCAGGTGCGCTGCTGGGGCGACAACACCCTCGGCCAGCTGGGCAACGGCAGCGTCTCTGAGACGCCCACCGCCTCCCCCGCCACGATCCCCGCGTTCACCGGCGCCGGGCCGCTGCGCCTCGGGTTCGGCACGAGCTGCACCATCACCGCCGGCGGCGCCCTCGCCTGCTGGGGCGACGCGTACTACGGCCAGCTCGGCGACGGCGCCGCTGGCGGCCACTACGGCCTGACGGGCCTGTCGGCGCCGGTGTCCGGGCTCGCGTCGGTGGTCCTGCCGCCGCCTCTGGTCATCGGCCCGCCGACGAACGACCCGCCCAAGAACGACCCGCCCAAGAGCGATCCCCCGAAGTCGGATCCGCCGAAGAACGACCCGCCGAAGGTGACGCCCGTGCTGCAGCTGACGGGCGGCAAGGTGGTCTTCACCGCCCTGCTCCTCTCGCCGACCGGGAAGGCGTGCCCGAAGAAGCTCACCGTCCTGGTGTCCGTCGGCAAGACCAAGCAGTCGGCGACCGTGAAGCCCAAGAAGGCCTCCGTCAACAAGAAGCTGCGCTGCTCCATCACCGCCACCATCAAGCTGAAGGCCAGCAAGCTGAAGAAGGCCAAGTCGGTGAAGGTGAAGGTCTCCGGCAAGGGCGTGAAGACCTACAGCAAGACGGTCAAGGCTTCGTAGCTCCGCGGCTCCGCGCCGCTGATTCCGCGGATCTGCGCGTCGTATTCCGCGGATCCGCGTGAAGATTTCTGTGGATCCGCGCAACTTATTTCGCGGATCCGCGCAACCAGCGCGCTACGATCGCGACGTGCCTGGATCGTCACCGCCCGTTCCGCGCCTGGCGGCGTCGGCCGTCCGCGCGGCGCTCGCAGACACGCGCGTCGTCGCGCTCCTCGGCGCGCGGCAGGTCGGCAAGAGCACGCTCGCCGAGCAGATCGCCCGTGAGCGAGATGGCTGGGAGACCCTGAGTCTCGACGACCAGCCGACGCGGGCGCTCGCTCAGCAAGATCCGGCCGGGCTCATCGCGTCGCTTCGCGGCCCGGCGGTGATCGATGAAGTCCAGCGAGCCCCAGATCTACTCTTGGCGATCAAGCGCCGAGTCGACATCGACCAGCGTCCGGGCCAGTTGCTGCTGACGGGTTCGGCCAACATCCTGACCGCCCCGCGCATCGCCGACGCGCTGACTGGACGCGCTGAGTACGTGCGGCTCGGGCCGCTTACGCAAGCCGAGCTGCTGCGCCGAGACACCACCTTCCTCGACCGATTGTGGTCGGGCGACTGGGCTGCGCTCGACCCGCAGAGCGTGGGCCGAGCCGCCTACGCGCCTGCGATCTCGGCCGGCGGCTTCCCGGAAGCGCTGCGCCGCGCTCCGGCGCGCCGGGCCGCGTTCTTCGACGCCTACGTCGAGAGCTTGCTGACGCGCGACCTCGGGAGCATCGCCGCGATCCACGACGCGTCGGCGGTCGGCAGGCTCCTGAGTTCGCTGGCCGCTATGTCGTCCAACGAGCTCAACGTCGCCTCGCTGGCGCGCGATCTCCGCGTTCCGGAGTCCACGGTGCGCGTGCACATCGACCTGCTCGAGACCCTGTTCGTCGTGCGCCGCATCCCGCCTTGGAGCTCCAACCTGCTCGCGAGGACGATCAAGACGCCGAAGGTCGTCGTCTGCGACGTCGGGATGATGCTCGCGCTGATCGGTGCGAGCGGCGAGCGCTTCGTGCGCGATCTCGACCTCGGCGGCCGGCTGATGGAGACGTTCGTCGCCACGGAGCTCCAGCGGATCATCGACCTCGCCCCCGCGGCCCCCTCCCTCTTCCACTTCCGCGACCGCAACGGGCGCGAGGTCGACCTTGTCGTCGAGGCACGGGACGGCCGCGTCGCCGCCATCGAGGTCAAATCGGCGGCGTCGCTGTCCGAGCGCGACTTCCGCGGCCTCCGGCACTTGCAAGAGAAGCTCGGCGACCGCTTCGAGCAGGGCGTCGTCCTCTACACCGGAGAGCGGGCGCTTCCCTGGGGAGACCGCCTGTGGGGCCTGCCAGTGGCAGCGCTCTGGGACGGCGGAGCGCCCGCCGGAGCCCTCTGATGCGGCCGGCGTTGCCGAACAGCCGACTCGGGTCGCCCGCCGCTCTCCGCGGCCAGGCGCTCAGCGAGGTCCGCGAGGCATCGCGCATCCTGGTCGGCCCGGCCGCGCGGCGGGCCCGCGAGGGCGACCGCGCCGCCTCCCTCCTGCGCGCCCACGATCCGGGCGTCGTCTGGCACTACTGGGAGTGGAACCGCGTGCGCCTGCTGGCGACCCACCGTGCCCGCCAGCTCGGCCTCGAGCATGCCCTGTGGGACGAGCGCGCCGGCCAGGTCGCCGCCCTCGCCACCCAGCGCGGCCTCCAGCAGGAGCTCGCCGCCCTCAAGGTCTCGCGCGTCCTGGCTCGCGACGGCATCCGCGCCGTCGTCCTCAAGGGCTCTGGCCTCGCCCAGCGCCTCTACGGCGACCCCGCCCTGCGCGACCCGTCGACCGACGTCGACGTGCTCGTCGCCGCCTCCAACCTCCCCCGCGCCAGCGAGCTCCTCCGCGACCACGGCTGGACCGACACCCTCGAGGCCCTCACCCAAGGCGACCTGCCCGAGCTCCACTTCGCCTTCCTCGGCTCAAACGGCATGCCTCCCGTCGAGCTCCACTGGCGCATGCAGTGGTACGACCGCTTCAGCCACACCGACTACGTGCTCTCGCGCGCTGAGGAGTTCGACGGGGTGTTGCGGCCCGCGGCGGCTGACCTGCCGCATCTGCTGCTGCTGTTCTGGCTGCGGGACGGGTTCCATGGGCTCAGGTTGGCGGCGGATTGGGCGGCGGCGATTGATTTGGTGGAGACCGCGGCGACGCAGGAGTCGGCGGGTGATGCCGGTGCGGCGGCTGACGATGGCTCGTTGACGATGCCGCCGATCGAAGCGCTGGCGGGGCCGCTGGCGACGGCCCGGGCCGCAGCGGCGGCGGCCTTCGGTGAGGGCAGCGCGGCAGACGACCATGCAAGTCGCCGTGTCCGCGCGGCGCAGCGCCTCGCGCGCACTGACGCCGAGCGCTCAGCGCGACAGGTCTACACGCAGCTCACGCTGGCCGACCTGCTCGCGGGCCGCGGCCCGCACTGGCGCCGCTCGCTTGCGACGCGCTGGTTCCGCGACGGCGCATCGGTCGGGATCGAGCACCCCGGCGTCGCGCCGTGGCTCGTGACGCCGGCGCGGGCGGTGTCGTTCGGGCGGACGGCGACGGGGTCGGCGCGGCTGTTGCTGCTGAGGAGCTAGACCGATGCAACATCTACTGAAGGTCGATCGCCGCCCCGAGACCAGACCGAGTTGTCATGCCATCGAAGGTGGCCCCCTCGATCTGAAGCGGTTTACCGGACCTGCAACCAATAGGAACACCACCGATCTGAAACTCGATTTCGACCGCAGTGAGCGGGAAGGACGCGCCCCATGCCTCCGCTCGGCTTGCGATCTTCGGCCACCGACTCACCGCCTGGTCCCACGTCACGTTGTGGAAAGTGATACTGACAAAATCACCGTTCGAGTACTTCGCGGAGATGTGCTTACCGCTTGGAGGACTGACGAACGACTCCGGCTCTCCGGCGGCGATCCAAAAGTTCTCGCGAAGACAGAGCCTGGGCTCGGCGGACTGAGACAGCATCCCGAGATTGAGGGCTAGCAACCCGTCGTCGTTGCGGCTCAACCAGATGACCGGCTGACCGCGGTAGGACAAGACGACCATCTGGTCAAGGTGGAAGGTGGTGCCTGCCACTACGAGCATCGGCCCCTCGCGCATCCAGTCGAATCGCCCGGATACCGGCGCCGAGGCATACTTGGACTTGAGCTCCCTCAGCTGCGCGTTCGTGAACGCGCCGACGTCAGCCTTGTCGTGATGCTCGCGACAGAGAGCGATCATCCCCTCCGGGTTGTGGCTCTCGCCCTCCGCCCAGGGCGGGTCGAAATGGTGCCACGACAGATAGGGACTGCGGCAACCTTCGACCGGACAGCCATACCCGACCTCGCGCCGGAGCTGGCGAAGTACTTTGGCCGGCGGTTCCCTGGACATCCGCCAAGCCTAACGCTCCGTCTTGAGGACGCCGACTAAGCCCAGAATGCGCAGTTCTGCGCTCGAACGCCAGCAAATCACTAAATTGAGACGACGTGTTTTGGTATTTTGACACGTTCTTCTGCTGTGCTTACATCGGCTAATGTCGAGTCCCACCGCTTCCGCAGTACAACCAGTTACTCAGGAAGTGGCTGATCGCTACAGATCGAATTACGGTCTGGCCGAGCAGAGCGTGTCTGCGGAGCAGGTCGCCTTCCACCTCGATTTGGAGAAGCGGCTCACGCAGGAACTACTCGTATCGACGCCAGCGAATCGATGGGACGTCTTCGAGCGGGCGTATTCGGACCTCTACGAGCAGCTTCCGTGGCTTGTCGACACAGGTGGAGAAGTCGATGTCGCGAGGTGGTCGAAACTCATCGGCCCAGCGCCGCGACGCGTCTATGAAGTCGGCTCAGGGCACGGCGATCTTGCGCGCGCTCTGGCGGAGGCGGGCTACGTCGTCACCGCCACCGACGTCTCGCGTGAACGCGGCGGCGACCGCGGGCGAGTCGCACGCCTCACATGGGCAGTGACCGACGGCGTGAACCTTGCGGAGCACGCTGCCGCCGCAAGCTTCGACGCCGTGATCAGCGACCAGCTCATCGAGCACTTGCACCCGGACGATGTCGCGAAGCATTTCTCCGGGGCGCGCGCCCTGCTCCGCCCCGGCGGCCGGTACGCGTTCCGCACTCCACATGCGCTGACCGGGCCACACGACGTGAGTCTGGTCGTTGAGGCCGCGAAGCCCTTCGGCATGCATCTCAAGGAGTACACCTGCGGCGAGCTTGAGAGCGTGGCCCGGGCCGCCGGCTTCTCCGACGTCCGGTCCGTCGCGACCGTCTCCGGCCTCGCGCCGTTCACGCGGGCTAGCCGAACCCATCTCGCGTATCAGCGGCTCATCGAGCGAACGGCGTCGCTCCATCGTCCACGGGCCAAGCGGGCGCTCCGCGCGGCGAAGTACCCAGTTCGGCCCGATGTCTGGCTCGTCGCTTCGGTCTAACCGAGCGGGCCCGCCAGGTCTAGTTGCGAGTCGCAGCCGGGCGGCGGACGTAACCCTTCGCACGCTTGGTGTACGAGCTGTAGTAGCCGTAGTTCCTTGCTGCGGCATCACCGTTGACGATCTGGCCGATCACCGGCGCATCGACTGCGGTGAGGATCTCCCGCAGGCGCTTGAGCGCGCCGCGGCGGACTTTCCCAAGACGAGAGACGATCAGCACGCCGTCGACCTCATCCGAAATGGCGACAGCGTCCGCCACGACCGTCGCGGGCGGGGTGTCGATCAGGATGATGTCGTAGCGCTCGCGAAGTTCAGCGAACGTGGTCTTCGTCGCGTCGCCCTCGAGTAGCGCCACTGGACTCGGCGGCACCAGACCTGCCGGAAGCACATCAACCTTGGTGGCGTCGGGCGTCAGGTCATCAGCAACCGTCACGGCCTGGATCGTCTCATCGAGTTCGGCGAGACCAGCGAGCACTTCTGAAAATCCAGAGCCGGCCAGATTGAGGCGGCTGCTGATCACGGGACGACGCAGGTCGCCCTCGATCACCAGAACCTTGCTCGACGCAAGAGCCGCCGCGATCGCCAGGTTCCACGTAACCGTGCTTTTGCCCTCTCCTTCCAGCGCGGAGGTCACGACGACGGTCTTGACACGTCCACCGACATGGAGGTATCGCAGGTTCGTCCGGGCGAGCGACAACGCCTCAAGTGCTGCCGGCTCCGGCACCTTGCGGCCGCTCTCCTTGAGCGTGCCGGTCTGCGGCACAAGGCCCACTACCGGAAGGTTCCAAATCTCCGACAGTTCGTCGGTTTCTCGGATCCGATCATCGAGCCGAGCGCGGAGCAGCGCGATCCCGCAGCCAAGGAGGAACCCGCCGATGAGTCCGATGAAGGCATCGCGGCGCGGCTTCGGCGCCACTTGGTTCGTCGGAAGCCGAGCGCCTTGGATGACCGTCACGTTCCCGTCGGAGAGAGCACCAACGACACCGACCTGATCGAGCCGCTGCTTGAGCGCTTGGCCCGCGGCGCCGAACTTCTCGTCCTCGCTGAGGTTCTCGTACTGGGCGCGCACCTGCGTCTTCGCCGTGACCAACTTCTTCCGAGCCGTCGCCTGTCGCTGCTCAATGAACGCGGTGGTCATCGCGTTACTGATCTGCTGCGCGCGAAGGGGCGAAGAGCTGCGCGCAACGATCGTGATGACGCTCGTATCCGGCTTCGCCGTCACGCGGATAGCTCCGTTGATCTCCGGAGCTTCGATGTCGCTCCCTCTCTCGCGTAGCGCTCGCACGGCGCGGTCCCGCACGTTGGGGAGATTGAAGAGCTCAACGGCAGCAGCGGTGGCTCGGTCGGGATCGCTGTCGCTGATCTGAACGTCCTGAGCAAGAAAGATGCTCATGAGATCGATCGTGCCGACCTCGATTGTGCTCGTCGCTTCGTACTGCTTCGTCCGACTCTGCGAGACGGCAAATGCGCCGACGGCGCCAACGAGGGCGCACAGCAGAATCAACCACCACTGCTGGAAGACGCGCTTCCCGAGGCGAGCCGCCGCGACGTCGATCGCGGCGGTGTCTTGTCCCCAAGGGACTTCAGGGTGACTCAAAGCAGTTCCGTAAGACTGGAAGGAGGGGGATCGGAGTTTGCCGACTCGTACTAGCGCACGCAAGGCATCGCGGGAGCCTATCGCCCCGTGGTTGTCGCCCACCGATGGTTAGCTTCCCAGCGGTGACCGCCTTGAAGGCCGCGAGCGACGGCGTTAGCCGGGTTTGACCAGCGTGACCGTGATCAGCCGGCGCGTCAGGTCGTCTTCGGACCAATCCGAAAGCTCCTCGCGGATCTCAGGCGTGAGCAACGCGTGGCCTTCAGTGCGGTACTCGAGCGACTCGATCTCGAAGTGTTCGCTGAACGCCGCCACGTACTCGTCTGCACGCAGCTTGTTGAGAAAGACGTGCGCGGGGAACTGGTTCTCGCGGAGGTGGTCCCACGGCGGCACCACCGTGTGCTCCGGCGGTTCGTTGCCGGCGTAATCGAGCGCGTGCCCGCCGGAGAGTGAGGGAAACAGATGCGCGACGACGTACGCCTTACCGCCAGGGCGCAGCACGCGGTTCATCTCGGAGACGGCCTTCGGCACGTCATGGAGATGCTCGAACACGGTCACGCTGTGAACGAACGAAAACGTCTCGTCCTCAAAACGAAGGTTGTGCGCGTCGCCGTCCTCTACCTTCAGCCCGTCCCAGTCGAGGTCGGCGCCAAGGTCGCGTGAGAAATCGCGGTAGAACGCGCGGTCGAACAGGGCCATGCGGGCTGCCGTCTTCGCTGCGCGCTCGACGCCGTTGCGCTTCGCGACCCGCACGATGGTGCCGACGGACGGGCGAGCGGCAACGGTGTCGTAGTCCATCCCGACGTTTGGAATGCCGAGTGACGTCAACCCAAGTGGGACGGCAGCGCGACTCCCGCACCCAAGATCAAGGACGTAAGGCTGGTCCTGGGCGGCAACTTCCGAGGCAACGTGCTTAACGAGGCGGGCGTTGTACCGCGCCATTTCCGCGCCCTCGTGCCGATGGTGCCGCAAGATGCTCGCGGCCACGCGGACCCGCGACCCTCCGTGTCCGGCAGTGAAGGTCTTGGTGGCGGCCATTGCGTACAACGGTACGGCGCGGAGAGCCACGCAGCAAGTGCATTGGTTTTCGACTCCGCCCGCAGCTCGTACGGCGGGGTCGACAAGACCGCAAACTAAGCCATCGCTTCGCCGGTCCACAGTGTTTTGCCTCGTCTCCGAACGCCGGATACGTTGGGGCCGTCCTAATCCGCCCGACCGTCTGGGGAGAACGTGTCGCGAACTCGGAACGCACTGGCGTCAACGATTAAGCGTGTGGGCGCGGAGGATCGAGCGCTCGCCGTCCGCGATGCACTCGATGGGCGGGTCACGCGGAGAAACCGGCTTGATGACCGGCTCGCGAAGGCCGTAATGGCCGCTACTTTGACGGCACGGTCCAACTGCATCGACGTCGGCGCGAATTTCGGCGGCATGCTCGCCGATATGGTCAGACTCGCACCCGAAGGCGAGCACTACGCGTTCGAGCCGATCCCGCAGCTCGCTGACGCTCTGCGCGAACGCCACCCTGATGTCCGCGTCGCCACGGTCGCCCTCGCCGCCACGAGCGGGCGGGCAGAGTTCCAGTTTGTGCCGGACAACCCGGGATTGAGCGGACTCTCAGTCGGGAAGGCTGGTGACCTGCCGCGAGCCACGATCGAGGTGACGCTCGCGAGGCTCGACGACGTTCTGCCAACCGACTATCTCCCGACCCTAATCAAGGTCGACGTCGAGGGCGCGGAACTCGGGGTCTTTGAAGGCGCCGTCGAGACTCTCCTCCGTGCGCGCCCGGTGCTGGTGTTTGAACATTCGCGAAATCTCGCGCCACATTTCAATACCGAGCCCAGGCAAGTCCATGAACTTCTCACCAAGCTCGGCTATCGCCTGTTCGACCTCGACGGGACCGGGCCGTACGACCTCACTGCGTTCGAGATTGCGTTCCGAACCCACGCCAGGTTCAACTGGCTCGCAAGGGCCTAAGTTCTAGCTGAAGCGCGCGACCGTCTCGACGGGGCGGCGAGGCGAACGCGCTACTAGGTGGCCCTCACGCGCGAAACCGACGGCGATGAACGTAATGATCACTTCGTGCTCAGGGATGCCGATCAGCGCGCGAGCTTCGTCGGATACCGCATTCGGTTGTGACCAATTCAGCATGCACGAGGAGAGACCGTGGGCGTGGAGAGCCCAAACGAGCGTCATCGCGAACAGACCGCCGTCGACCCACGGCTGGTTGCGTTCGCCAGGGCCCGCAAAGAACCGAGTGTCGGAAGTCACGACCGCAACCCAGGGGATGCAATCGCGGAATCCCGCGTTGCCGTTCTGCAGTCCGAGAGCACGACGCGCGTCGTCCCCGCTGAGATAAGTGACGCGACCCGTCTGGCGGTTACAAACTGATGGCGTGTGCGTCGCGAGTTCGGTGGCCGCCAGAAGCTCCTCACGCGTGGGAACCCGCTCGGTGTCGAAATCCCGAACCGACCTTCGCGATTCGAAGAACGCCGTGGCAACGCCCGGGTCGAGATCTGGAGCCCGTAGCGGCTCGATGGCAGCCGGACCACGCACCTCTTCGCCGCTGTTCCAGAGGTCGAGCGCCGCGATCGCATCGCGAGCGTAAGCGCTGTGCGCTTCGGCCCCGTTAGCGGGTGTGTGACGCTGCAGTCGCGTCATAACCTCGGCGCCAAAAGGCCGCTTCGGCTCGCGAAGTGCCAGCCCCTTCTCGACCCGGTGGTAGTCCTTGGTGAGTTGCGCTTCGAGATGCGCGCCGTCAAGGACGTCAGGAAGTTCCGCCTCGAGCCACCCGCTGTGCTGTGCGTAACGTTGGTGGTCTCGACGGAACTCGCGCGCGGTCTGGAGCCGCTGCGAGACTCGCCGCAGGGGGCCATAGAACGGCCCTAGAAGTTTCGCTTTGCGGGACTCGACTTGTGGGGCCATCAGACGCGCTGAAGATAGCCCATCAGCAGGGCGTTTTCTCGTGCTCCGTGACGCAGTTATCAGGAACGAGACGAAGTTGACGCGCCGTCGACTACTCGAGCAGAGCAGACGTCGTTCTGGGTTGCGGCTCGCCCGCCGCGCTGCGGACGGCTTCCGGCGGCGACTCTTCAACCGCGTGGAGCTGCGAATAGAAGATCCCCAGCAAGAACCAGGTGAGCAGGAGGACGGACCGGGCGATGCCGCCCCAACCCGTATAGAGGATGACGAACATGCCTGGCGTCGCCGCGATGAGAGCGCGCGCGAAAGCGCCGCTACGCCCCGAGTTCCGTCGACGTTTCCACGCCTGCCAGACCGCGGTGCCGACCACCGACCACAACAAGACAGCGCAGAAGATTCCGAGCTCCGCGGTCGTCAGCAGGAACGCGTTGTGGACCGGGAAGTTGAAGTCCGCGGCGTAGCGGTCGTATTGCGAGACGACTTGGATGTAGCCGTTGGGTCCCGTACCGGCAAACGGGCTGGTGCTGATCTGGTGGAGACCGACCTCAGTGAGATGGCCTCGCGGGCCGCCCGACGGGTCCTCTTGGAACCTCTCCTGAAGAACGGTCGCAACCGGAGCGATTGACAGCAATACCAGTGCGGGAATGAGCCATCGCGCTGTCTTCATGCCTCGCACCGAGGTACCGGGCGAAAGCGCCGCCCAAAGAAGCACCGCGAAGACGACGGCGATGATGTTCGCGCGGCCCTGCGACAACGCGAGCGGTACGACGAGGACCGCGGCAGCCAGCCAAGTGATGCGTCTTGTGCGCCGATCCCCGATCGGGAGCAGCGCAAGACAGACGACAAACAGAAGGAAGAGATTCTTGCCTTCGTCGCCGGGATGTCCCATCGTTCCGTTAGTCCGTCCCTTGAGGTATTCCTGACCCGTCGGGTTGATCTCGACCCCGGCGAGCTGCGCCAGGGAGACCGCAAGCTCGATCGACGCGATGGTCAGAATCGCAAAGGCCAGCATCCGGAGACCGCGCTGGCTTGCGAGCGCGCGGGTAGCCAGAACCGAGCCTGAGAACCAGGCCGCAACAGCGGCGAGCCAGTGGATAACGCCGCCAGCTCGGATCGCATCATGCGGCCAGACCGTCACGGCTGCGAATAGGACCGTGACTACGAATACCCATGCCACCCGAGGGATGACCGGCCTACCCGAGACCAGCGCCCACGGCGTCACAAGCGCCGCCAATCCGAAAACTGCGAGGTTGTAGGGCGAGACGGTCACACCGCCGCCGGCGATTCCGACGTAGCTCGAATCTCCGATCAGCAACTTCTCACGCGGGTAGACCGTGAGGAAGAACAGCGCGATGATCAGCGCCCACTGCATCCAGGTGCGGTCACTCGCGGCCAGGCGAGCTCGAGCGGTCACCGGCGACCCTGCGTTCGCAAGCGACACAGCGCCGGGCGCTGCAATGGGTGTAGCCGCCGACTTAGTCAACGGACTTCACGCTACCTTCGGCTGCCACCGCTGGCAACGTGTTGGACAGCGTCGGAGCAGCACCGAGCAGGCCTAGACGCCGAGCAGCCAAGACCGCTCCGATCAGCGCAACCAGTGAGATCACGCTTCGCTCGAGCAACCCGGCGAGGGTGTCATTGGCGGTGAACTCGGCTCCGAGCAGGTACACGCAGAGCGCGTAGGCCCCACACCCCGAAGCCAGCCCCCAGGGCACGTGCAGGCCAGCGAGCTGGGATCGGTCGGTTCTCGCCGCGTAGATCGCGACGCAGACGAGCAGAATGCCGAAACCGAGACTCGTCGCCACCGCAGAGGGAACCAGGTTGTCGGTATCGGCGACCGCGTACGTGAGCACGAGGGCGATGACAGCTGCCCCCACTGGAAATGCCCACGTGCCGCGAGCCTTACCGCCGACCATGGTCACCAGATTCATCGGGACGTAGTACAGCCCGAGGAACGCGTAGCCCAGCACGAGCCAGGGCGCGAGGTCTGCTGCCCCCCAGTACGGCGCTGGCGTGATCAGGTGGACGATTGGCGGGATCACGAGCGCGATCACCATGCATCCCAGGAGGACGATCGCGATCTGCCGAGCCATGGTCTTTGGGACGTATTGGACAGAATCAGGGTGGTGGGCGGCTCTGGCGTAGTTCGGCGTGAGGGCCTGGGTCAGAGCTTGGCCCAGCGTGTGCGCCGGGACCGCGAGGTTGGAGGCCAGGCTGAACACACCGACGGCTGCTGGCGTCACGACGGCTGCGAGCACGAAGCGGTTCCCGCCCATCAATGCCCAGTGGGCGAGGAAGTGCGGGATGAAGACCACGCCGAGCGCCGTCGATTCCTTCGCGGACGACCACTGCCAGGCGCGGGGCCAGCGGAAAGGCAGAACCACCGCAGCCACAACTAGCGTCACGAGGTTGGCGGCGAGCGTCGCGACGAGCCAGCCGCGAACGCCAGCGTCTAGAACCGCGACCGCCACAAGCACGGCTGTCGTCTGCGTGAACGCCGAGACGACGCTCACAACGATGAAAGCCTTGAGTCGCTTCTCCGCGCGCAGGACCGTGAGGGGGATCGGCACCGCCACGGCGTAGACGGCGTACGCGACAATGGTGAACACCAGATCTCCGAGAAGCTGCTGATCGCCGACCGCGAGTGCGAGCACCCCGCAGGTCACGAGCGCAAACGCTGGTGCGACTGCCGCGACGAGCAGCCAGACGGTGCTTACATAGTCCTGCTGCGTTTGCTTCTCGCCCTCGAACTTGAAGTAGTTCCGGAACACCGCGAGATCAAGGCCGAGCGGGAGCACCATGCCGATGATCACGCCAAGCCAGAGCAGCACCGAAAGGCGGCCGTACTCGCTCGTCGTGAGCGACGCCGTGTAGACCGGCAGGAAGATCAGCGTTAGGACACGCGGCAGTGTCGTCCCGGCGGCGAATACGACGGTGGCGAGCGCCGTCTTCTGCTTCTTTGGGGCCGCAGCCTCAGCCATCGCGGGTCGCCCCACTCATCGGCTTTGCCCACACACATCGAGCCAACCGACCTTGTCGGCCGAGAGCGCGTTCGAGGGGCCGCGTGCGCCGGCCAGCAGCTTGCGCGCGCTGGCCAAGCTGTCCGCCGCCGTCACAGTCGCATCGAACGGCGAAGCGATCCCGTGGCCGCCAAACCACGCGAACTGTCCCGCGAACTTGTCGAGGTAGTCGAGGCCAAGCGTCGGCGTTCCAACGCTGAGTGATCCAACGCAGGCGTGCATGCGCGCGCCGATAAGCAAGCGAGCAGTTGCTGCAACCGCCTTCGCCTGCGCTCCATGCTCTGGCACGAAGAGTTCGACCTCGGAGCCGCTGGCAGACAGCTTGTCTGACAATTCCTGGCAGAAACCCGGATCGTCTGGATAAGCACGAGTGTCGTGCGGCATGAGGACCACGCGCTCGCCGTCTCCGACGAGTGCCTCCGCCAGGTCGTGCCAGTACTGAAGAAGCTCGGAACGTCCGACTCCGAAGTCGGTGCTCATGTGGGCGTTCGGGACCAGAACAATCGGGATCCGCTGGTCCGCTGCCACGAGTGCATCCACACGTGGGCCGCCGTTCGGTTTCAAGAACGCACCAACGTCGGGAGCAAGACCGATGCTCCGCTGGAGAAGCTGCTCGCCGCGGGCCTGTGAGGGTTCGTCGCGGGCCCAGAGCTCAACGGCCGGGGCTAGGCCTCGCAGCAGTGCCAAACTCGCCTTAGTCGGTGCGGTCGAGAGGCTGAAGTTGATGAGTTTGGCGGTCTTGCCGATCGAGGCTGCGGCGTTGAGCAGCTGGACGCGCAGCGACACTGCACCGTGGTCGTAACGGCCATCGATCACGTCGGCGCCGATCACGTAGACATCACGCGTCGGGAGCTGCCGCCAACCCGAATCGGAGACCCGGCGCAGCACCAGTGAGTTCCACGTATCTAGCGTGCTGGTCTCAGTGATGCCGACGTCGTGCCAGGGGCGAGCGTCGCCTGGCACCAACGCGTGCGCCGACCAGCCCTTCAGGCGTGCAAGTTCCAGCGAGCCAGCCGCCAACGCTTGATCGCCCATCGATCCGAACGCGGCCGTCAGGACAAACAACGGCGAAGCATCAGCCGTAGTGGCCGTTGCGGCAGCCCGAGCCTTCTTAGACCCGAGCCGCGCTGTCTTCAAGCCTGCGCGGGCGATGCCCTTGTCGTAGACGTTCCAGAGGTCGCGGCGGGTCTCGGGCGGAATCGACTCTCGGAGCTTCGAGATCATCGAGTTAGCCGACATGCTGCTCGCCTCGTTCGGGGGTGGTGCCTAGCTTGGCGAGCAGCGAACGGCCGACCGCCTTCCAGTCAAAGTTGGTTCGAGCAAACTCAAGGACCTCATCGCGATGCTCGGCGGTCTGGTCGATGTTGCTCAGGATCGACGTCGCGAGGCTTGCCGATTCGCCGCGCCGCGAAACCAACGTGGGCATCGACGGCGGGACGAGGTCCGGAAGAGCACCGGCGTCGCTCACAGCACAAGGGATGCCACGCCCCAAGGCCTGAAGGCCGACGCCGCTCTGCGTTGCGTCGCGATAGGGAAGAAGCACGAGCGTCGCCGAGTTGAGCAGCTCGTCCATCTCTTCCTCCGTGAGGTACCGGTCCACCAGCTCGACGTTGGCCGGAGCTGCGCGGCGGATCTCCTCCCCCATCTGTCCGCGGCCCGCGAGTACGAGGGTGCTGTCGGGCCGAACCCGCTGTACGTCGGCAAACGCTTCGAGCGCGACGTCGATGCCCTTGTACTCCATGAGCCGACCGGTCAACACCAGCCGGGGCGCGGCCGGGATCGGCATCGGGGCGTCGGCGGTGAGCGTGCCGTGCGGAATCACCGTCACGGGAACGCTCCGCAAGAACGGGACGATGTCTGGAACGAGGCGGTCCGAGTGGAGCAACAGGCGGTCGGACATGACCTCCGAGAGGCGCTGAAGCGCGCGGACCCAGACCGGGAACGCCGACTCGTAGTCCCCGCTATGCGGACGAGGGTCGTGGACGAACGCGAGCACGCGGAACCGCAGGCCCAGCGTCGCGTACCGAGGGTCGATGTGAGCGTGCACCACAAGCCATTCCGGCGAGTGCGAAGCCAGGTCGCGGTGGAGGTCGCGAGTCTGGCTCGCGAGACGCCGCATGTTGCGCGCCGGCAGCTTCACGACACGAACGCCTGCCTCGACAGCGTCCTTGAGAACGAGGTCGCGTTCGGTCTCGTCGTCGTCGAACTCGCTGAGGCGATCGACGTAGTAGAGCGTCACGTCAGCCCCTGCCTGTTGCAAGCCGACGGCCTGCGCCGTGCTGTACCGGACGAAAGACTCGCAAAGCACGGCGACCGACGGCCGACCTGAGCTCGCAGGCGCGGGTTTGACCCCGGCAACGGACCGCGCGAGCCGCGCGAAGAGATGGATCAAGCGGCCAAGCGCCGCGGCCAGACTGCCCGTCACCGTCGTGTTCAGTTCGCGCGCCAACCCGGGTAGCCCGTCAGCGCGCGAGCGCTCGCTGGTACACGTCGACGATCCGGTCGACGATGACGTCCATGTCGAAGAGCTCAGCCCCCGCGTGGCGCTCACGCGACACGGTCGGCTCGGCGAAGCGCAGCGCCTGGTCGGCGAACTCCTCGGCGTCGAAGTCGCCGACGTAGGAGCGGTCGGTCGGCTCGAGCATCGCCTTCACGTCGCCGGTGTCGGTGGAGACGACCGGGAGGCCGCACGCCAGGGCTTCCATGACGGCGACGGGCGTGCCTTCGACGCTCGACGTCATCACCATGACGTCGGCTGCTGCCATCAGGACCGGCACCTGCTCGCGCTGAAAGCCCTCGAAGACGATCGGGTGCACGTTCACGCCGCGGCCGCGCAGGACCTCGACGACCTTCTCGAAGCGCGGATATTCCTTCTCAGCGCGCCAGGTGTTGGACGGGAACAGCAGCGCGGTCGATCCGTCGGGGAACTCCATCTCCCGCCGCGCGTCCTCGCGGTCGCGCGGCTGGAACGCCTCCATGCTGATACCGCAAGGGATCAGCACCGACTCGCGGCCGAGGCGGTCGTGGATCGGCTTGCTCACCGTGATGTTGACCGCGCGGCGGGCGACGACGCGCGACACCCAGCGCTGCCAGCGCCGCGATGGGACGTCGTTGTCGACGTCGCTGCCGTGGTAGGTCACCACGAGCGGGACCTTGCGCTGCGCCATCGCGGCGGCACCCGACAGCCCGTAGTGCGCGTGGATGAGGTCGTACGACCCCGACTTCACGCGGCGCCGCACCTCGGGCATCGCCTTGAAGTAGTTGAGCTTCGAAGCGCGGCCATCGATGACGAGCACGTCGATGGCTTCGATCTCAGGCCGCTCGCGGATCGCGTCGACCTGCTCCTTCACGAACGGCGCGAAACCGGGCTCCTGCTCGGTCGGGTACATGTTCGTGACGACGAGGACTCTCATCGTGAGCTGCCGGTCGGCCGGCGGAACCGAACTGCCATGCGGGGAACTTACGCCGCGACCGACGGTCGCGACAGGTCCCAGTACCGCGAGACGAGCTCGACGGTGTTCTTGATGTTGGCCCTGCTGGAGGCGCCGAACACGATCGACTCGATGTTCGGCTGCTGGCAGACCCACTCGATGGCTTCGGCGGGCGGGATGGCGCCCGAGGCGTAGACCGACATGGCCACGGCGCGGCACTGGTGCTCGCGGAGGGCGCGGTCGTAGGCGTCGAAGCCGCCGCACATGCGGAAGCCGATCTTGTTGATGTTGGAGCAGACGATCGGGTTCTCGACGCCGACCTCGGAGAGGGTCTGCAGCAGGAGCGGCAGGTTCATCGTGATGAAGCCCGGCTCGGCGTTGTAGCGGGTCTTCACGTGGTCGGCGAAGATCTTGAAGGCGTCCTTGAAGCCGAGGCCCAGGAGGAGGTCGACGACGACGTTCTGCAGCCAGATGACGGGCGTGCTGAGGCCCTCGAACATCTTCATCTCGGCGTCGATGAGGAGGGTCGTGAGGCCCTCGATGTCGCGCTTGGCGACGGAGGACGCGCCGCGCACGGCGGCGTTGACGAAGCCCTCGTCCGGGAGGAACTTCTGGACGGCGCCCAGCATGCCCTCCTCGGTGACGGCGTTCGCGTACTTGTGGGCGTAGGGCATGCCCGGGAAGAACACGAAGTCGGAGTAGCGGGCCGGGTTGGCGCGCATGTGGTCGCAGACCTCGCCGATGCGGTCGTGCGTCGTGCACATGAAGGTCTTGACGCCCTCGTCGTAGGCGGCGTCGAGCACGGCGATCACGTTCTCGATCGGCTGGAAGCGCATCTGCTGCGCGCGAGCCTTCTCCTCCGACATGTGGTTCACGCCGAAGAACTGGTTGTCGCCAAACAGGAGTCGATCCATCATGCGGCCCCCGCCGTGCTGAGCTTGCCGGCGATATTCGAGCGGACCCAGCCCATGAGCCCGCCGGTGCGGCGGGTCACGGGCACCAGCTCGGGCGCGTTGCCCGACAGGGTGGTAGGTCCGCGTTTGCTGTCAGCGACCATCAAGGCCATCACGCGGTCGGTCACGGCCGCGCTCGCGAAGTCGTTCACGTTGTCCGTCTGGCCGCTGAGCGAGTTCTGCACGAACGCGTCGATCTGCGCGCTGTACTCCTCGCCGCGGAGGTAGAACCAGACCGGCTCGGTGAGGTCGGTCGTGTACTTCACGTTCCAGCCGAAGTCGTAGCCCGGCGGCGGCGTCGCGGTGTCGCGCAGGTAGACCTGGCACTCCTGCCGGTCGACGTAGATCCGGCCCTTCGTGCCGAAGAGGTGGATCCGCGTGCTCATCTTGCGCTGCGACTCGTCGCTCCAGTTCACCGAGATCTGCGACGAGAGCCCGCCCGGGTAGAAGAGCGTCGAGAAGACCTCGTCGTCGGTCTCCTTGGAGAAGATGCTGTTGAGGACCGTGCCGCCGACGCCCGTCGGCTCGCCGACGTACCAGTTGACGAGGTTGATCGCGTGCGCCGCGTAGTCGTAGAGGCAGCCGCCGCCAGCGGTCGACTGCGTGCGCCACGTGCCGCCCTTGGACTTGAGCACGACCGGGCCGTACGCCTCGCCGGTGACGTGCGTGATCTCGCCGATCGCGCCGAGGTCGACCAGGCGCTTGACCTCCTGGAAGGCCCCCACGAAACGGTTGTGGTAGCCGACCTGCGTGACGAGGTTCTTCTCGCGGGCCAGGGCGGTGAGCTCGTCGGCGTCCTTGGCCGTGAGCGTGAACGGCTTCTCGCAGAACACGTGCAGGCCCTGCTCCAGCGCCGCCTTGACCATCCACGCGTGGGTCGTCGACGGGGTCGCGATGAAGATCGCGTCCATCTCGACATCGCGGATGAACGCGTTGAAGTCCTTGAAGGCCTTGACGCCGGTGTACTTCTCGAGCACGCCCAAGGTGTACCCCGACGTATCGCACATGCCGACGAGATCGACATTCGGATGGGGCTTGACCATCGCGAGATGGGACAAGCCCATCTTGCCCAGACCGACGATGCCGACCTTCAGAAGGTCTGTCGGAGCCTGCATCGGGGGATCTGCGGGGCGAAGTTCAGCGTTAGGCACGGACAGTCAAAATACCGGTGGGAGTGGGAGACCTGCCAGTGATAGGGATCACTGCGCGGGCTATTGAGAGCGGCCTGCGCGCCAAGAGGCGACGGAGAGCAGCGCCGTTGGTGCGGACGGCACTGTCCTTTCAGTGTCCCTCAATCGGGTTGCCGGAGCAAGCAGGCAAGAAATACCCCAGAAACGTCTCGGGGCTGCCCACCGTTGACCGGGCAGGCGGCGCGCCGTGGTTACGGGTGAAAACGGAGGAGCAGCTGCTCGTACTGGCCCGCGACGCGCTCCCACGTGAACTCCAAAGCGTGGCGCGCGAGCGCTGCTTCGTGGAGGGCGTTGAGCTTGTCTTTGTCGCCGAGGACCTCGTCGAGCTGGGCCGACAGCTCGTCGGCCGTTTCGAAGTAGACGCCCGCCTGGTCGGCGACCCAGCGGTTGTAGGCGTTGTTGTGCGCGAAGACCGGGTTGCCGGCGGCCAGCGCCTCGACCAACGACGGGTTCGTCCCGCCGATCGTGTGGCCATGCATGTAGCCGAGCGAGTGGTAGCGGATCGCCTTCACGCGCTCGGGCTCGTAGATCGCGCCGACGAAGACGACCTCGTCGCTGGCGGCCTTGAGCACCTGCTGGTGGTACTCGTCGTCGTCCAGGAAGTTGCCGAGCACGACGAGCTTGACTCCGCGCTTCTTCCGCGAGAAGCCCTGGATGATCTCGAGAATCGAGTTCTCCGGGATCGGGCGGGCGATCAGGTTGAGGTAGGTGCCGGGCTCGATGCCGTCCGGCAGGCCGCTGGCGGGCGCGTCCGCCGGACTGACCGGGTCGGCGCCGTAGGTGATCGTCGTGATCTTGCGCTTGGGCGCCCGCGTGTAGAGGTAGCCCTCGATCACGGGGTGGTCGGCGATCAGGTGGTTGCCGAAGGCCGCCGAGAAGCGCTCGTTCACGTAGAGGATCGCCTGCTTCATGAAGCCCCAGCGCCGGCGCGACCACTCGATGCCGTCCATGTTGACCACGTTCGGGATGCCCCGCGCGCGCAGCAGCGTCTGAAAGAGGCCCGTGTTGTAGCCGAAGGTCAGCACGAGGTCCTTCGTCTTCATCGCGTGGCGGATCGAGATCAGGTCGTACTTCGACGTGCCCTTCCAGCCCTCGACGTCGATCGGGATCATCACCCGCTCCATGCCGTTCCAGGTGTCCTCCGTGATCGGGCCGGTGCCAGGGACCTGGCAGTACATGATCACGCGCCAGCCCTGGCGCACGAGGAAGAGGCCGACGTTCTCGGCCGCTGTCTCGAAGCCGCCGTAGGCGGCGGGCACCCCGTGGGTGCCCATGATCCGGACCGTTTTCTGCGCCGGCACAGGCTAGATCTCGCGTCCGGCCAGGACGCTGGTGTGGGCGAGCACTACGGGGGCGGGCATCGGCGGCGCAGTCTACCCCGCGCCTTGGTGGATTGACCAGGCATCCAAGGGCGCTTGCAGGCGAATGAGACGCATCGCACGGCTGTCAGAGCGCAGCGCCCCGCGCCGTACAAGACCCCATGACGTCCCCCTTCCCCGGCGCCCGCCGTCGCACGACCGTGCGCGCTCCGCGGCTGCGCGCGCTTCTGGCGGCCCTCGCCGTCGCCCTCGTGCTGCCTGCCTCGCAGGGCGTGGCGCCCGCCTCGGCGGCCGACCCGCTGACGCTCGGCTTCAACGACTTCGAGGTCGCGCGCTTCTCGGGCTTCTTGAACTCGCCGGTCAACGAGCCCGCGCTCGCCGCCGCGATGGAGAACGGCAGGAGGACAGGCGCCAAGGAGTGGCGGATCACGCTGTTCTGGCGGCTCGTGGCCCGCAACGCGACGGCGGCGCCGCAGCCCGCGACGCTCGCCGCCGACCCGGCTTGGAGCGGCTACGTGTGGGACGACATCGACCGGCAGGTGCGCTCGATCGCCGCGGTCGGGATGCAGACGGTCGTCTGGCCGATCGAGGCTCCGGCCTGGGCTGAAGGCGCTGGCCGCCCGGCCGTGAGCAAGACGGCGCCGGTCGGCAGCTGGAAGCCGGACCCGGTCGCCTACGGGATCTTCGGCCAGGCGCTCGCCAGGCGCTACTCGGGCACGTACCCGGATCCGGCCAACCCCGGCAAGGCGCTGCCCAAGGTCGCGTTCTTCCAGGCGTGGAACGAGCCGAACCTCAGCACCTACCTCTCGCCGCAGTGGGAGAAGGCCGGCGGCAAGTACAGGGCCTTCAGCCCCGGCCACTTCCGCAAGCTTGTGAACGCGTTCTCAGGCGGCGTCAAGTCGGTGCAGCCGAAGGCCAAGGTGCTCGCCGGCGGCAGCGCGCCGTTCGGCGATCTCGAGGTCGGCGACCCGCGCATCCAGCCCGTCGCGTTCTACCGCGACCTGCTCTGCGTCACGACGAAGGGCACGAAGTCGACGGGCAAGAAGAGCTGCCCGAAGCTCAAGGTCGACGGCTGGGCCCACCACACGTATCCGATCGGCCCGCCGTGGCGCACCGCCCGCAACGCCGACGACGCCGTCGTGCCCGACATGCCCAAGCTCACCCGCGTGGTCAAGGCCGCCGCCAAGGCCGGGACGCTCAGCACCAAGGCCGCCGCCAACGTGTGGATGACCGAGATGAGCTGGGAGTCGGCGCCGGATCCCTCGGGCCTCGACCTCACGACCCACGCCCAGTACATGCAGGGCGCCTTCTACCTGCTGTGGAAGTCGGGCGTCCGCCACATCTTCTGGTTCGGCTCGCGCGACATGGCGCAGGGCAGCGACTGGAACACGTCCTTCCAGTCGGGTGTCTTCGCCCGCGGCGCCGATCCCTCGCAGGACACGCCCAAGCCGGCGTTCACCGCGTTCCGGTTCCCGTTCGCGGCGTTCCGCGACCGCGGCGTCGCGCAGCTCTGGGCCAAGCCCGCGGGCACCGGCCCGGTGGTCGTGCAGGTCGAGACCTCGCCCGGTGTCTGGAAGCAAGCGGCCAAGCTCAAGAGCGCCGGCGGCGGTGTCGTCACGGGCAAGCTGCGCGTCGGACCGGACGTGAACCTGCGCGCCGTGCAGGGCGCCGAGGTGTCGATCCCCTGGAAGACGTCGTAGGCGCGGCGGCGGCGAAGGCTTGCCCGGCGCGATGACGGATGCTCAACGCGCCGGGGGCGAAATCACGCCGGTGGCGGCGCGGGCCTGTCATTGTGGCGCGGCGTGACGTCCCGCTCGCCGCGTTTGCTCGCCCTCGGGGGCGCCGCGCTCAGCGCCGCCGCGCTGCTGTTCGTCAGCGCGATCGCTGACGGCAGCTACGACCTCGTCGACCGGCAGGCCGTCGCGGTCGTGCTGTGGTGGCTCGTCGGACTGACCGCGTTGGTCACGAGCCGGCGCCCGGTGCGCCCTGCGGTTCCTGGCCTGCTCGTGATCGGGTTCGGCGCCGGCATGGCGCTCTGGATCGCCGTGAACCTCGGCGCCAGCATCAGCGAGGAGCGCAGCGTCACCGAGCTCGGGCGCATGGTCACGCACCTCGCGCCGGTCGTGCTGATCGGCTGGGCGCTGCCTGCGCGGCTGTGGCGCGGCGTCTTCGTCGGACTGCTGCTCGGCGCCGTCGCGGTGTGCGCCGCGGCGCTCGGCAACCGCCTCTCCCCCGGCTTCCTCGGGCAGACCGACGCCATCGTCTTCACCGAGATGACGTCGCGCATGGCGGCGCCGCTCGGCTATTGGAACGCGGTCGGCTCGTGGGGTGTCGTGACGGGTCTGCTGCTGCTGGCCGTGTCGGCGCATGCCGCGCGCGGCTGGGAGCGCGCGCTCGCGCTGGCGCCGCTGCCGCTCGCGGTCACGGTCGTCTACCTCACGTATTCGCGGTCCTCGATCGGCGCGGCGCTGGTCGGGCTCGTCGTGCTGGTCGCGCTGTCGAAGCACCGTTGGACGCTCGTGTTGCACAGCGCGGCTGCGGCGCTCGCGGGCCTCGTCGCGGTGAGCGTCGTGAGCGGCGCCGACCAGATCGCGCAGGGGTCCGGGACGCAGGGCGGCGGCAAGGTCGTCGCGGTGGTCGTGGTCGCTGGGCTCGTTCTGGCGGCGGTGGCGTGGGCCGCGCAGCGGTTTGGGCTCGACCGGGTCGCGCTGCCCCGCCGGGCCGCGCAGATCGCGCTCGCGGCAGGCGCCGTGGTCGCCGTCGTGGTCGGCGGCGTCGCGGTCGCCCAGCGCGGCCAGGAGGCGTGGGACAAGTTCTCGAAGGTCGAGAACACCGACCAGGCCAGCGACCCGACCAAGCGCCTGGCGACGCTGAGCAACGGCTACCGAGTCGCCCAGTGGCGCGTCGCCCTGGATTCGTGGAAGGACGAGAAGGCCCACGGCAGCGGCGCCGGGACCTTCGAGCTGACCTACAACCTGCACGCCGAGGACACCCAGTTCGTCCGCGACGCCCACAGCGCGTTCCTCGAGGCGCTCAGCGAGCAGGGCACGCTCGGGCTGCTCCTGCTGGTCGGGTTCGTCGGCTCGATCGCGGCGGCGGTCGTAACGGCCGTGCGGCGTGCCGGCACCGCGGTGGATCGCGGGCACCTGGCTGGCGCCGGCGCGGCGCTGGCGGCCTTCGTGTTCGGCACGGCGTTCGACTGGTTCTGGGAGGTGTCGGCGCTAGCGCTGCTGGCGCTCGGGCTGGTGGGCGTCGTGATCGCGGCCGGGAAGCCCGGCGGGTACGTGGTCGCTGTTGACGGCGATGGCGATGCGGTTGCTGACGGCGATGGCGATGCGGATGCCGCCGGCGTTGGCGCTGCGGATGCCGCCGGCGCCCCTGCGGCGACGCCGGTCGCGGTCGACGATGCGCCGCGTGGCGGCGGTTGGGTCGCTCGCAGCGGGCTGGTCGCGACGGCGCTGCTCGCGGTGCTCGTCCTGCTGCCCGGGCTGGTGGGCACGTCGGAGGTGCGGCGCAGCCAGGCCGACGTCGCCGCTGGCGATCTCGCTGCGGCCCGCGCCCACGCCGACGAGGCCATCGGCATCCAGCCTTGGGCGTCCTCCCCGTTCCTCCAGCGCGGGCTCGTCGACGAGCAAGACGGCCAGTGGGCGTCGGCCCGCCGGGCGCTGCAGCTTGCGATCGCGCGCGACCGCTACGACTGGCGCTTGCCGCTGGTCCTCGCGCGGATCGAGGCGAAGGCGGGCGAGCCCGAGGCGGCGATCAAGGCCTACCGCGAGGCCAAGCGCCTGCGGCCGAAGGGGCAGTTCTTCCAATGAGCGGGTGGTCAGCCGTGAACGACTGTCAGAAGACCGCCGGGCGACGCGTAGACGACACCATGCAGGGTCGTCCTGTCCGCTCCATCCTCCGCCTCCCGGCCCCGACGCGCATGGTCGCGCTGGGCGCTGCCGCGACGGCGCTGACGTTGGCTGCGCCGGGCGGCGCCGCGGCTGCTGGGTGCCAGGGCGCCCCCGGCACGAGCGCGCTGGAGCAGTACTGCGAGGCGATCCCGGACGCCAAGGGCGGCCGCAACAACCCGGGCGACGCCCGCTCCGGCGCCAAGGGCTCCAGCGGTTCGAGCAGCGGTAGCGGCGTGTCGCGGAGCACGTCGCAGGCGCTCCAGAGCGCAGGCGCCGACGGCGCCGCGGTCGCATCGCTCGCCGGCGGCTCCAGTGGCGGCGGGTCCGGCAAGGGCTCGGGCGGCGGCGGCAAGAGCGGCAGCAGCAAGTCCAGCGACGGGTCCTCGGGCTCTGGCGCGGGCGGCAGCTCCGGTTCAGGCGCCGGCGGGGCTGGCGGCGCCGGGGGCGGCTCGGGAACGGGCGGCGGTGGCGCCGTCGTTGCGCCGGCCGACCCGTCGAACAGCCCGCTGAAGGCGACGACCAAAGCGGTGGCTGGCGGACCGACCGTCGGCAGTGAATTCGTTTGGGGACTGGTCGGCATGTCGGCCATCGGCGCAGTGGCGGCGGTGATCCTGCGGCGCAACCGCGGCACCGTCCTGCTCGACGAGGACTCCAGCGACTGAGGGCTCGGCGCTCACCCTCGGCGGTAGCGAACCCACCTCCGCACCCCACGACCGAGCGCCCACATCATGAATGTCCCACACCCTCCGAACCCGCGATGACCCCTGCTCAGAAGGAGCCGCGGGTCGTCATCACCCATGACTTCGCGGAGGTGTACGGCGGCGCTGAGCGCGTCACGGCGATGCTCGCCGCCGAGTTCCCGGAGGCGCAGGTGTGGACCGTCGGTGGGCGGCAGGCCGTCGCCGAGCGGATGGGCATCGGCGACCGCTGGCATTCGCTGCTGCCCGAGCGCGACGCCGTCCTCGACCGCTTCCGGATGCTCACGCCGCTCTACCCCGCGCTGATCGCCGCGCGGCGGCTGCCGGAGGCCGACGTGGTGCTGTCGAGCTCGTACGCGTTCGCGCACTACTTCCGCACGAAGAACGACGCGCCGCAGGTCTGTTACTGCCACAGCCCGCTGCGGTTCGCCTGGTCGATGCAGGACGCGTACCAGACGATCTGGTCGTCGAGTTCGGCCGGCGACATCGGCTTCCGCACGGTCGCGGCGGCGATGCGCCACACCGACAAGCGCGCCGCTCGCCGCGTCGCGCGCTACCTCACGCAGTCGCCGTACACCGGCCAGCAGATCGAGCGGTTCTACGGCATCAAGCCCGACGTGATCGGCGCCCCGATCGACTGCGGCCTGTTCCGTCCGAGCGAGCGGCCGCGCGAGGAGTTCTTCCTGATCTGCAGCCGGCTGATCGAGCCCTACAAGCGGGTCGGCGTCGCGGTCGAGGCGTTCCGCAAGCTCGGGCTCCCGCTGGTCGTGGCCGGCGGCGGGCCGGCCCTCGCCGACCTCAAGCGGATCGCGCCGCCAAACGTCACCTTCCTCGGCCAGCAGGACGACGCCTCGGTCGTCGACCTGATGCAGCGCTGCCGCGCCCTGCTCTTCCCCAGCCAGGACGACTTCGGGCTCGTCCCGGTCGAGGCGATGGCCTGCGGGACGCCGATCGTCGCCTACCGCGGCGGCGGCGCGACCCACACCGTGGTCGAGGGCGTCACCGGCGCCTTCTTCGACGAGCAGACGCCCGACTCGATCGAGGCCGCCATCCGCGCCTTCGACCCGGGCGCGCTCGACCACTCCGCGATCCGCATCCACGCCGAGCAGTGGGACGTCGGCGCCTTCCGCGGCCGGATCCGCGACGCCGTCTACGACGTCGCCGGCTTCACGCGCTCCGCGGCCGACGTCGCCGCAGCGCCCGGGGCGCCGCTGACGGCGTAGAGCGCGCCGGGGCGGCGCTGACGACGTAGGGCGCGGCGGGGCGCCGCTGACGACGTAGGGCGCGTGGCTCGGCCGGCGCCCGCGCAGTTGGCGCCGCGGCGAGCCCTGGAGGGCGGCGGCCCCGAAACGGTCGTCTCGGTCCAGGGCTTCCGGCGCCACGTCGAGCCCTGGAGGGCGGCGGCACCGAAACGGTCGTCTCGGTCCAGGGCTTGCGGGCGTCACCCGCTGGCGGCGGGCTGCGTTGGCGCCTCGGCGCTCGCCCAGTTAGGCTGGCCGTCGATGGCTGGGGGGCCGGATCCGGGGCGGCGCACGCTGCTCGACCGCGTGAGCGGCAACGCCGGCAAGATCGCTGCGATCGCTGGGGCCGTCTCGGCGGTGATCGCGCTCTGGCCGGGTGAGCTCTGGGACCGCGCGTTCGCCAAGCCCGACGTGACGGTCGCGGCCCACGAGCTCCAGAACCCGCCTGCCGCGAGCTACGCCGAGCAGCAGGCCGCAGCGAGCGGCGTTGGCGGCGCCTCGGCGAACGGGGCCGGTGGCGCCGCAGCGACCGGCGTTGGCGGCGCCTCGGCGAACGGACCGGACACCGCGCCGCGCGTGAATGTCACGCTCGAGAACAGCGGGCGCAAGGACCTGCGGATCGACCGGGTCGTCGCGACGGTCGAGGACTACGCGGGCTTCAGCCACTGCGCAACGGGCAGCGGCAGCGGCGACATCCCCGAGTCGCCGCCGACGACCGTCGTGCTCGACGGCAAACTCGACCCGCGGCCGAGTGCGCGCGTCGACAAGATCGTCCGCGCCGGCGACACGCACCGCTTCGCCATCCGGCTCGCCGAGGACGACCCGTTCGAGTTCTCCGGCCTCTACGCGCTGCGGCTCACCCTGCAGACCGACTACGACCCGATCGACCTGGGCCGCTACGTCGTCGCGTTCCCCAACGGGTTCGACCGCCTCGACGCCGACACCTTCCCGATCTCTGGACAGCACCCGCCGCTCTACGGGCCGCGGTACACCGTCGCCGACACCTGGTGCTACCGGTCCAACTGGGCGGGGCTCCAGCGCCTGCTCAAGGCACCGGGCCAACGCTCGCCGGAGACGGCCCGCCTCGCCGCCGCGCAGCTCAGCCCCGCCTGGGCGCGACGCGCGAGCCCGGCGACACCGGGGCGGGCCATCCCGAAACTGCTCAAGAGCGAGGGCGCGCCCTACGCGCTCCAGGCCGCCGCCGAGTCGAGCGACCCCGCCGCCGCCCGGAAGCTGGCGATCGCGGGACTCCTCGCGCGCATCAACCGCGAGCTCGAGTCCTCACCCGCGTGGGCGGCCCACTTCGCCGAAGCCCTCTACAACGCGACCGGCGACCCTGAGCACCGCAAGCTCGTCGACCGCGCGCGGCTGCTGTCAGACCAGGAGCTCGCGGAGCTGCAAGCGCAGGACGCGAGCGGCGGCTGACCGCCGCCCCGGGGGGAAGCCCTGGACGCAAACAGCCACTACAAGGCCGCCGCCCTCCAGGGCTCCGCGCCGCCGAGAAGCCCTGGACGCAAACAGCCACTACGAGGCCGCCGCCCTCCAGGGCTCCGCGCCGCACGGAAGCCCTGGACGCAAACAGCCACTACGAGGCCGCCGCCCTCCAGGGCTCGGGCGCCGGCCGGCGCCTCAGGCCGGCTCGACGGCCTTCTTGACGCCGGCGTCGCCCTGGGG
>JAEYAL010000155.1 GCA_023404805.1 Actinomycetes bacterium | reverse complement strand
GCCCGCTGGTGAGAAGGGTCTTGGGGGCTTTACCCGCGACGGTACGGGTCGACCATCACGGAGTCGACGTACGCCTTGGCGCCGACCCACTGGCCGTAGGACTTGGTGGTGCCCACGAAGGTGATCTGCACCGATGCGGTGGCGTCCGCGCTGGTGAGCGGGATCTTGGTCGCCAGCGGGCTGATGGCCGAGGGGTTCCACGAGGTGCTGCCGTTGAAGTACGTGCCAGCAGCGGACGAGGTGAAGGTCGTCTTGGTGACCTGGCCGGCGTCGTTGCGGTAGACGACGAGGGCGGCGTACCCGCCGTCGAGGCTCGACAGGCGCGCGCCGAAGCGGAACGAGGGCTGCGACTGGTCGACGCAGAAGGCCGGCGAGGTCGCGGTGCCGCCGACCGGCAGCTCAAGGGCCTTGGAACCGGACTGGACGCCGAGGTTCTCGTTGCCGCTCACGATGCGGGCGCCGCTCGTGAGCGTCCACCCCGGGCCGCCGTTCTCGAACGAGCCGCCGGGAGCGGGGTAGTACTCGCGGGCATCGCCGAACTTGGCGAACGCCTGCGTGGTCGCCAGCGGCGTGCACGCCGCGCTGGCGGCAGCCGGAAGCACGGCGGCGCAGGCCGTGAGGGCGAGCGCGGTGGCGGAAAGGAGCTGATGGTTCTTGCGGAGAGGCATGCGGTGCTCGGTGAGTGGGACGGAAGAGGCCGGACAGCCTCGATAGTTGCCATATCGGCGTACGGCGCGGCGGCCGGACTGGAAAATGGTATGACCAGTCTCTGCTCGATGTTGACGTGGCGCGTCAGCGCGCGCGGCGGTCCTGCAGCGACGACCGCGCCGGGGTGATCGTAAGCCCGCGCGCGCGAAGGGCGACGTGAAGCTGGAACCGCTGCTCGGGGTCGTCGAGGACCGGTCCGAGCAGCTCCCGCAGGCGCCCGAGCCGGTAGCGGACGGTCTGCACGTGCACGCCAAGGGCGTGGGCTGCGCTGCCGTGGTTGCCGCCCGCGTCGAGCACAGCCTCGAGGGTGGCCAGGAGGCGGGCGCGGCTGCCGTCGGACTCCTCGCGCAGCGGTGCGATCAGCTGGTCGGCGAGTTCGAGGAGGGGCTCTTCGGCCTGCGCCAGGCCGATGGCCGTCAGGTGGTCGTCCCAGCGCCAAGGGCCTTCGCCGAGCACGCCGCGCAGCCCGAGGTTGAGCGTGGCCCGGGCGCCGCGGACCGAGCGGGCGGTGAGCGTCAGCGGCACGGCCGGGCCGAGCGCGACGGGGTGGCCGATCCTCGTGAGCGCAGCCTGGAGGCGCGCATCGCGGCCCGGTCCTTCGGGATCGGGCCAGAGGACGACGAGCTCGTCGCCGTCGCCGGCCGCGGTCAGCGCGTCGTTGCCGAAGCTGCGCGTGACGTTGCGCAGGTCGCCGCCGCTCGTCGAGATCGCGCGGATGCGCTCGGGCAGGTGCCAGCCGACGCCGGCTGCCGTCCGCCGGATCACGGCCGCGTCCTGCGCGGGGCCGGTGAGCGCTTCGAGCAGCAGGCCGCGCATGCGCTCCTGCTCGGAGGCGGCGGCTGCTTGCGACTCGGCGTAGCCGGCGACCGACTCGGCGGCGAGCTCGTCGACGAACGCGAAGATCGATTCGGCGAACGCCGTGACCTGCTCGGTGGTCAGGTTCTCCTGCGCCGCGACCTCCGCGAACGTGCGCCACGAGTGCCGGGCGCCGATCCGGTAGGCCATCTGGAGCGCGTCGAGCGTGCGGCCCGCTTCGTGCTCGTTGCGGCCGAGGCCCCGCACGATCGCCCGCGAGCGCGAGTCGGGACCGCGCGCTTCGCCGAGCAGCAGCAGGAACTCGCGCAGCGACTGCTCGACCCCGCCGCGGATGCCGGCCCAGAACGCGTCGCTGCGGCGGCCCGTGTACTGCGGGACCTGCGTGGAGATCTCGCGCACGAGGAGATCAGCGAGTCCCGGGATGCTCGGCTCCAGGCGCGCGGCCAGCCCGGCGGGCAAGACTGACCAGGGATAGGTCGGAAACGCGCCCGCCGTGGCGCCTTTGAGGGCTTCGGGCTGCGACTCGCTCACAGGCCGATCGTCGCAGAATGCGCAGTCGGTGACAACTTCACCTCCCCTTATCGCTAGCTAATAAAAATGAGCGCAGTTCAGCGCCAGACCTGCGCAAGAATCTTTTTTCCGGTGCTCGTACGGTGTGCGCATGGCTACGCAAACTCGTCCCCCTGCACCGCCCCCGACCCGCGAAATGACCAATCGCGACAAGTACGCGAACTTGTTCATCGTCGTTTCGTACCCGGTTCTTATCGTTGTCCTCGCAGCCCTGTCCTGGGGCCCGGGCTTCCTCGACTGGACCGACGTCGGGATCTTCGCCGTCATGTACGCGTGGTCCGGTTTCGGCGTCACCGTCGGCTACCACCGCCTCCTCACGCATGGCTCGTTCGAGACCAAGCCGTGGCTCCGCTACACCTTCGCCATCGCTGGCTCGATGGGTGTGCAGGGCGCCGTGATCCACTGGGTCGCCGACCACCGCAAGCACCACGCGTTCTCCGATCAGGACGGCGACCCGCACTCGCCGCACCTGCACGGCGGCGAAGGCTTCACCGGGGCCCTCAAGGGCCTCTGGCACGCGCACGTCGGCTGGCTCTGGGAGTACCACGCCACCAGCGACTACAAGCGCTACGCCCGGGACCTCTACGAGGACCCGACCATGCTCAAGATCCACAAGCTGTTCCCGGCCTTCCTGCTGGCGACCTTCGCGATCCCGTTCATCCTCGGCTTCGTGCTCACCGGCTTCACTGTCAACGGCGGCCTCACCGCGATGTTCTGGGGCGGCCTCGTCCGCGTCACGCTCCAGCAGCACGCCACATGGTCGGTCAACTCGATCTGCCACTTCTTCGGCACGCAGCGCTTCGACAGCGACGACCACGCCACCAACGTCTGGTGGGTCGCCCTCCCGTCCTTCGGCGAGGCGTGGCACCACAACCACCACACGTTCCCGCGCTCCGCTGAGCACGGCCTCAAGCGCTCGGAGATCGACCTCTCCGCTGAGCTGATCCGCCTCCTCGAGAAGATGGGCCTCGCCTGGAACGTCGTCCGCATCTCGCCGGAGCGCCAGGAAGCCAAGCTCCTCAAGGACCCGTCGCAGAAGAAGAACACCAAGCGCCCGCCGGTCGCCGCGTAGCGGCAGGCGCCCACGGACGACCGCCGCATCATCCGGCGGTCGCTCCACAATCCGTTCACGCATTCAACGGCCCGTCTCCTCCAGGACGGGCCGTTTGCGTTTCAGTGCGTGTGGGCCTGCCCGGGGCCGGGTTGCAGGTATGCGCCGCTGCGGTGGTTATGTGCGACCCGGGGCGGCCTGGTCGAGCGCTGCGGGCCGGGGCCTGTGTTGCAGGTATGCGCCGCTGCGGTGGTTATGTGCGACCCGGCGGGCCGGCAGATGGACGTTCGCCGCCCGGTCTGGGTTGCAGGTATGCGCCGCTGCGGTGGTTATGTGCGACCCGGGGCTCGAGCTCAGCCAGGCCGCCAGCCGCGCCGAGCCAGCGTGTCGCGGACGCGCTGCAAGTGCGGCTCTGGGTCGGCGAGGGCCAATGCGTCGATGAAGCGCAGGGTGTGGATGCCGACCGAGTCGAAGTCGGCGTCGCGTGCGTGATCGCGAGCGGCGGCGACCGGGGTCAGATGGTCCGGGGAGTCGAGCTCGAGCGCGACGCCGTATTTGATCCAGAGGAAGTCTGCGAAGTAGTGGCGGCCCGAAGCCGTCACCGGCGCGTTCACCTCGGGCATTGGCAAGCCGGCGGCCATCATGAGGTGGAGCCAAGGCAGTTCGGTCTTCCCGCGCAAGTCCGTCGAGGGGTCGGTCAGGATGCGCCGCGTGGCCAGGAGATCGGCGACTCGTGCCGCGCCGTCCGACCTGCGGCGCTCGATGTCGGACTGCAGCGAATCGGCGTTCAAGAGTCCGCGGTACTCGGCCTCCTTCCAAGCGCGGTCGAGCAACCAGCCGTCACCGAAATCGACGAGGTCGGCGAGAGCGGTTCCCACGGGAGCGAGCGCGAGTCCGCTGACGGTCTCGATCCGACACGGCTCCTTGATGTAGCGCAGCGTGATGATGCCGCGACGGCCCGAGACCATCGGAAGCAGCGTCTGATGGACTCCCGCTGCGCGCGACCGCCGCGTGAGGCCGACCGCGACGCCGTCGCGCGGCCGGAGCACCTCGCGTGGTTCGAGGCCGCTCTGCCCGGTCAACCCTCCAGCCGCACCCGCCCGCAGCAGGGTGACCCGGTGGAGCTGCCGCTGCGTCAGGCGATCCGCTCCAACGAGGTAGATCCCATGGAGCACGCGTTTGAGGTGCCCGATCTTGATGGCCTTCTCGACCATCTTTCGCGACGCACCAGCCCTCAGCAGCTCGCCGCGCCTCACGACCTGGTCGCGCCGGGCCCCGACACGAGCGGCGATCTCGATGGTCTCGCGCAGTTCGTCCATGGCCAGAGCGTTGCGGCCAAACGCCGGACGCGGACCCCGCAACTGCACCAATTCTCAGGCGACTCTGTGGAGAAGCTCCCCGGCCCGGGTCTGGGTTGCAGGTATGCGCCACTGCGGTGGTTATGTGCGACCCGGCGGGCTCGCAGATGGACGTTCGCCGCCGGGTCTGGGTTGCAGGTATGCGCCACTGCGGTGGTTATGTGCGACCCGGCGGGCTGGCAGATGTGCACGGCGGGGTGGGCCGAGGCGCGCTCGACCTTCGGCTAACGCCGTCGCACGAACGTTGGACACACCGGCCTTGTAATGCCCGGGTGCGCGGTTAGAGTCGCAGGCGTCTTCTCCGCTCGACTCCAACGAGGACGCCCATGGCGCATCGCGTGACCTTCATCCCCGGCGACGGCTCCGGCCCGGAGCTGACCGAGGCGACCCGGCGGGTCCTGGAGGCGACCGGGGTGGAGTTCGACTGGGACGTCCACGAGGCGGGCCTCGACGAGTACGAGCGCTCTGGCAACCCGTTCCCGCCCGCGACGCTCCAGTCCCTGCGCGACAACAAGGTCGGCATCAAAGGCCCGACCACCACGCCGTCGGGCTCGGGGTTCCGCTCGATCAACGTCCTGCTGCGCAAGGAGCTCGACCTCTACGCCTGCGTCCGCCCGTGCAAGTCCTACGAGGGCGTGCGCACGAGGTTCCCGGAGACCGACGTCGTGATCTTCCGCGAGAACACCGAAGACGTCTACGCCGGCATCGAGTTCGAGAAGGACACCGAGGGGTTCGACGAGCTGTCAGCGCTCGTCGAGAAGGTCACCGGGGCCAAGCTCCGCGAGCACTCCGGCGTGTCGATCAAGCCGATCTCGGAGTTCTGCTCCGAGCGGATCGTGCGCGCCGCCTTCGAGTACGCGCAGGCCAACGGCCGCAAGAAAGTCCACGCGGGCCACAAGGCGAACATCATGAAGTTCTCCGACGGCGTGTTCCTGGCGACCGCCCGCGAAGTCGCGAAGGACTACCCCGACATCGAGTTCGCCGAGATCATCGTCGACAACCTCTGCAACCAGCTCGTCAGCTGGCCCGACGAATACGACGTGATCGTCCTGCCGAACCTCTACGGCGACCTGCTCTCCGACCTCTGCGCGGGCCTGATCGGCGGCCTCGGCGTCGCCCCCGGCGCGAACATCGGCACCCATGCCGCCGTCTTCGAGGCCACGCATGGTTCTGCGCCGACGCTCGCCGGCCAGAACAAGCTCAACCCGACCGCCGTGATGCTGTCGGGCGTGCTGATGCTCCGCCACCTCGGCGAGACCGATGCCGCCACGCGCATGGAGAACGCGATCGCCACGGTGATCGCCAAGGGCGAGAAGGTCACCTACGACCTCAAGCCCACCAAGGACGACCCCACGGCCGTCGGCACGAGCCAGTTCGCCGACGCGGTGATCGAGGTGCTGGCCGGCACCTGACGCGGTCGCGCCGCGGCGGCGCCGCGACCGTCAGCACTTCACCGCCTTCAGCAGACCCCCGAAGTGGTGTCACCCGTAGGTCGGGCAGGGCGCCGCGGACGAATCTTGGGGGCGATGTCTGGGGAGCACCCCGATGTCGTGCGGGCGAGCGCGCGGGACAGTGCTGGCATGTCCGACTCCACGCTCGTTCCCGCTCCTGTCGCTGCCGTCCTCCCAGGGGACGCCGCCTATGACGAGGCCCGCCAGGCCTGGAACCTGGCCGTCGACCAACGCCCAGCTGCGGTGGTCACTGCCGCGACCGTCGACGAGGTGCGCGGTGCCGTCGCCTATGCCGCCCAGCGCGGCCTTCGCATCGCGCCGCAGACGACCGGCCACCACGCCGGCTCGCTCGGCGACCTCTCCGGAGCGCTGCTGCTGCGCACCGCGATCGGCGGGGTCAGCGTCGACGCCGAGGGGCGGACCGCGCGCGTCGGCGCCGGCGCGCTGTGGGGCGAGGTCGCCGACGCCACTGCGCCGCACGGCCTCGCCGCGCTCTCGGGTTCGTCGCACGATGTCGGCGTCGTCGGCTACGTGGCAGGCGGCGGCATGAGCTGGCTCTCGCGGCAGCACGGCTACGCCTGCGACCACGTCAGCGCCGTTGAGCTCGTGACGGCGTCGGGCGACCTGATCCGCGCCACCGCCTACGAGCACCCCGATCTGTTCTGGGCGATCCGCGGCGGTTGCGGAGGCAACTTCGGCGTGATTACCGCGATGGAGATCGGGCTGCTGCCGGTCGCCGACGTCTACGCCGGTATGACGATCTGGCCCGCCGCCCAGGCCGGCGAGGTGCTCCGCGCGTGGGCGGCGTGGGCCGAGGACGCGCCCGACGCGGTGACGACGGCGTTCCGGTTCTTGCGGCCGCCCGCCATGCCGGGTGTCCCCGAGCCGCTGCAGGACACGCCCGTCGTCGTGGTCGACGGCGCCGTGCTCTCCGGCGATGAGGAGTCCGCGGCCGCGATCGCGCCGTGGCGTTCCGTGGGCACGCCGATGATCGACACCTGGGGCCGGATCCCGTCGCCTGAGCTGCTGGTGCTGCACATGGACCCGCCCGGCCCGGTCCCGGGGCGCGGCCACGGCTTCGACATCGCCGAGCTCGGCCAGGGCGCCGTCGACGCGCTGCTCGGTGCGGTCCAGCCCGACGTCGTGACGCCGCTGTTGTCGGTCGAGCTGCGCCAGCTCGGCGGAGCGATGGGCCGCCAGCGCTTCGGCGGGGGCGCCGTGCGCCGGCGCAGTGGCGTGGCCCTGTTCGCCGTCGGCATGTGCCCGGTGCCGGAGGCGGCGCCCGCGATCGATGCCCGCATCGCGCAGCTCACCGAGGCGCTGCACCCGTGGTCGGGCGGCCGGTTCTCACCGAACTTCTCCGAGCTGCACGACGACGCCGACGGCGCCTTCGACCCCGCCGACCTCGACCGCCTGCGCGCCGTGCGCCGCGCGATCGACCCCGACGGCGTGTTCCACGCCTCGCACCGGATCGGGATCTGAGCCGGCGGCGCAGGGGCGGCCCACCTGCCAGCGGAGCCGCCGCCTCGCGCGCCGACCGTCCTTCCTCTGGGGCTATAGCCCCGCCTGAAGGACGGTCGACGTTCGAAGGACCCCGCGAGCAGGCATGGTGGTACTTGCGTGACGGCGAGGTCTCGCGCCGCAGCTCGAGCTCAAGGCCACGTACCGGGGCCGGACCGTCGCGACCGGCAAGGCCAGCGCGAGGCGCGCCGGAACGCTGACCCCCAAGCTCACCGTCAGCGCGGCGGGCAAGCGCGCGCTGAGAAAGGCGAAGACGACGGCGGCGGTGACCGTGCGGTTCACGTTCCGCCCGACCTCTGGGAAGGCCGTCACCGGCACGGTCAAGGTGACGCTCGGCGGCTGACACCTGTGTGACCTTGCGCGCGGCGGCCCGGCGACTGGGCCGCCGCGACTCCGCGCGCAATACCGTGTAGGCCATGCCCGGCACCACGGACAGCCCGCTGCGCGTCGCCATCGTCGGAGCCGGTCCGTCCGGCTTCTACGCCGCGGGCCACCTGCTCAAAAACAAGAACCACCCCGACCTCGCCGCCGAGGTGGATCTCTTCGACAAGCTCCCCACGCCCTACGGCCTCGTGCGCGCAGGCGTCGCTCCGGACCACCCCAAGATCAAGTCGGTCACGCGCGTGTTCGACAAGACCGCTGCCGACCCGCGCTTCCGCTTCTACGGCGGCGTGGAGCTCGGCAAGGACATCACCCGCGACGACCTGCTCGCCCACTACCACGCGGTGATCTACACCTTCGGCACGTCGACCGACCGGCGGCTCTGGATCGACGGGGAGGACCTCCCGGGGTCGGTCCCGGCGACCGAATTCGTCGCTTGGTACAACGGCCATCCGGACGCTTCGAGCCTGCAGTTCGACCTCTCCGCGGAGCGCGCCGTGGTGATCGGCAACGGCAACGTCGCGATCGACGTGGCCCGCATGCTGCTCCTCACGCGCGAGGAGCTGAGCGAGACCGACACCGCCGACCACGCGATCGACGCGATCGCCGGCGCGGGCATCAAGGAGGTCGTGATCTGCGGCCGCCGCGGGCCTGCCCAGTCGGCGTTCACAAACCCGGAGATCCTCGAGCTCGGCGAGCTCGAAGGCGTCGACGTCGTCGTCGACCCGGCCGACCTGGAGCTCGACGCGCACAGCGCGGCGGCGCTCGATCAGGCGGGCGAGGCGACGGCCCGCAAGAACGTCGAGATCCTGCGCACGTACGCGGCGCGCCCGCTCACCGGCGCCCCGAAGCGCATCGTCTTCCGCTTCTTCGTGAGCCCGAAGCAGATCGAGGGCGACGGCCGGGTCGAGCGCGTGGTGCTCGAGAAGAACGCGCTGGTCGCCGAGGGCGGCCAGATGCGCGCCAAGGCCACCGGCGAGACGGAGACGCTCGAGGCCGGCCTGGTGTTCCGCGCCGTCGGCTACAAGGGCATCGAGCTGCCGGGCATCCCGTTCGAGGAGCGATCCGGCCTGATCCGCAACGAGGCCGGCCGCGTCACCGACGACGCGGGCGCCCACCTGCACGGCGAGTACACGGCCGGCTGGATCAAGCGCGGCCCGTCGGGCGTGATCGGCACGAACAAGAAGTGCGCGACGGACACCGTCAACGAGCTGCTGCACGACCTCACCACGGAACACCTCAACGCGCCCGCGAACCCCGATCCGGCCGCGATCGACGCGCTCATCCGCGAGCGCGTGCCGGGCGTCGTCGACTGGGCCGGCTGGCAGGCGATCGACGCGGTGGAGACCGCCGCCGGAGAGCCGCAGGGCCGCCCGCGCGTGAAGCTCGTGACCTACGAGGCCTTGCAGGACGCGGCGTCCGGCGCCGGCGCCACCGCCTGACCGGCCGACGTCCCCGCGCGGCCGTCTAGGGGCCCGCGCCGCCGGCGGGTGGGTCGAGCGCGATCCGCTCGCCGACCATCAGCTCGACGTACTGCGTCTGCGGCGACTGCGCCGCCACGCCGCCCGCGAACGCGGCGGCGGGCTCGGTGAGCAGGTGGCGGTGCGTCACCTGCAGGCCGGCCGGGAGGTAGGTGCCCCAGTGGATTGGGACGGCGAGGTCGGGCTTGATCCGCGCGACGGCTTCGGCGGCGCGCTCCGGGTCCAGGTGCCCCGGGCCGAGCGACGGGCCCCAACCCCAGATCGGCACGAGCGCCACGGCGACGTCGCCGTGGTGGTCGTCCATCACGGGATGCAGGTCGGTGTCGCCCGGGAACCAGACCTTCTGCTCGTCGCCGACCAGGAAGCCGGCCGCGGCGCCAGGCTTGGACCACGGCGCGCGCCGGTCGTCGTGGTCGACCGGGAACGCCCGGATCGTCGCGCCTGCGATCTGGACCTCGTCGCCGATCCCGATCTCGATCACCGGCCGCCCCAGCTTGTGGACCGCCTTGTCGATGCCGGCCGGCGCGATCAGCGGCACGTCCTTCGGGATCCGGTTCAGCGTGCCGATGTCGAAGTGGTCGCGGTGCGCATGCGAGAGCAGGATGCCGTCGAGGCCGTCCGGGATGGGCGGCGTCGGCGCGTACCGCCACAGGTGCCCGATGACTTTGCGGAGCACCGGATCGGTGAGCAACCGCGCGCCGCCCGACTCGATCGCGACGGTCGCATGCCCCAGCCAGGTGACGGCCGTGGCGCTCATTTGGCGAACGCCTGGTGGCCGAGCGACGCGAGCCAGCCCCGGAAGACCTGGTGCACGGACCCGGCGCCGACGGTGTGCGCCGGCATCTCGAGGCCGTCGGGCGCGAGGACGAACGGGAAGGTCTGCTCGCCGCCCATGCCGCCGTGCGACCCGACGAGCTCCTCGAACGCCGCGACCTCATCGGTCTCCGGCCAGTAGGTGCTGTTGAGGACGAGGTCGGGGCAGCGCGGGAAGCTGTCGTGGCGCGCGACATGCTGGGCGGCGTTCGGGCCGAACGGCAGCAGCGGGTCCTCGCCTTCGATCTCGCCGGTGGCGAGCACGTGCCGGCCGTTCGCTCCGAGGACGACCGCGCCGTCGGCCTCCGAGCGCACAAGCACGAAGCCGATGCCGGGGTGTTTGACGAGCGCGGGGAGGAGGTCGGGCCAGCGGCGCTCCATCTCCTCCAGCGTCACGCGGCCCGGGATCCGCGGGAACGACACGATGCCCAGGCAGCCTGACGCCATCACGCTGACCTCGGGCAGGTCGGTCCGCGTCTCGGGCGTCGCCCCGTCCTGGAGGGCGACGGCGCCGTCGACCGTCTTGTTCTTCGTGGCGCTCCGCACCGCGCGCGACGTGAGGCCGCTGCCGTGCGACGCCTCGGTGAGCGCCGCCCCGAGCGTCGACGGGGCCTCGTCCGAGATCGGCTCAAGCTCGGCCTGCGTGTCGGACGCGCCGCACGCTTCGAGGATCACGTGCTCGAGCGTGACGCCATAGCGCTGCAGGAACGTCGCGCCCTGCGACTGGCCGTGGTCGGCGAGCACGACGACCTTGTACGGGCGCGGCGCATCCTCGGCGGCCTTGGCCACCCGCGCGATCTCGCGGTCGAGCTTGCGCAGCGTCGCGAGGGTCTCAGGCCGCTCGACACCGCTGTGGTGCGCGACCTCGTCGTAGGCCAGGAACGTCGTGTAGACGGCGGGGCGCCCGGCGGCGATGTCGTCGAGCACCGCGCTGATCTGCAGGTCGAGCTGGACCACACACGCCCACGCGCGCATGACCGCGTATTCCCAGCCGCGGTGGATGCTCGGCTGCACGCCCGCCCGGCGCGCGTGGCCGGCTGACCAGCGCTCGCCGAAGAGCTCGCAGAGCGACAGCAGGAAGGTGCGCGCGACGTTGTACGGGCTGGAGAAGTACGAGGCGTAGTCGGCGCCGAGCTTGCCGCGGCGCACGTCGAGCACGGTGCTCATCGTGAGCAGCGAGTGCGTCGCGTCGCCGGAGAGGATGTTGGCCCGGCTGGCGCCTTGCTCATGGAGCAGTCCCTTGCCATCCGAGATCCGCGACTCCAGCAGCGCGGCGTCCTTGGGCTTGTTGGTCACGATCGGCTGGCCGCGGTCCTTCTCCCACCAGCGGAACGCGGGCATGTCGAAGTTGCTGCCGTGCAGCAGGCCCGCCTGGCAGGCGCCGGTCTGCGACGACCAGTCGGTCTCCCAGCGCACGAGGTGGTGTGAGCCTTTCGCGACCCACGACGCCATCGCCGGCGCGTTGCCGTCGCGCATCGCGCGGCGCAGCACGTCATAGGCCAGGCCATCGATCTCCAAGAACAGGATCCCGGGCACGTCGAGCGGGACGCCGCCGGCCTCGACCTCGGTGCGGCGCGCCGCGATCCGCGCGCGGTGGCGGCGCAGGCGCTCGTCTTGGTCGATCGAGAGGATGGCGCTCGTGATCGTCGTCACCGCGGTGAGGATCAGGATCGTGCCGACGGCGCCCGAGAGGCCGTGGATCTCGAAGCCCGGGGTCGTCGCAGCAGCGAGGAGCATGAGGCCGCCGTTGAGGATCAGCGCGCCGAAGCCGAGCGTGACGACGGTCAGCGGGAGCGCGAACCGCACGATCAGCGGCCAGATCAGCGTGTTGAGGATGGCGACCAGCAGCGCGGCGGCGGTCGCTGCGAGCCAGGAGTCGACCTCGACCCTGGGCAGGATCGCGCCCGCGAGCGCGATCCCGAGCGCGTTGGCGAACAGCAGCGCGATGAACGAAGCGAGGCGGTGTTTCATGTGAGCTCTGGCGTGCGGGCTGGGGGTGGGGTCGGATCGGCAGGTTTGGCAACCGCCGGCGAGAGGCCGAGGTGTTCGGCGAGGACGGCTCCGGCGACGGCGGTCGACGCGAGCGTGAGGCCGGCCACCACGAGCCAGGAGACGAACGCGAACGCCACGCCGATGAGCCCATACTGCTCGGCGGACTCGGCGACGGTGCGCGGGAGCCAGATCGTCGAGGAGATGCTGAGGACCGTCATCGCGATGCCGCCGAGGATCCCGGCGGGGACGGCCTGCGCCTTCGTGATGCGCTTGGCGGTGAGGATGTAGGGCGTCAGGCCCCACACCACCGATGACAGCGCGATCGAGACGACGAGCGCTGCGAGCCCGAGCCCGTCCGCGATCGAGCGGATCACCGGGTTGACGGCCGTCGCGACGCCGAGCATCGCGATCCACAGCAGCCCCCACGGCGTGCCGCGCAGGCCGAGCGGCCTCAGCCCGTAGGAGTTCTCGTAGAGGCGCTGCAGCGTGCGCGTGAACGAGAGCGCCGCGGCGATCAGCAGGAACGCGCCGAAGACCGAGATCGACTGGCTCGTGACCGTCGACGGCGGCTGAAAGGCCTCGCGCATCGCGGCGGCCGAGTCGCCGCTGAGCTGGAACCGGTCGACGATGGTCTCGACGAAGTCGCGGCCCTCCTTGCGCGGCGCGATCACCGCGAACAGCATCAGCAGCGGGACGATCGCGGTGAAGGCCTGGGCGCCGAGGGCGACCCCGCGGTCGACCATCTGCACCTCGACGAGGCGGCGCAGCAGATCGGTCCAGTAGGCCCACGCCGCCTGGGTGGCGCCGCCGAGGCGGCCTCGCGCGCGCTCGCGAACCGTGGTCGCCGCGCCTGGAACGTCGTGTCGCTCGGCGGCCACGCCCCAATAGTGGCATTGGCGCCACTCACCCTTCGGGTGAATCTGCGAGGCAGGAGAGCCCGGCAGGCGGCCGAAAGGGCAGGCATGCCTCGAGACGCCCCGATGCCCACCTGGGCGGCGCCGCCGGTGATCGCGCGCGTCGTGCTCACGGTCTTGCTCACCGTCGCGGCCGTCGGCCTCCTCTACCTGCTCCGGCAGCCGCTCGGCTGGCTGTTCCTCGCGGCGTTCCTGGCGATCGCCGTGTCGGGGCCCGTCGCCTGGTTCTCGAAGTTCCTGCCGCGCGGCGCCGCGATCGCGGTCACCTACCTGCTGCTGTTCCTCGTGCCGCTGGGCCTCGCGCTGGCGATCCTGCCCGGCGTGGTGCACGGCGTCGACGGCCTGATCGACGAGGCACCCAAGTTCGCGTCCGACGCCCAGCGCTACGTGACCGAGAACGAATGGCTGCGCGGGCTCGAAAGCGAGTACCACCTGCTGTCGAACCTCAAGGAGCGGCTGTCCGACCTGCCCGCGCTGATGGGCGACGTCGCCGGCTGGGCCGGAGCGCTCGGGCTCGGTGTGGTCAACAGCGGCTTCGCGACGATCAACATCGTGCTGCTCAGCGTCTTCATGGTCTCGGGCGGCCCGCGCTGGTCGCGCGCCTTCCTGGCGCGCCGCCCCGAGCACCAGGCGCAGCGCCTGGAGCGCGTCTTCTCGGGCATCGGCTCGACCGTCGGCAACTACGTGATGGGCGCGATCGGCCAGGCGCTGGTCGCGGGCATCACGACCTACATCGTGCTGGTCATCCTCGACGTGCCCTTCGCGGTCGGCCTGGCGGCGATCACCTTTGTCCTCGACCTGATCCCGCTCGTCGGCGCGACGATCGCCGCCGTCCTCGTCGGCATCTTCACGCTCTTCTCGGGCTTCCCGCTCGACACGGTCATCTGGGCTGTCTGGGCGCTGGCCTACCAGCAGATCGAGAACAACCTGATCCAGCCGCAGATCCAGCGCCGCGCCGTGGCGATCGAACCGATCGTCGTGCTGGTCTCCGTGCTCTGCGGAGCGACGCTCGCCGGGATCCTCGGCGCGGTGCTCGCGATCCCGGTCGCAGCGTCGCTGCAGCTGATGGTGCGTGAGTGGCGCGCCTACTCGGCCGAACTGGACGCGGCCGAGGCGGGCGGGTCGGACGATGGCTTGCCGCCGTCCTCGTCGGCCAAGTCGCTCGACCCGGAGCCCGAACCCTCGACCTGAGCTGCAGCCTGGGAGCGCTCGGCGGCTTCCTCTGCTGCAGCGGCCTCAGACACCGCAGCCAGCTCCGGCACGTCGTCGGCGCGGCGCACCAGCTCAGTCGCCGCGACGAGCGTGGCGAGGAGCAGGACGACGCCGAGCGGCCGGTCGACGAACGGCAGGATGCCCGTGGCGATCAGCGCGAACGCGACGCCGATGACGACCCCGTGGATGGCAAGCGGCTCATGCGCGAGCGCCGGCGCGAGCCAGCTGCGGATCTTGACCGCGATGCGGCTCGGACCGGCGAGCAGGGCGCCGATCCCCAGCAAGACGGCCAAGATGAGCGCGCGGCCGGCGATCACCGTCATGAGGGAGGTGGAGATGTCCCACACCGACTGGGCGGCAGCGGCGGTCGGACCGCCACCGGAGATCTCTTCGACGACCCACTCGCCCGCCATGCGGTGGAAGGCGAAGACGACCAGCGCCGAAAGGGCGACCGTGGCGGCCACCGCGAGCGTGGCGCCGCGGCGAGCGCCGGGCGGCGAGATCGCGACGGCGAGGATCGACAGCAGCGGCACGAGGACGATGAAGAGCACGACGAGGCGTTTGAACCACTTCAGGTAGTTCTGCGCCTTGGCCAGCGCGTCGCTCTGGACGACCTTGATGCGGGTCGCGTCCGACGGGATCTTGTCGACGATCGACGGCGGCAGGCCGACCTTCTGCGCGACGTCGCCGGTCAGGGGGCGCAGATCGATGATCACGCCGCCGCCGCTGTCGAGCCGGATGGCCTTGCCCTCGCCTTCGATCAGGTTCAGGGCCTGCTCGTGGGTCGTCGTCACGGCGACGGTCCACGCGTGCTGCACCTTCGGCGCCTTGAGCGCGCGCAGGACCACGCGGCGCGACCCGTCGCGCAGCGCAGCTGACGCGGGGCCGGCGAGCGGCGCCAGGCGCGGCGGAAGCGCCCCGGCGACGGCGGCCTGCACGTTGGCGCCTTCGAAGATCGCATCGGTGACGGTGTCGGCGATCTGCGTTTGGATGGCCGGGTCGGCGATGAGCTCGCTGCTCATCGTCTCCCACGATTCCGTCTCCAGAAACTGACGGGCAGCCCAGAGTCCGAGTGCCCCGAAGATCCCGCTGATGAACAGCAGGACGAGCACGATGGGAACGAGAAGCCGTGAGCGTGTGCGCGCCATGCGGCCGACCATAACGCGCGGTTTCACGGGCTCTGGCGCGCGAGCCCCGTTTGCGGCCAGGATCACCCGCAAGGTCACCCTTGCCGCTCACCCTCGTGTCCTGGGTGAGCGGCAGGAGTCCTCGCTACGTGTTCAGCCGACCGGGAGGAACCGGGTCACGTAGAGCTCGATGCCGCGCAGGCGGATGGTGCTCGTGCAGCCGTCGCGCCTCAGGTACATCTCGAGCGTGTGCGTCGACGGCTGGCTGCCGCCGATGACCGGCAGCTCCGCGCCGAACACGCCGCGGTCGGTCGCCGGGTGCTGGCCCGACCACGGCGGCGTGATGTGCGCGTCCGGGTCGTACGTGGCGTCCGTGTCGGCACCGGACTGGTTGCCCCAGTCGTAGGAGATCTCGTTGCCGTCGACCATCAGCCGGTACGCCGCGCCGCCAGCGCCGTTGTTGCACGAGGAGTCCTTGAGGGCCGTGTACACGCCGCGGATGTCGTCGATCGCGCCCGCCGGCTAGTTCCACGTCATGGTGCCGACCTTCACGAAGTCCTGGCCGCTGACGTCGTGGTCGCCGAAGCTCGCGCGGGCGACGATCGCCGCGCCGTCGCGGCCTGCGGCGCCCGTGGCTCCGGTCGCGCCCTGGGCACCCGCGCTGCCGTTCTTGCCATCGGCGCCGTCGCTGCCGTTCGCTCCGTTCGCGCCATCGCTGCCCTTGCCGCCGGCGGTCACGCCGAGCTGTGCACGCAGGTCCTTCGACAGCTTGCTCGCCGAGACCGAACCGGCTGCGAGGTCGGCGCTGCGGACTTGGCCGTTGCGGATGGTGGCGGAGCTGACGCTGTTGCTCGGCAGCGTCGCGGCGGCGTACGAGACGCCGCCGAGGGCGAGGAACAGGGCGAGCGTCGAGGTGATCTCGGCGTAGGTCGGGCGGTGCATGCGGCCAAGCTACGAAGCTGCGGCCCCCGCCCGCCGTCGGTTCTCCGCCGGACCTCCGTCGGCGTTCCGGCCAAAGCCGACCGCGGTATTGCTTAGCAGTATATCTTGTGAGTATGGCCAAAGTGATGGTGTCCTTCCCCGACGACCTGCTCGCGCAGGTCGATGCCGAAGCGCAGCGCCGCGGGACGACGCGCAGCGGCCTGCTCCAGGTCGCAGCCCGCCGCGAAGTCGGCGATCTCGGCTTGCCGAAGGCCGAAATCCTGTCGCGGCTCGACCGCTTGGCGGCGGGCTGGCCGGACGATGCTGATCCGCTCGCTGCGCTCAAGGCCGACCGCCGGCGGCTCGCGGTCGATGGCTGATCCCAAGCTGCTCGTCGACGCGAGCATCGCGGTCAAGTGGCTGCTTCCTGAGCGGCTTGCGCCAGATGGTGAGTCCGCCCGCGAACTGATCGGTGAGGTCGACCTCGCGACGACCGCGCTCGCGCACTACGAGATCGCGAACACCATCGGACGCATCCACCCAGGCGGAGCTGCGGCTGCGATCGAGAGCTGCGCGCTGACGCGCGCGATCTGCGGCGAGCCGGTGGCGCTCACGGCGGACGACGTCGGCGCTGCGGCGAGACTCGCCGAGCAGCATGGTTTGTCCTTCTACGATGCGTCTTACGCCGCGGCCGCTCAGCGCACCGGCTGGACGCTGGTCTCCGCCGACGGCGACCTCCTGCGCCCCGGACTTGCGATCTCGCTCTCGACTGCGCTCGCTCGCGCGTGACGCGCGCGTGAACGCGGCGCACCCCAGACCGCGCGGGAAACACTCAGCCCGATAGCGTGGCTCGCGCGCTCACGCCCCGTTCGCTCGGGCGTAGCGGCGCTCCGCTGCGCCGCCCTTTTCTTCAGAACCGACGAAAGAGATCCACGACATGGCTCCCGTCAAGGTCACCGTCACCGGCGCCGCCGGCCAGATCGGCTACGCCCTCCTCTTCCGCATCGCCTCCGGCGCCCTCCTGGGGCCGAACACCGAGGTCGCGCTCAGCCTGCTCGAGATCGAGCCGGCCCTGAAGGCCGCTGAGGGCACCGCGATGGAGCTCAACGACTCCGCGTTCCCGCTGCTCAAGAGCATCGAGATCACCTCCGACGCCAAGACAGCCTTCGACGGCGCTTCGGTCGCGCTGCTCGTCGGCGCGCGCCCGCGCACCGCTGGCATGGAGCGCGCCGACCTCCTCGAGGCCAACGGCGGCATCTTCAAGCCCCAGGGCGAGGCCCTCAACGCCGGCGCTGCCGACGACATCAAGGTCCTCGTGGTCGGCAACCCCGCGAACACGAACGCCCTCATCGCCCAGAGCCACGCCCCGGACATCCCGGCCGGCCGCTTCACCGCGATGACCCGCCTCGACCACAACCGCGCGCTGGCTCAGCTCGCGGAGAAGGCCGGCGTGGCGACGACCGACATCACGAACCTCGCCATCTGGGGCAACCACTCCCCGACGATGTTCCCGGACCTCTACAACGCGAAGATCAACGGCCAGAACGCGTTTGAGGCCGTCGGCTCCGACCTCGACTGGTACCGCGACGTGTACCAGCCGACCGTCGGCAAGCGCGGCGCTGCGATCATCGACGCCCGCGGCTCGTCGTCGGCGGCGTCCGCTGCCTCGGCTGCGATCGACCACATCCGCACCTGGGTCGACGGCACCGCCGCCGGCGACTGGACCTCGGCGGCCATCCCGTCCGACGGCTCCTACGGCGTGCCGGAGGGCATCATCAGCTCCTTCCCCGTCACCGTCACTCCCGGCGGGGAGTGGGAGATCGTCCAAGGTCTTGAGGTGCCCGCGTTCGCGCAGGAGAAGATCGACGCGACCGTCGCCGAGCTGGTTGGCGAGCGCGACGCTGTTCGTGAGCTGGGCCTGATCTAAGGCGCCGCTACTGGTGGGTTGGCGGCCGGGGCGGGGTGTTCCTCCCCTGGCTGCGATCGCGGTGTCCGGTTTGGCCTGGCGGCCAAGCCCGTACACCGCGACGCCGATCCGCCTGGGGAGGAACACCCCGCCCCGGCCTCGCTGAATGGCGGCGCCGGCGATGATTTCGGGCCCGTCATCTCTTGATGGCGGGCTCGCTTTGGTTGGGGCGCTCGGCGACGGTCGCGTCGCTCCGCTCCTGCGGGGAGCGCCGGGGTGGCTGCCGCCGGCTTCTTCTCGTTCGGGCCTTCGCCTGGGCACTGCCCGACGGCTTCTTCAACGACAGAGGGCCCCGGTTC
>JAEYAL010000119.1 GCA_023404805.1 Actinomycetes bacterium | reverse complement strand
GCGCAGAGCCCAGCGCTGGTGAGTTCCGGCGCCCGCAGCAGGTCGCCAGCAGCGGCAGCAGCCCGCAGGGTGGCGAGGCCAGCCGCCCCGCCGGCGCGCTGCGCCGCCAAGGTCGAGGTCCCCGCCGGGGGCCGCGCCGCATCGAGCCGGGCCCGGGCCAGGTCAGCCGCGCTCAGCAGCGCGACCAGCGAGGCGGCATCGGGGCTGTCGAGCACGACGGTCGCGTTCGGCAGCTCCCGGAGCAGGGCGGTCACATGGGCGAGCAGGGCCAGCTGCCCGGCCACCGGGCGCAGGTCGAGGTCGGCTGCCAGCAGGTCGCCCGCGCGCAGCACCTCAGGCGCGGCAAGGTCAGGCAGCAGCGAGAGCGGGCGTGCCGTGCCCGCCTGAGCGGCTTCGCAGGCGGCTCCCGAGGCGGCGCGCGCGTCGCCGTCGAGCGCCACGAAGATCAGGATGCGCGGGGGCACCCGCCGGACCCTAGCGGCGGGCCGGGCAGACGGTCTAGCGCCTAGGTAGGGTGATGCCAATGCGCCAAGATCCAGCGACCGACGTCTCGCCTGCTGCCAAGGGCGCGGGCGTCGTCCTGGCGACCCTCGCCACGGGCCAGTTCCTGATGGCGCTCGACACATCGGTCATGAATGTGTCGATCGCGCAGGTCGCCGCCGACGTCGGCACGACGGTCACCGGCGTGCAGGGCGCGATCACCGCGTACACGCTCGTCATGGCGATCCTGATGATCCCCGGCGGCAAGGTCGGCACGATCATCGGCCACAAGCGCGCGTTCATCGTCGGCTCGGTGATCTACGGCTGCGGCAGCCTCACGACCTCGCTGGCCCAGAGCCTTGAGGTGCTGCTGTTCGGCTGGTCGTTCCTGGAGGGCGTCGGTGCGGCGCTGATCCTCCCGGCGATCGTCGCGCTGGTCGCTGGCAACTTCCCGCCGGAGCGGCGGCCCGCGGTCTACGGCCTGGTGGCTGCTGCTGCCGCCGTGGCGGTCGCGGCAGGACCGCTGATCGGCGGCGCCGCGACCACCTACGCCTCCTGGCGGCTCGTGTTCGCGGGCGAGGTCGCGCTCGTGGTCGTCATCCTCGTCCTCGGGCGGCGGGTCTCGGACGCTCCATCTACGGGCCGCTCCCGGATCGACTACCTCGGCGGTGTGCTCTCGGCGATCGGCCTCGGCGCCTTTGTCTATGGCGTGCTGCGCTCGGGCGAGTGGGGCTGGGTCGCTCCGAAGGCTGACGCGCCGGTGTGGTTCGGCCTCTCGCCGGTGCCGTGGCTGCTGTGCCTCGGCCTGTTCGCGCTGTGGCTCTTCCTGCAGTGGGAAGACCGCATCATCAGCAAGGACCGCGAGCCGCTGGTCGACATCCGCGTGCTCCAAAGCCCGCAGCTGCGCGCTGGCCTGACCGGGTTCTTCTTCCAGTTCCTGATCCAGATGGGCCTGTTCTTCCTGCTGCCGCTCTACCTGTCGGTGGCGCTCGGGCTGACAGCGATGGAGACTGGCGTGCGCATCATGCCGCTCTCGATCACGCTGTTCGCCGCGGCGATCGGCATTCCGAAGCTGCTCCCTGACGCGTCTCCGCGCACGGTCGTGCGGGTCGGCCTGGGCTCGATGGCTGCGGGCATCCTGATCCTGATGGGCGCGATCGAGCCCGACGCGGGCGCCGAGATCGTCACGGTGCCGCTGCTGCTCGCCGGATTCGGCGTCGGCGCGCTCGCGTCGCAGCTGGGGGCCGTGACGCTCGGCTCTGTGGCCGACGAGAAGAGCGGGGAGGTCGGCGGCCTGCAGAACACGGTCACCAATGTCGGCGCGTCGATCGGCACCGCGCTCGTCGGCTCGCTGCTGATCGCCACCCTCACGAGCTCGTTCCTGCTCAACGTGCAGGCGAGCCCCGATATTCCGGCGCAGGCGAAGGAGCAGGCGCAGGTCGAGCTGGCCTCGGGCGTGCCGTTCATCTCCGACAAGGAGCTGCAGGCCAAGCTCGAGGAGCTCGGCGCCTCGACGCCGGCGGCCGAAGCCGCGATCCAGGCCAACGCCGACGCCCGCCTCACCGGTCTGAAGTCGGGCCTGGCCGTGCTCGCGCTCGCCTCGCTGCTCGCGATGTTCTTCGCGCGCGGCCTGCCGCAGCGCTCGGCCGCCGCCGGGCACATCGAGCCCGGGGACGAGCCGGCCGCAGCGACCTGAGCGACGCCGTTCGACCCGCGCGCGGCTTACTTCTTGGCCAGGTACTTGGTCCAGGTGTCGGCCGCAGCGCAGATCCGCGTCGACGGGAACGCGCCCGACGGTCCGCCGCCCGGCGTGTTCGCGTCGGTCTTCAGCAGCGCGCACAGCGTCTTCAAAAAGTCCTTGGCGACCGTGTGGTAATGCACGTCGGCCTGCGGGCCACCCAGTTGGTAGAGCGTCCACTTGCCGGTGTCGTAGCGGTTCACGTTCGCGTCGAGCCACTGCAGGCCGCTGAGGAACAGCAGGCGCGCGTCGACGTCGTCCGGTGCCGCGAGCACGTAGGCGTAGAGCCCGTTCACCGTCTGGTTCATCGCGTTGAGCACCTTCTGGCCCGGCGCGTAGGAGTAGATGAGGAAGTGCGTCCCCGTCGACTCGACCACCTGCACGCCAGCGGGCGGAGGCGTCTGCAGGATCGTCATCGCCTCTTTGGCCTTGGCGAGGTAGTCGGCGACGGCGAACTTGGTCGACGCGCGGCTGAAGACCTGGATGCCGGTCGCTTCGGCCATGCCGCTGACCCACGGCGGCGAGCCGCCGCCAAACGGGAAGAAGTACTCCCACGCGATGCCGCCGGAGCGCGGCACGGCCAGGCGGATGGCCTCGTCGACCAGCGACTTCAGCTCCCCGGCGTGCGCGGCGCCCGAGTAGTACAGGCCGTTGCCCGTGCCGAACGTCCCGAGCCACTGCAGCTGCATGCCGGAGCCCGGGTAGTACTGCCAGACCATCTGGCTGCCCGCGAACTGCACGCGCTGTCCGCTCCCCGTCGACCGCTTCTGTTTCCACCACTCCGCGTTGCGCTTGAGCGTCTCGGTGAGCATCAGCATCCGGCCGGCGGTGATGCGGTTCCCGCGGGCCATGATCGTCGTGTTCTTCAGGACGGCTTCGAGCTCGCGCTTGGCTTGGCTGCTTTTGGGCGAGGCGCGGTAGACGGCGTCGACCGAGGTGAGCGCGGCGCGGGCGGCGAGGCGGCGGTTCGGGGCGCCGCCCGCCTTGTTGATGGCCTTGCGGACCACCGTCAGGTCGTAGGGCTTCTTTTTCGCCTTCTTCTTTTTCGGGGCGCGCGCCCGCGCGGCAGAGGCGGAGACGGCGGCGGCGCCAGCGCGCGGCGCGGCGTCGGCCCCGGCAAGCTCGCTGCCGGGCAGCGTCTTGCTGCGGATCGTGCTGCCGTCGAGCGCCAGGACGCGCGAGCTGGCGGCGTGCGCCGGCGCGGCGATCGGGCCGGCCACTAGGGCTGCCGCGAGGCCCAAGACGGCGGTGGCCGGGCGGTGGGGGAGAAGCCGGGTCGTCATCACTGCTGGCAACCCTCCTTCGCGTCGGCGGTTGCGGTCCCTGCCTGAGTTTGGCGCGCCGCCCTGTTGCGCGCGCCGGTCCAGCGAGCCCGGCGGCCTGAACGAGGGCGCGTGGCCACCCACCGGACCGGGTTCAATGCACCGGACCGGCTGATAGCGTCGAACGGCCCGTTGGCGCTGGTGCCGGACGCACCAGGCCGAGCGACCATCTCAGGAGCACTTCTTCCAATGACGATTCGCGCACTTGCGCTGACCGCCGTGGCGGCCGGCGCGCTTGGGGTCTCGGGCTGCGGCGGCGACGACAGCCAGTCCGGCAACTCGGGCGCCAGCAACAGCTCAGATCCCAACACCCTGCTCGTCAGCACCTTCAAGCCTGGTGCGAGTTCCAAGATCAAGAGCGGCACGATCGAGCTGAAGGTCTCTGGTTCGCTCTCCGGTGATCCGTCTGGCTCCGGCGACGCATCGGCCCTGATCAAGCTCAACGACGCCAAAGAAGGCGAGATCCCCGAGTTCTCCGCCGACGTGAAGGTCAAGGGCGAGCAGAAGGGCGGCAAGAAGATCGACTTCCAGGCCGGAGGCGTCTTCATCGACAACCGCTTCTACGTCAACTACGACGGCGAGAGCTACGACGTCGGCGAGGAGCTGTCCAAGCGCGCGATGGCGTCGCTCAAGCAGTCGATCGACCAGAGCTCCAGCGGCTCCGGCAACGAGTCCAAGGCGCTCCTCGGCAAGCTCGGCCTGAACCCCGACACCTGGCTGAAGAACCCGAAGGTCGACGGCGAAGAGGAGATCGGCGGCGTCGACACCTACAAGATCACCGGCGAGGTCGATGTCAAGGCGATCGTGCCCGACATCCTCGAGGCGGCCAAGAAGGCCCAGTCGCTCACGCCGGGCGGCGCGGCGAAGCAGAGGGTCCCCGAGGTCACCGACGAGCAGCTCGACAAGGTCTCCAAGCAGATCGAGCAGCTCGACGTGTCGATCTGGACCGGCAAGGACGACAACATCCTGCGGCAGGTCACCGTCGACGTCGCGATCAACGGCAACAAGGAAGGCCAAAAACTCGAAGGCAAGCTCCAGCTTACGCTGACCGACGTCAACGAGGAGCAGGACATCGAGGCGCCGTCGGACACGAAGCCGATCACGGACCTCATGCCGAAGCTCGGCGGCCTCTTCGGCGCCGTCTCCGGCGCCAGCATGGGCGCCAACCCGGCCGCGATCGGCGGCGCCAGCAGCGCCGTCTCCGAGGCGTACGTGCAGTGCGTCCGCGACGCCGGCGGCGACGCGGCCAAGCTCAACGCCTGCCAGTCGCAGCTGCCGAAGTAGCCGTCTACGGCGGTGCAGGGCACCGGGATTTTCGGAGCCCCGGAGCGGCGCATCTCGCTCCGCTCCGGGGCTCCGTCGTTCTTGGCTTCCGTGGCGGTTCCGCCAGGTAGGGTCCGGCGGCATGGGTCTTCGAAACGCCGAAGGGTACGACCGCTCGGCGGTAACCGCCTGGGTGGCCGAAGAGATCGACAGCAGCTCCGACCGGGAGTACGACCTGGTTGCGACGGGTCTGTTCCACGGGTCGATCCAAGGCGACGCGCTATACGACGACTTCGGTGAGCCGGCACCGCTTGACGATGTGCTCGCCTGGGCCCGGGCGCGCGCTGACCGCGTCATCGTGCGGACGTGCGAGGTCGAGTGGACAGGTGCCCATTACACCGCTGGCGATGTTCCGGCCGACTGGAGCCGTGAAGGCCTCAGGCCCTTTCCGGCAGCGGGACTCGACCTCGGGCGGCGGCGTCTTCCCGGCTATGAGTTCGTCGACCGCGCTAAGGGTGAAGTGCCGATCCAGTGGACCGTCGAGTTGCACACCGGTGTGCTCTCCGAATGCGGTCCGGCGTTCCGGCCTCGTTTCATCGAGGCGCTCCGCGAGGCGGTGCTGGAGTGCGCGTTCGGGCCGGAGGCGATCACCGATGCCGCAGACGGCCGGGAGTGCGACTACCTCGAGGTGCGCGCGATGACGCACGCGCAGGCCAGCTCCATGGAACAGGCGGAGGCGGCCGTGAAGTCGGCGCTCGGTGGCCTGGCCGTCGCGGTGGCGGAGGCGCTCGACGGTCCTGCGCCGGAGTTCGAGGATTGGTTCTTCCGCACGGCGCCGACGGCCTCGCGGTACGCGCCCACCCGGCTGGACTGATACCGCCGCGTAGCGTCGAGCGGGTAGGCGGGGCAGCTGCCGAAGTAGCCGCCTACCCGTGCGGCGGGCCGAGCAGGCGCTCGAGCTCGTCGTGCTCGTCGGGCACGGCCTTGCCGGTGCGTTCCAACCGGGCGCGCCGGCGGGCCACCAGGGCGCGGGCCTCGTCGACGACTTCGGCTTCGAGGTGCGCCCATGGGGCACCCGTCTGGCCGGAGGCGGCGTTCGCCGCTTTGAACGTGTCGCTGGCGGTCGGCTCGCCGCCTGCCGCGAGACGCCGGGCCCGCTTCTCGGCGACCAGGGCGCGGAGATCGGCCTCGTCGTCGGTCCGTGAGGGCGCCGTGGCGTCGGGCGGACCGACCGGTCCTTCGCCGCCGAGGTCGTCCCACGACGGCGGATTGCGGGCGATCACGAGCGCCGCGATGACGCCGACCACGAGCACGGCGATCACGACGTAGCCGAACACATCCACCGCTCGAGTATCGCGCGCTTCGCCGGACGCTGGCGGGACGGCGAGCGGCTCGGGCGCGCCGCCACCACATCGGCCGGCGCAGGCCCGTGCGGCGGCTGATCGGGCTCAGCAGCGAACGTGCGCCGAGATGTCTGGACAGACGTCCAGAGGATGCGGTTGACTGGCGGCATGCCTGCCGAAGCGCTGCACGCCGCCCGGGAGTCGATCGTCGCCGCCGGCGCTCGGCTGGTCGAGCGCGGCCTGGTGCTCGGGTCGTCGGGCAACGTCAGCGTCCGTGTCGACGACGACCACGCGCTCGCGACGCCGACCGGCGTCGCGCTCGATGCGCTCACTCCCGATGCGCTGCCGCTGCTCACCCTCGACGGGCGCCAGGTCAGCGGGCCGCTCGCGCCGACCTCGGAGGTCTCGCTGCACCTGGCGATCTACCGCGAGACCGGCGCTGGCGCCGTCGTCCACACCCACGCGCCCTACGCGACGGCGCTGTCGTGCGTGCTCGACGAGCTCCCGCTCGTGCACTACGAGATGCTGCTGCTCGGCGGCGCGATCCGCGTCGCGCCGTTCGCGGCCTTCGGCACCGACGAACTCGCCGCGCTGGCCCTGCAGGCGCTCGACGGCAAGACGGCGGCGCTGCTCGCCAACCACGGCACCGTGGCCCACGGCGCCGACCTCGCCGCCGCCATGAAGGCGACCGAGCTCCTGGAATGGAGCGCGGCGGTCTACACGCGGGCGGCCGCGGTCGGCACACCCCGTGCGCTCACGCCCGAGCAAGCCGAGGCCACCATCGCGTCGGCGCTGCAGCACCGCTACGGCCAGCCGCAGGCTGCGCCGGCCGATCTCTAGCTGCCTCGCCGCCTCAGGCCACTGAATTCGTCCGCCACCCCGCACCACCCGGAGCCCGCCATGCCTGACCACCCGATGCGCGCCATCTGCCTCGGTGCCCACGTCCTCGATGTGCTCGCACGGCCCGTCACCGAGATCCCCGAAGGGCAGGGCGCGGCGCTCGTCGAGGAGATCGTCGTGTCGGCAGCGGGCACCGCAGCTGGGACGGCGCTGATCCTCGCCAAGCTCGGCGCCGACGTGTGGAGCGCTGGCGCCGTCGGCGACGATGCCAGCGGCCGGATGCTGCGGGCGCTCCTCGGGGAAGAACGCGTCGACACCTCGCTGCTGCTCACCCATGCCGAGCTGGCGACCTCGGCGACCGTGCTGCCGATCCGCCCTGACGGCTCGCGCCCGGCGCTGCACCACGTCGGCGCCAACGCGGGCATCGATGTCGGCGCCCTCGACTGGTCGGTCATCGAGCAGGCCACGCATCTGCACTTCGGAGCGCCCGAGATGATCGGCGGCGAGAGCGCGGCCAAGGTCGCGAGCCAGGCCAAGGACCTCGGGCTGACGATCTCCGCCGACCTCCTCGCACCGACGAGCCCCGGCCTGCTCGACTGGATCGACGCGCTGCTTCCGCACCTCGACCACCTGCTCCCCAACGACGAGCAGGTCCTCGGCCTCACCGGTGCGGACGACCTCGAGACCGGGTTGCTGGCGCTGCAGGCACGCGGCGTCCCGACGGTGGTGGCGACGCGCGGCGCGGACGGCGCCATCGGCGTGACGGGCGGCGAGCGGTTCACCGTGCCGGCGTACCCCGTCGAGGTCGTCGACACCACCGGCTGCGGCGACGCGTTCTCGGCCGGCTACCTGCGCGGGCTCTCGCTCGGCCAGCTTCCCGCCCAGGCGGCACGGCTCGGATGCGCCGTCGCAGGGCTCAACGCCGAGCGGCTCGGGACCGGCCTCGCCGACCTGTCGCTCGCGCGGGCGACCGAGCTCACCGCCGCCTAAACCCGGTGAACGCAGCCGGAGCCGCGTTCACGACCGCGCGACGCGCCGGTCACACCGGCGCCGCGCTGCTCGAATAGTCTGCCCGGCGTGACCGCGTGTGCGCGTGGTCACGCTGGTTATCTGCGCCGCGGATCAGTGCCGCGGCCACCCCTCCAGAGGAGCACGACCGGATGATCGACTTCACCCTCACCGACGACCAGGCCGCGATCCGGGCGCAGGCCCGCGAGTTCGCCGAGAAGGAGATCCGGCCGGTCGCCTGGGAATGCGACGAAACGGGGGAGATGCCGCTCGACGTGATGAAGAAGGCCTGGGAGATCGGGCTCATGAACACCCACGTGCCCGAGCGGTTCGGCGGCCTCGCGATCGACTTCCTCACCGGCACGATCCTCGAAGAGGAGCTCGCCTGGGGCTGCTCCGGCATCGCCACCTCGATCAACTGCAACGGCCTCGCCACGATCCCCGTGCAGCTCGCCGGCAAGGAAGAGGTCCAGAAAGAGCTCTTCGAGCACCTCACCTCCGAGTTCGTGCTCGCGTCCTTCGGCCTCACCGAGCCCGGCGCTGGCTCCGACGTCGCCGGCATGCGCACCAGCGCGAAGAAAGTCGGCGACAAGTACGTCATCAACGGCTCCAAGTGCTTCATCACGAACGCCGGCTACTCGCAGTACTTCACGGTCTTCGCCAAAACCGACCCTGAAGCCGGCCACCGCGGCGTCTCCGCCTTCCTCGTCAAGAAAGACGACTCGATCACGATCGACAAGAAGGAAGACAAGATGGGCCAGCGGGCGTCGAACACCGGCACCGTCACCTTCAACGACACCGAAGTCGACGCGAAATACCTGCTCGGCGAAGAGAACGGCGGCTTCAAAGTCGCCATGGGCACCCTCGACCGCACCCGCCCCGGCGTCGCTGCCATGGCCACCGGCATCTCGCAGGCTGCCTTCGACATGGCCAAGGCGTACTCGCTCGAGCGCGTCCAGTTCGGTGTCCCGATCGCCATGCACCAGGCCATCCAGTTCCTGCTCGCCGACATGGCCACCAAGATCGAAGCCTCGCGCCTGCTCACCTGGCAGTCGGCCAAAGTCCTCGACGACGGCAAACGCAACTCGCTCGTCTCCTCGCACGCCAAGCGCTTCGCTTCCGACTCCGCGATGGAGATCACCACCGACGCCGTCCAGGTGCACGGTGGGTACGGCTACATCAAGGAATACAAAGTCGAGAAGTTCATGCGCGACGCCAAGCTGATGCAGCTCTACGAAGGCACTTCGCAGATCCAGCGCATGGTGATCGCAAAGGACATCCTGCTCGGCCGCGGCTGAACCTTCGGCCTCGGGCGCCGCAGCTGCGCTGGCGGCCGCGGCGTCTGAGCGGTTGCGTGGGGCGCCGGGGGCGGGGTGACTCCCGTTCGGACACCCTCACGGCCCGGCTCGCGAGCTCGCAGGGCCTCCGGTCGGGAACGGTCCGCCCGGGAGTCACCCCGCCCCCGGCGCCGGCGTGGTTGGCTTGGACGCCGGGGCCTTCGGCGCTTCCGGGGCTTGGCGGCCGAGGGTTGGGCCGTGGCCTTCGGGTGTCGTCTTCTTGATGACCGTGCGCTGGCGCTTGTGGGGCGGGTGCTAGTTAGGCTCGGGTGATGGGCTTTCGTTCGTCTGTGGCTGCGTTGCTGGTGGGGCTGGCTTCGGCTGGGTTCGCCGCTGGGTGCGGTGAGTCAGACGTGGAGCGGCGCGCCAAAGAAGCCAACGACGCCGTTGATACGACGGCGGCCCAGGCTGAGGCGGACGCGAAGAAGCTGGCGGAGCAGAACGCGAAGCTGGCCAAGGAAGACGAGGCGGACCGCAAGGGGCTCGCGAAGGACGTCGTCGACGCCGTCGGCGGCAGCGCCGAAGAGGCGCAGAAGATGGCAGACGAGCGCGCGAAGGACGCCCAGAAGGCCGCCAAGGACGCTGCTGACGGCGTGATCGAAGACGCGCAGAAGGAAGTCGACAAGGCCCGCGACCAAGCGCAGGACGCCCTCGACGATGCCGCCGAGGACATTCAGGACGCCATCGGCTCCACGCCCTGACGGGGGGAGGCAGCGGACCTCGACGGGCCCGAGCGGTCCGAAGGTCCCGACGTCCGGCGGCCCGACCGCCCGGCCAACTCAGCCGAAGGTGAACGCGAAGACCCGAACCCCCGGCTCGGGCCGCACCTCCAGGCGCCCCGTCCGCACCTCTGGCAGATCGACCAGCGTGTAGAGGCGCTGCTCGCGGACGGCGACCGCACCGCCCTCCAGGTCGCGTCCCGCACCGCGGGCGGCCGTCAGCGGACGGCCGTCGAGGAGGACATCCGCACGCGCCGGGGCGCCGGTCGCCGTGGTCATCACGAGGTACACCCGCCGCGCGCGGAACTGCACCGCGAGCGCCGCGCCGTTCCCGGCGACTGAGAACTCCGGCCGCACCACCCACGCGCCGCTGAACGCGAGGAAGCCGCCGCGCAGCTGACGGGGCAGCGGGGCGAACACCTGCCGGCCTGGCGGCAGCCGCTCGCCACGTGCGCCGGTGATCCGTGCTCCGCGGGCGCCGCCCAGATAGCTCTCGGGTGTGAGGACGCCGCTCGATGCCCGCGGCACCTCCGGATCCACCGGCGCACCGACACTGCGCGCGCCAGCGTCGCGCAGCAGCGCGCGGATCGCCGCCTCCTTCGCCGCCGCGCCGCCCTCGCCGGCCCGCCGGAACCGCAGGCGCCCGCGCGCGTCGATCAGGTAGCTCGCCGGCCAGTAGAGGTTGCCGTACGCGTCCCACGTCTTGAAGGCGTTGTCCTGAACCACCGGGTAGCGCAGGCCCTGCGAGCGGACCGCCGCTTCGACGTTGCCCGCGTCTCGCTCGAAGGCGAACTCCGGCGCATGCACCCCGACGATCACGAGCCCGTGGCGGCGGTACGCAGCATCGAGCGCCCGCAGCTCCGGAAAGGTCCGGATGCAGTTGATGCACGAGTACGTCCAGAAGTCGACGAGCACGACCTTGCCACGCAGCTCGGCCAGCGTGAGCGGGCGGCCGCCCGGGGTGTTGAACCACCGGCCCCGGCCCGCGAACTCCTTGGCCGCGCCGAGATCAGGCAGCTGCCCAGCCTCCTCGACGGGCCCAGCGAGCTGGCCCGTCACCGGCACGTCGTCGACCTTGGTGCCGCGCAGCGCGGTGAGGCGGCCCTCGGTCGCGTCGGCCTCCAGCGAGCCCGTCGGGTTGACGACGGCGGCCGGCAAGTGGGCCGCGATCTCCTGCTGGAACCGCACGTCGGCGCCAGCGATCATCCCGGCGCCCAGCAGCACCATCAGCAGGCCCATCGCCTGCTGCACCCGCCCCGACCGCCGCACGAGCGGCGCCGCGAGCCGCCGCCCGCCGAGCATCAGGGCGTAGAGGACCACGCCGGTGCCGAGCCCGTACGCCAGCGCGACCGCGACCCGCTCGCCGGTGAGCGACTGCGCGGCCGAGGTGGTGATGACCGCCGCCAGGATCGGGCCCGCGCATGGCGCGTAGACCACGCCCAGCGACAGCCCGATCACGAAGCCGCTCCCGAACCCCGAGGAGTCCGGATCCGCGCCGCCATCGGCGCGGTGCAGCGCCGGGACGGGCATCCGCGCCGTGACCCGGCTCAGCTGCCCCTCCACTCGCGCCGCCCAGGCCGGCAGCAGCAACGTGAGGCCGAAGAGGATGAGCGTCGCGATGGCGAGGTCGCGGACCAGGCTGTCCGGCAGCCCGAGGCCGTCGATCACATAGACGAGCAGCACGGTCGCGGCGGTGAACGACGTCGTCAGGCCCAAGACGACGCCAAGCGGCCGCCGCCGGCCGCCCGTCGCCGCGGCCGACAGCGCGATCGGCAAGACCGGCAGGATGCATGGCGAGAGCGCGGTCGCAGCACCCGCGACGAGGGCGAAAAGGACGAGCACCGCCACACCCGGCAGTCTCGCTGCGCGCTGGTGCGTTACGCCATGTCCGCCAGGACAAAACGGCGGCCTAGGCCGTCCGGCCCAATCCGTTCATAACTTTCGCTCGCCGTAAGAAATTCGGCTTACGGTTGAAATTGTGAACGGACGGACACCAGCCTCACCAGCGCGCGCGTCGATCATCGTCGTCGACGACGAGCCGACCATCAGCGAGGTCGTCGCCCGCTACCTCGTGCGCGCCGGTTACGAGGCGCGCGTCGCCAGCGACGGCGCCCGCGGCCTCGCCCTCCACGCCGAGCGCCCCGCCGACCTCATCGTCCTCGACGTGATGATGCCCAACGTCAGCGGGGTCGAAGTCCTCCGGCGGCTCAAGCTCGAGCCCGGCGAGTCGCCCGCCGTGATCATGCTGACGGCCCGCGGCGAAGAGAGCGACCGCATCGCGGGCCTGGCCCTCGGCGCCGACGACTACGTCGTCAAGCCCTTCTCGCCCCGCGAGCTCGTCGCCCGCGTCGACGCCGTCCTGCGCCGCGCCAAGCCCGTGCACGAAGTCGTCGTCGCCGCCGAACCAATCGAGGCTGGCGGCCTGCGCATCGACCCGGCCGGTCGGCGCGTCACTCGCGACGGCCAGCCCGTCCAGCTGACGCAGCGCGAGTTCGACCTGCTGCTGCACCTCGCGTCGAGCCCCGGCACCGTCTTCAGCCGCGACCAGCTCATGACCGCCGTCTGGGGGCACGACTTCTACACGGACACGTCGACCGTGACGGTGCACGTGCGCCGCCTGCGCCAGAAGCTCGAGGCCGACCCCGGCGAGCCGGAGTTCGTGCAGACCGTGTGGGGCGTCGGCTACCGGTTCGACGTGCCGGCCACGCCTGCGGAAGCCGCGGCATGACCGCCGCCGTGGGCGAGCGCCGCTCGCTGCTCATCTCGAGCGGCATCTTCCTGCTCGGGATCGCCGTGGCGATGCTCCTCGTCTACACCCAGCTCGGGCAGAACCTCAAGTACACCTACTGGATCGCCATCTGCGTCGGCCCGGCGTCGCTGATCGCGCTGGTCGTCGCGCACCTCGTGCGCCGCGACCCGAGCCGCATGCGCTCGCTCGCGCAGCGGTTCGCGCTGACCACGCTGCTGACCCTCGGCCCGATCGTGTTCGCCAGCTACGCGGCGGTCAAGCAGATGTTCATCAGCCAGCAGGACGTGACCGTCCTCAGCGCGGTGCTCGTGATGGCGCTCCTCGTCGGCGCCCGCATCTCCTACGTGCTCTCCTTTGAAGTCCGCCGCAACGTCGACGTCCTGCGCCGCGGGCTCGCGTCGGTCGCCACCGGCGACCGCGACGTGCTCTTCCCGGTCGACACCCGCGACGAGCTCGGCACCCTCGCCGCGCAGGCTCGCGAGACCGTCGCGATGCTCGGCGAGGAGGAGCGCCGCCGCGACGAAGCCGAGCGCGTCCGCCGGGAGACCATCGCCTCGATCTCGCATGACCTGCGCACCCCGATCACCTCGCTGCGGCTGCTGGCCGAGGCCATCGAGGACGACCTCGTCGACGAGGAGACCGTCAAGCGCTACGCCGCTTCGATGCGCACCAGCGTCGAGGTGCTCGGCGCCCTGATCGACGACCTGTTCGAGCTCGCCCGCATCGAGGCCGGCGCGCTGACCTGGTCGATGGAGCAGGTCGAGCTCGGCGAGATCGTCGAAGAGGTGATCGGCACCCTCGAGGTCGAAGCGCACCAGCGCGGCATCCGGATCGACGCGTTCACCGGCGAGAAGACGGTGATCGTCGGCGACCAGGCCCGTCTGCGCCGCGTGATGCTCAATCTGCTCCAGAACGCCGTCCGCCACACGCCCGAAGACGGCAGCGTCACGGTCAAGATCGAGCGCTCCGGCGAGGGCTACGAGATCGAAGTCGCCGACTCTGGCGAGGGCGTGAACCCCGAGGACCGCGACCGCATCTTCGAGCCGTTCTACCGCGGCGGCAGCGAAGCGGCGCGCACCCGGCCCGGCACGGGGCTCGGCCTCGCGATCGCCCGCGCGGTGGTTGAGGCTCACGGCGGCCGGATCTGGCTGGCTGACTCCGAGACCGGCAGCCGCTTCCGGTTCAGTCTCGCGCCGGGCGGAGCCGCGAGCGCGGCCTAGCGCCGCCGCCTGCGCCCGGATCCGAGCCTCCGGCAGCCCCGCCGGCGTGCTCGGCGCGGAAGTGCATGAGCAGCAGCACGCTCGCGAAGGCGGCGTAGACGCACCACACCGACGTCACCGCCTCATAGCGCACCAGGGCGGCGATGCTCAGGCCGATCACGTTCGCCACGCCGAAGGCGAAGAGGTACTTGCGCGACGAGAGCAAGATCGCGCCGCAGGTGGCGGTCACGTAGGCCGCCGTGACCCAGGGGCCGATGTGGATGTCGGTGTCGTACGTCATCGCGTGGTCGACGGGGTGGGCGCCGACGTCGTGCGCGGACAGCGACCACGCGAACCACGCTGCGGTCGCGACGCCCGCGGCGGCCGTGCCGAGCATCAGCCAGCGGCGGCGCCGATCGGGCTCGATCAGCCAGGCGCCGATCGGGACGAGCACCGGGAGCAGCACCTGCGCGATGGCGAGGTACGCCACGGTGGCGGCCTGCGCGAGGTCCGGGGAGACGCGCCCCTCGGCGCCGAGCCAGACCAGCGATTCGATCAGCTGGTGCGCGGCGAAGACCAGCGGCAGCGACGCCAGCGGCCACTCGCGCGGCTCGCGCGTCGCGCGGAGCGTGGCGACTCCGAGCGGCAGCAGCACCGCTCCGGCGACGAGGTCGGCTTCGAACGAGAAACACATGGGGGAGGCGCGTGGCGGCAGGCCCACGCGGCGTCGAGCCTAGCGGCGGCCGGCGGCAAGGTACGCAGAGCGGCGCCAGAGGCAGTCCGCCAGCCCTGGACGCACTGCCTCGGAGGGGCCCGCTACGCCGGATCGGCGACCAGAGGACGCGCGTCGGCGATGCGCTCGGTACGGCGTCGCTGCTCGTCGTCGCGGCGGTGCTGGGCGCGCAGATGCAGCAGGATCAGCACGCTCACGAACGCGGAGTAGACGCACCAGACGGACGTCGCAGCCTCGGTCTTGGCGACGATCACGACGCCGATGCCGACGAGGTTCGCGATGCCGAGCGCGCGCAGGTGGCGGCTGCTCGACAGGATCGGCGCGACGCACGTGGGGAGGAGGTACGCGACGCCCATCGCCCAGCCGAGGTCGACGGGCGTCTTGTAGATCATCGTGTGGCCGTCTGGGTAGGCATAGGCGCCGAACTCCACGAGGATCCGGGTGAACGCGAGCGCGTTGACGAGCCCGACGACGCCGGTGAACGCCATGAGCGCGCGCCGCCGGCGGACCGGCTCGACCAGGAGCATCGCGAGCGGCACGAGCGTCGGCAGGAGCACTTGCGCGACGATCAGGAACGCGTCGATCGAGAACTGGAAGACCGCGTCGGACACCGTTCCCTCGGTGCCAGCCCAGGCCCAGGCCTCGGTGAACTGGTGTGCGGCGAAGATCAGCGGGATGCTGGCGAGCGGCAGCTCGCGGGGCGTCCGCGCCTCGCGGATGCTGAGGATGCCGATCGGCGCGAGGACCGCCGCAGCGGCGAGGTCAGCTTCAAACGAGAAGCACATCGAAAACGGAAATTACCGAGCCCTCGTCGGCCTGCCCATTTCCGCAGCGCCTATTAGTCGGACGCTCAATTACCGGGGACGCTCTGACGGGTCGTTCAGTGCCGCGGGCCGTTGTCCCCGAAACGGGGTTCGAGACCGCGGCGTTACCAGCCAGCGGCCGGGCGGCGCGCGTCTATACCATCGCGCGCATGTTCATCTTCAAGGCAGCCGTGGTCGGCGCCGGCACCATGGGCGGCCACATCGCCCAGACCATCGCGGCCGCTGGGATCCCCGTCCTCCTCAAGGACATCAAGCAGGAGTTCATCGACGCGGGCATCACCGCCGCTCGCCAGGCCTCCGAGGCCGGCTTCAAGGGCCAGATCAAGAAGGGCAAGATCACCGAGGAGGAAGCGGCGGCCAAGGTCGAGGAGATCCTCTCGCGCATCACCGGCACGCTCGACTACTCGGGGTTCGGCGACGTCGACTTCGTGATCGAGGCCGTCCCCGAGCGGATGGACATCAAGCAGTCGATCTTCCAGCAGCTCGACGCGGTCACACCCTCTCACGCGATCCTTGCGACGAACACCTCGGCGCTGTCGGTCACCGAGATCGGCGAGGCCACCACGCGCCCCGACAAGGTCGTCGGCTTCCACTACTTCTACCCGGCGTTCATGATGCCGCTGGTCGAGGTCATCGAGGGCGAGTACACGTCGCCTGAGACGGTCTCCGTCGCCTACGCGTTCGCGCAGCAGACGCGCAAGCAGCCGATCATCTGCGGCGAGTGCCCCGGCTTCGTCGTCAACCGCATCCTGATCGCCGCCGTCGGTGAGATCTGGAAGGCCCAGGAAGAGGCCGGCCTCGACATCCAGAAGGTCGACCAGGGCCTGCAGGACGCCAAGGCGCTGCCGCTTGGGCCGTTCATCCTGCTCAACATGCTCGGCCTCGACACGGCTCTGCACACCGCAGAGCACCTGCACGAGGAGTACGACGGCGGCCTGGTCGACCCGGCCGACGCGTCGTTCTACGTGCACAAGGGCATCACCGAGCTCGTCGCCGCTGGCAAGTCCGGCGTGAAGTCGGGCGAGGGCGTCTACAAGGCCGACGGCTCCAAGAACCTCCCGGGCGATGTCGAGCCCGACATCGAGGACCTCGTCACCCGCACGCTGCTGACCTCGCTCCGCGAGGCCTGCCAGCTCGTCGAAGAAGGCATCGCGGGCATCCGCGACATCGACTTCGGGATGATGGGCGGCGCCGGCATGGATCCGCGCCGCGGGCTGATGCCGCCGTTCATGAAGGCCGACCAGATCGGCCTCGACGTCGTCCTGCAGCAGTTCGAAGACGCCGCCGAGAAGCACGGCTCGCGGTTCAACCCGCCCGTGCTGCTCCAGCGCCTCGTCGCGCAGGGCCGCCTCGGCACCAAGTCAGGCCAGGGCTTCTACCCGTACCCGAACTTCGACGCCGAGCAGCCCGCTGAGCTCGTCAAGCTCGAGTCCCGCGATGGCGGCATCTCGATCGCGTGGCTCGCGAACGGCCTGATGAACTCGCTGTCGCCCGCCGTGATCGGCGACCTGCGCAAGGTGTGGGACGTCGTCGATGGCCGCGGTGACCGCGCGCTGATCGTCGCCTCGAGCAACCCGCTGCTGTTCTGCGCCGGAGCGGACATCAAAGCGTTCACGCAGCTCGACGAGGCCTCCGGCGCTGAGCTGATCAACGCTGCTCACGGCCTGTTCCGCGACTTCGAGAAGTCCAGCACGGTCACGATCGCGGCCGTGAACGGCCTCGCGTACGGCGGTGGCTGCGAGCTCGCCATGGCCTGCGACATCCGCCTCGCGGCGCGCGCTGCGGTGTTCGGCCAGCCCGAGATCAAGCTCGGGCTGATCCCCGGGTTCGGTGGCACGCAGCGCCTGCCGCGCCTCGTCGGCGAGGGCCGCGCGCTCGAGCTCAACCTCATCGGCGATCCGCTCCCGGCAGCCCTCGCCGAGGACTACGGCCTCGTCAACCGCGTCGTCGACGACCACGCCCTCCTCGAGACCGCGCTCAACTGGGCCCGCAAGATCACCACGCAGGCGCCGCTTGCCGCCCAGCAGATCAAGACGGTGTCCAACCAGGGCGATATCGACGCCGGCGTCGCCGCCGAGATCGCCGGCTTCTCGTCGGTCTTCAACTCGGCTGACGCCAAGGAAGGCATCGGCGCCTTCCTCGGCAAGCGCGACGCGAAGTGGACTGGCAAGTAGCTCGAGCCAGCCGCATCAGCTGACCGCGACGGGCGCCCTGCGGGGCGCCCGTCGTCGTTGCGGGCCCAGCCCAGACCGTGAACGCGCGTCTGCATCGCTTGCGTCTCGCTCGCGGCTGAGGAAGGGTCGGACGTTGTGACGCAGCCTCCGACCCAGAGCCATCCCGCGCGGCTGATCATCGCCTGCGACGACCACACCGGCATCGTGGCCGCGGTCACCGGGTTCCTGACCGCGCGCGGGGCGAACATCGTCACCCTCGACCAGTACTCGACCGACGCGTCGGGCGGCCGGTTCTTCATGCGCGTGAGCTTCGTCGACGGCGGCGACCCCGACGAGCTCGAGGCCGTCTTCCAAACGCATGTGGCCGAGCGGTTCAACATGTGGTGGCGCCTGCGCCGGCAGGACGCCAAGCAGCGCGTCGCGATCATGGTCTCCAAGTACGACCACTGCCTGCTCGACCTGCTGTGGCGTTGGCGCCGCGGCGAGCTGCCGATGGACGTCACCTGCGTGGTCTCCAACCACGAGGACGCCCGCGCCGACGTCGAAGCGCTCGGCTTGGAGTACATCTACCTGCCGGTCGAAAAGGGTAAAAAGGACGAAGCCGAGGCCAAGCTCGTCGAGCTGATCGGCACGCGTGTCGACCTCGTGATCCTCGCCCGCTACATGCAGATCCTGTCGGGCGAGCTGATCGACCACCTCGCGGTGCCGATCATCAACATCCACCACTCGTTCCTGCCGGCGTTCGCCGGAGCGGGTCCGTACGAGCGGGCCCGGGAGCGCGGCGTGAAGCTGATCGGCGCGACCGCCCACTACGTCACCGAGATCCTCGACGATGGCCCGATCATCGAGCAGGACGTCCTGCGGGTCGACCACCGGGCGACGGCCGAAGAGCTCGAGCGGGTCGGCCGCGACGTCGAGCGCGTGGCGTTGGCGCGCGCCGTGCGGAGCCACCTCCACGACCTCGTGCTCGTCGATGGGACGCGCACGATCGTCTTCCCCGGATAGCCGGGCGCTCCGCGGCTGGAGCGGCGTCGCGCTTCGGCGGCCGCGCCGCGCGCTTCGGCGTCAGGCGGCTTCAGGCGTGCCGTCGGTGCTGCGCCCGTCGATCGGGTGCGGCGGCTTGTGGCGCTTGCGGGCATATGAGCGCCGGTCGGCAGCGAGCAGGAGCGCGTCGAGGCTATCGCCGTCTTCGGGGAACACGGCGTAGCCGACGGACGCGCCGACCGTCGGCGCCGCGGCTTCGGCCACCGAGCGTGCGAGCTGTGCGGCCCGCAGGCCGCTGTCGATCGGCGCGACGACGACGAACTCGTCGCCACCGAGGCGGCTGATCGCCGTGGCCTCAGGGCACGTCTCCTGCAGGATCGCGGCGACCTCGCGCAGGATCGCGTCGCCGGCGGCGTGGCCGCGCGTGTCGTTGATCGATTTGAAGTCGTCGAGGTCGAGGGCCAGGAGGGTCAGCGGTTCGGTGCCGCTCCGGGCCGCCGTCAGCGCGGCAGCGGCCGACTCGTGGAAGCCGAACCGGTTGCGGAGCCCGGTGAGCTCGTCGGTGTGGGCCTGGTTCATGGCGACGGCGGTGAGGTCGTCGAGCGCGTTGTAGCCGATCGAGCCGAGGGCGAAGGCGGCACCGAGCATCGACACGCTGAACGGCAGCGTCCAGAGCGACGCCGACGGGCCGAGGAACGCGACGAGCGCGACGGCGAACGTCATCCAGCCGAGGCTGGTCAGGGCGCGCTCGCGCGGGAGGATCGCGGCCATGAACAACACCTTCATGAAGAGGGCCCCGCCGATCGGCGCGATGAGGCCGCCGTCCATCAGCATCGCGGCGCCGACGCCGATCACGAGCAGGACGTCGCTGAGCGTCAGCAGCGCCCAGTAGCGCCAGCCGTCGACGATCACGTCGTGGCGGCGGGCGAACCAGGCCAGTGCGAAGAACGACGCGACCCACGGGATACCGAGGTAGCGGATGAGGTCGTTCCAGAAGCTGATGCCGGGTCCGTCGGCCATCGTGCCGATCACGACGTACAGGCCGGCGGCGCCGATGACCGCGAGGCCCTGGCTCACCATCCAGCCGTAGGTGAGGCCGGACTGCGGCACTTGCGGCGCGAAGCCGGTCTCGCGCATCCGGGCGAAGCTCAGCGGCGCGCGGCCAGGCTCGGCCTGTCGGCTGCGGCGCCGCTCGACGTGGCCGGCCGACCCGGCGACGAGCGCGTGAGCTCCGAGGGTGCGGTCGCGCTTGCACATGTAGAGCGCTGCGTCGGCGACGCGGAAGAGGTCGTCGGCCGAGACCGCGCGGGTCTCGCTCGTGGCGACGCCGATCGAGGCGCCGATGCGCGGCGCGAGGATCTCGCGGACGCCGCGGGCGATCGTGAACGCGTCGCGCGCGTCCACGCCAGGCAGCAGGATCGCGAACTCGTCACCGCCGAGCCGGCCCAGCTCGGCCGTCTTGGGGAGCGCGTGCGGGATGGCGCCGCCGACCCAGGCGAGGAGCGCGTCGCCGGCGGCGTGCCCCTGCTCGTCGTTCACCGCCTTGAAGCCGTCGAGGTCGACGATCAGCAGCGCGATCGGGTCGCCTCCGCGGTGCGCCGGGTCGATCATGCGGTGGACCTGCGCGAGGAGGCCGCGCCGGTTGAGGGTCGACGTGAGCTGGTCGAAGCTGCCAAGCGAAGCGGCGACGCGCGCCGCCCAGCGATGGGCGTGGCTCCCGATGGCGCCCGTCACCCAGGCGGCGATCGTCAAGCCGATCATCAGCACGGCATCGAACGGCGGCGTGGCGGGGTTGGCGTACTGCACACCGAGCGCGGTGCCCAGCAGCGCGAGTAGCCCGGCGAGCCGCCAGCGCGGCGGGAAGACCAGTCCGAGGTAAGACGCCAGCATCAGCGTGCCGGCGTAGGCCGGCGTGGCGAGCCCGTCCTCCCGGATCGCGAGCGCGGCGAGCGAAGCCAGCAGGAAGCCGCTCACGAGCACGTAGACCCAGAGCGAGCCGCGGAACCGCAGGCCGAGCCAGCTGTCCTGGATCGCGGTGAACCCCGCGGCGATCGCGGCGCCGATGAGCGCACCTGCGATCACACGCTCGTCGGCGGTGCCGCTTTCGAGCCCGCGCAGCCACGTCGACAGGGCGATCGCCAGCGCGCCGGCGGTCATCGAGATCCACGGGACCAGGGCGACGTCGCGACGTCCGAGGATGCGGTCGACGGGTGCGCCGGCGCGTGCCCGCGCTTGGCGGAGCCGCCGCTCGGGGAGTCTTGCCTCCCCCGCAGTATGGGCTGGAAGCGCCATTACTCCGGTAATCGGCCGTGCCGTGTGGCCGTTTGAGGCGCCCTGGCCACCCCCTGGCCGAACGACGTTCAGTACGCGCCAGGGCGCTCGGGGGCCGGCAGGTATGCAGCGCTGCGCTGCAAACCTACACGCGGCGACGCGCCAGGGCGAAGCGGCGCTGAGTGGGCGCGGGCGCTACGAGACAGCGGCGCGGCGGTCGAAGCGCGGGCCGCCCGGATAGCTGCGGGCAGGCACGGGCGGTTGCGGCGCGGAGCGGTGGATGGTGAGGGGCGCCAGGCCCGTGGCGGCGCGCGTGAGGGCTTCGACGGTGGCGCCGTCGTCGGGGCAGGCCGCGGCACCGACATGGGTGATGCCCAACGGCCCAGCCTGGTCAGCGGCCAGGCGAGCGGTCGCGAGGGCCTCCGTGTGGCCGGAGCGAGGGACGGCCGCCATGAACTCCAGCGAGCCGGTGCGGGCGACCACGTGGGCGTCGGGGAGCCGACCGGCGATGGCTTCGGCGGTGGCGCGGACCAGGCGGTCGCGCTCGGCGAAGCTCGCCGCAGGGCGCTGCGCGGGATCTTCGAGCTGGAACCAGAGCACCGCGAACGGGGCCCCGGTCCGGGTGACCGAGTCGAGGAACGCGTCTTCGGCGGTGGCGCGAAAGCCAGCGCGGTTGGCCAGGCCGGTGAGGTCGTCGGTGTGGCCGACCGCGCGGGCGTGCTCGGCCATGTCGCCGTTGGCGCGCTGGCTCATCGCCCCGAGGGCGAAGCAGCCGCCGAGCAGCACGAGCTGGAAGGGGATGAGGTACTGCGTCTCGGGCGGGCTGACGGCAGCGGTCGCGGCCCAGCCAGCCAGCAGGAGCAGGACGTTCAGGCGCGCAGTCACGGCCGGCAGGGTCGCCGCGTCGAAGAGCACCTTCACGAAGAGCGCGCCGATGATCGGCGCGGCGAGGCCGCCATCGGCCAGGGCTGCGACGCAGATGCCGATGGTCACCGAGGCGGTGCTGTTCGCCAGCAGGAGCCAGCCGCGCGGGCCCGGGCGGCAGAACGACTCGACACGGGTGAGCCCGGTGAGAACCGCGACCCAGACCAGCCAGGCGGGGCCGCCGTAACACACGAGGCTGTGGGCGAAGCCTTCGCCGCCGCCGAGCCAGGCTGCGGCGATCACGATGGCGCCGCAGATCCAGACGACGGCGAACGAGGCCGTGGAGATCCAGACGTAGAGCGCGAGCGTGCCGATGGCGCGGGGGACGGTGCCGGTCGAGCGGACCTGGCGGTAGCGCAGCGGCGGGCGCCCGGCCGGAATCGCGCGCAGGCCGCGGTGAGCTCCCGTCGACCCGGCGACCAGCACATGGAGTCCAAGGCCGTCGTCCTTGCAGACGCGCAACGCGGCTTCGGCGACGCGCATGAGGTCGTCCGTGCTGAGCGAGCGCACCTGGCTGGTGGCGATCCCGACGGCGGCATCGATCTCGCTGTGCAGGAAACTGCGGATGCGGTGTCCGACGGCCTCGGCCTCGTTGCGCAGCGCGAGAGGCAGGAGCACCGCGAACTGGTCGTCGCCGAGGCGGCCGAGCTCGGCATCTTCAGGGAGGACCCGGGCGAGCGTGGCGCCGACGGCCTCGAGCACGTCGTCGCCGGCGGACTCGCCGCGGGTCGCGTTCACCTGGCCGAAGCCGGAGAGGTCGAGGAGGAGCACGGCGATCGGGTCGTGCTCGGCCCCGGGTGCGGTGAGCTCCCGCTCGACGTGGGAGAGGAACGCGCGGCGGTTGAGGCTGCGGGTGCTGCGGTCGTAGTCGGCGAGGCGGCGCGCGATCCTGGCGACACGGGCGTGCTCGAGGCCGCCGAGGACGCCGCACGACCAGCCGGCGAGCACGAGCGCCCAGACCACAGCGGCATCGAACAGCGACGCGACGGGCGTGACGACCTGGACGGTGGCAGTCACCACGAAGAGCGTGCCGGCGAGCCAGGGGTGGGCGCGCCGCGGAACGATCATCGCGACGTACGTGGCCAGCGGCAGCATGCCGGCGTAGTAGGGGGTCGCGAGGCCGTCGGTGCGGATCGCGAGGGCGGCGATGCCGGCCATCACCAGGCTGGTGCCGCCGGCGTAAAGCCAGGCGCTGGTGCGCGGACGGCGGACCGCCGCGACATGTTGCGCGACCGCTAGCGCCGTGGCGATCACCGATCCGGCAAGCGCGCCGTAGATCGTGACCCAATCGCGGGAGCTGGTGTCGCTGCCGTGCAGCCACTCGCTGAGGGCCCCGGCGACCAGGCAGACCGCCAGGACGATCCACGGCAGGACCGCGAACTCGGGCCGGTCGAGCAGCGCCTCGGGCGGCGCCGCACGGCGCTCGGCCGGGCGCGCGGGAGCAGGGGTGAGGGGGCGGTTCGAGGGGGCGGCCGCCGGGATCACGGGGCGGGCGAGGCGGACGGGACAGGGGACAGCGTGAGGGACATCACACGTCCCACGATAAACAAGTTATTGGCGCAAAGCGAGAGTGTGAACGCGCCACTGGTACTGCGCGGTCCGGCCAGCGGCCTTGATGCGTCGGCGGGTGCCCGCGCGAGGCCGTCGGTGCGCTGCCCGCGGCTGCCGCTCAGGCGGCTGCGATGCCGTCGTCGTCAGGCGCGACGGTCAGCGGGCTATGCCGCGTGCGGCCAGGCTTGGCCGAGTAGGAGCGGTGGTCGGCCGAGCGCAGCAGCGCTTCGAGCGAGCCGCCGTCGGCCGGGTAGACGGCGCAGCCGATCGAGGCGCCGACCAGCGGCGTGAGCTTCGTCGTAAGCGCCGTCGCCAGGGCGCCAGCCTCTTCGACGGAGCCTGCCGGGACCGCTGCGACGAACTCGTCGCCACCGAGCCGGCCGACGCTGTAGGCCGACGGGAGCGTGTCGCGGGTGATGTCGGCGACCTGCTGGAGCAGCTCGTCGCCGGCCGCATGGCCCCTGGTGTCGTTCACGAGCTTGAAGTCGTCGAGATCGAACGCCACGATCGCGAAGGGGCGCTCCTCCTCGGTGGCCGCCGCGAAGGCGCGCTCGGCGCCTTGGGTGAACCCTGGGCGGTTGCGCAAGCCCGTGAGGGCGTCGGTGTGGGCGAGGCGCAGGCGGGCGCTGGTCGCGTCGGTGAAGGCGCGCCGCGCGACCGAGCCGAGGCCGAACGAGACCACGAACAGCGTCGCCTGGTACGGAACTGCCCACATCTGGTCGGCCGGGCTGAGCGCGACGGCGAAGAGCCACCACGCGATCGAGACGGACGCCGTCTCGAGCGCTTCTCGGCGGTTCAGCACGACGGCGTCGAACAGGACCTTGAGGTAGAGGCCCGCGACGATGGGAGCCGTGATGCCGCCGTGCGCGAGCATCGCGAAGCTGATCCCGAGGCCGACCAGCATCGACGCCGCGAACCGCGCGAACAAGATGCTGCGGTCTGGGGTGCCGGAGGCGCCGTAGTAGATCCAGCCGAGGGCGATGTTCGCGAGGACCCACGGGCCGCCGATCAGCAGGACGATGTCGCCGTAGCGGTTGTCGGCGCCTTCGACGGCGATCCCGGCGATGATCATCGCGCCGGACGCGGCGACGACCCAGAAGCTCCCGCGCAGCAGCCAGCCCGTGTGGATGCCCTGGGCGGGGCGCTCAGGCGGGCCGCCGGCGGCCCGGAGCTGGGCGTACGTCATCGCGGGCGCCTTCACGCTGAGCTTCGGCGCTGCTGCGACCGAGCGCGCGCTGCCAGCCACGAGCGTGTGCACGTGCTCGTCGGGGTCGTCCTTGCAGGCGTAGAGCGCGGCATCGGCGACGCGCAGGAAGTCGTCGGACGTGGTCTCGCCGTCTTCGCTCGTGGCGACGCCGATCGAGCTCTCGATGCGGGGAGCGAGGGCGGCATGGACGGCGTCGGCCAGGGCGCTGGCGACGTCGCGCCGCGCGCCCGGCAGCACGATGCCGAACTCGTCGCCGCCGAGGCGCCCCAGCGCAGCGTTCGCCGGAAGCACGCTCGGGATCGCCTCGCGGCCGACCCAGCGCAGCAGGTCGTCGCCGGAGGCGTGGCCCTGCTCGTCGTTGACCCGCTTGAAGTCGTCGAGGTCGACGATCAGCAGCGCCATCGGCTCGCCAGCCGCGCGGGCAGCGGCGATCTCAGCATCGAACTGGTCGAAGAAGCCACGGCGGTTCAAGGCAGCGGTGAGCACGTCGCTGCGCGAGAGCAGCAGCGCGATGCTGGCGGCGCCGCCGTGCGCCTGGTGGCACAGCACGCCGATCAGCCACGCGGCGACGACAAGGCCCGAGAAGGTGATCACGTCGAGCGTCGGCGCCGCCGGGTTCGCGAGGTGCACGCCGCCGACGGTCGCGAGCAGGATGACCAGGACCCGGATCGCCCAGCGTCTGGGGAGCACGAGCCCGAGATACGCCGCGACCTGCACGATCGGGGCGAAGTAGATGGTGGCGACGCCGTTGTCGAGGATGCCGACGACCGCCAGGGCGCCGACGAGCAGCGCGCTGCCGGCCAGGTAGACCGCGAGCGACTGACGCGCGCGGACGGCCAGCGGGTGGTCCTGCAGGAGGGCGAACCCGCCGGAGAGCGCGGCGTAGATCAGCGACGCCGTGATGATGAAGGTGTCGGAGAAGGTCGACGAGACCTCGCCGGGGCGCAGCGCGACGCTGACCGCGAGCGCGACCGAGCACATCGAGATGGTGACCCACGGGACCGTGGCGATGTCACGGCGTCCGATGATGGTGGACTCACGCTCCACGGCGCCGAGCCTGCCACGTTTGGCAGCGGATTCGGGAGTAGACGCGGTGTCCAGTTGGGGAACCGGACGGATGTGCGGGAAGGCCATCGGTCTTGAAGTCGGCAGCAGGGCGAGGACAATGAGCCGGATCTTGGTCCTCGCCAGTCGGACTGGACGAACTCGCAGTATTGCGCAGCGGGTGGCTGGAATGGGTAAGCCGACTACCGTTTCTACGCGTATGCGCGCTGGACCGACCTCTTCGCCCCCGACTCCCGAGCAGGCTCGGGTCGCAGAGCTGCTCCTGGCGGCGGGGTCGGCGGTGGTGCTAACTGGGGCAGGGATCTCGGTTCCGTCTGGTATCCCGGACTTCAGGACGCCCATGAAGGGCCTCTGGGAGCGCGTGAACCCGATGGAGGTCGCGCACATCGACGTGTGGCGGCAAGACCCAGAGCGCTTCTGGTCGTTCTACGGCCAGCGGTTCCACATCCTCGGCCCGGCGGAGCCGAACGACGCGCACCGGGCCGTCGCGGGGCTGCAGGAGCGCGGCCTGATCGGCCCGGTCGTGACGCAGAACATCGACCGCCTCCACCACAAGGGCGGCGCGGCCGACGTGATCGAGATGCACGGGTCGATCGCCCGCGGCGAGTGCCTGTCGTGCGGGAAGCACGTGCCGTACGAGGCGCTGACGGCGCTGATCGCCGCAGCTGGCGACGGCATCCCGCGGTGTGGCTGCGGCGCGCCGCTCAAGCCGGGCGTGGTGCTCTTCGGCGAGATGCTGCCGCAAGAGGCGGCCGAGCGCGCCTTCGATCTCTGCGCCCGCGCCGACCTGATCATCGCGATCGGCAGCTCCCTTGAGGTCTACCCGGTCGCGGGCCTGCCCGCGCTCGTGCTCGAGGGCGGGGGAGACCTCGTGCTCGTGACGCAGGGCCAGACGCCATACGACGACGCGGCGACGGCCAAGCTCGACGGCGACGTCGTCGACGAGCTCCAAGGCGTGCTAGCCGCTCTTCCCGCGCTCTGAGGCGGCTATCGCGCCGTAGAAACAGCTGAGCCGCCCGATGGGCGGCTCAGCGAAGCGGTTCAGATGTACCCGGTTGGGTTACTTCTTCTTCTCGACCGAGACGGAGTAGTCGGACGGCTGGGCCGCGACTTCGGGGATCTCGATGTTGGAGAGCTGGTCGACGAGGTCGTCCCACTGGCCGGGCTTGAGGAGCTGCTCGAGCTGCTTGCCGCCCTTGCCGGTGACCGGCTTGTAGCCGACGTGGATGTGGTCGTCGTGGTCGGCCATCGCGAGGGTGTTGTCTTCGCCCTCGTACTTCATCAGCGTGATGATCTGGTCGGGCTTCATGTTGCCCTGGAGGCCGAGGATCTCGCGGACGGCGCGGTCGGTGATCGAGCCCACGCCCTGCGTCGCGGGGGTGATGACCTTGCCGTAGGCCGTTGCGATGTCGACGGCGGTGCCCGTCGTGTGCTGCGAGACGTTGCCCGAGCTCGTGAAGGTGCCGTGGCCCGACTTGAGGCTCGTGACGGTCGGCTCGACGCCCTTCGTCGCGAGGACCTCGAGCAGCGCGAGGATCCGGCGGTCGATCAGACCAGCCTTGATGTCCTGGCGGCCACCGGGGTAGATCGAGATGCGCTTGTCGTGCAGGACGCGGTCGGTGAGCTCAGCCTTGCCCATGAGCAGGATCTGGCCGACGGTCGCCTGCTCGGGATCGGTGCCGTCCTTGATCGCCTTCTTGGCCTGTGCGCCGTAGAAGTCGGTCTTGTCGGACAGGCGCCAGCCGTCGAGGATCGGACGCGGGTCGATGCGCGGGGCCTTCTTGCCGGCCGGGCGGATCTCGAAGGTGACCTTCGAGGTGCCGGAGCCGTCGAGGGCGAGCTTGGTCTTGCCGAGCACGGTGCCGGCGATCACCGCCTGGCCCGCCTTGAGCTTCTTCAGGTTGACGTCCTCGGCCTTGAGGCCGTAGTCGATCGAGAAGTACTCGCCGAGCTCGCCGACGGGCGCCTCGGGCACGTCGACGTCGGACGTCGGGTTGAGCTGCTCAGCACCGCCAGCCGCGTACGAAGCCGGGCGCGTCGGGTGCGCGTAGAGGCGCGAGCCCTCGGTCGAGACCTCGATCGGCTCGGGGTTGGCCTGCACGGCGTCGCGGGCGCGGAAGCGGATGCGGCGCGGGGTGTAGGCGTCAGGCTTGTCGGTGGCCTCGTCGGTCGACTTGGCCTGCACGCGCTCGCGGCCCGATGCCGGAGTCGTCGGAGCGGGCGTGGTCGCGGCCGGCGTGGCGAGAGCAGGCGTGGTCGCAGCGGCCGACGGGTCGGTCTCCTGCAGGGCGGCGCCGGCGTCCGGCGTGGCCGTCGTACCTGCCGCAGCTGCGTCGAGGGCCTCTTCGGAGGCGCCTTCGGTGGCAGGCGTCGTCGGCGCGGAGTCCGAAGCCGTGGGCTCGTCGCCCTCGCCCTCGGAGTGCGAAGCGCCAGTCTTGTCCTCGTCCTTGCTCGGCTTGGGGACCGGGACCTTCTCCTGGACCTCGCCGAGGTTGGCGTAGGTGTAGCGGTTGCCGTAGGCGTCGCGCAGGCGCACGTAGTCGCCGAGGCGGTCGCTGTGGCCGACCTTCTCCACGACGCCGTCCTGGACGGCGACGACGGGCGAGCCGCCGGGCGCCGTGACCTCGATGGAGTTGCGGTCTTCAGACTCGACGGGCTTGGCGGCGTTGTCGCCGGCCTTGACCTTCTTGCTCTTCTCGGTCTTGACCTTCCCGGCGTAGTCGATGTCGGCGTCCTTCGCGTGGACCGGGAAGATGCCCTGGGTCAGCGCGGTGAGCGACGAGATCAGCGAGTCCGGGTAGGCGGCGACGGCGCGCGCGCCCTCCATGACGTCGTCGACGTACCAGTCGGCGTGGTTGTAGGCGAAGATCGCCTTGCGCAGGTCGGTGTCGCCGCCGGCGGCCTTGAGGTAGCGCGCCGCAGCGAAGATCGCGTCGGCCGGGTTGAACGGGTCCTTCTCGCCGTCGTCGTTGGCGTCGACGCCGTAGGTCTCCCAGGTCGCGGGCATGAACTGCATCCAGCCCATGGCGCCAGCCGACGAGATGTTGAGGTTCTTGCCGAAGGCGGTCTCGACGCGGTTGATGGCGGCGAGGACTTCCCAGCGGATCCCGTACTCAGAACCGGCAGCCTGGTAGATCGGCAGCAGGAACGGCGGGATGTCGAAGTCTTCGATGAAGAAGTTCGGGACGGCCTGGACCGACAGCGAGGACGGGGCGATCAGGTCGACGTCGGTCGCCTGCGTGTCCTCGTCGGGAGCGGGGTCGCGCTCAGCCTGGGTCTCACGGGCCTTGCGGCGCTTCTCGCGGCGCTGGCTCTCGTTGTTCGCGCTGTTGTACGCGTCGTCGTACGACGGGTCGACGGCCTGCGGCGTCGTCGCGCCCGGCGACGTGGCCGGGGTGCTGCTCGACGGGGAAGGCGAGGTCGACTCAACGCCGGTGTGGGGCGTGGTGAGTGCCGGAGCCGGCTCGGGCGTCGTCGCGTTCTGCGTGCCAGGCGTGGTCTCCTGGGCCAGTGCGGCGCTCGGGGCGACGGCAAGGGCAGAGAGCGCGATGAGGGGGCCGAATGAGGAGGACTTCACGTAGAGAGCGCGTTCGGACGGGAGGGGGCGTTCCGGACGATGCGCACAGTATCAAGGGCGTGCCGCGGCTGATGCAGTTACCCCTGCCAGCCCGCGAGCGCCGGTGATGTTGTTGCCATCCGGTGTCCCTTTCGATCGGCACCTACCCCTGCGCTCTTAAGTGCGGCACGCGGCGGGTACTCTTGCGGGCATGCCGCCGAGCGACAAAACGCAGTCCGCCGACCGGGACCGTTCCCAGGTCGAAAAGCTCGCCGCTGGCGTGATTGGCAGCGATGCGGCGCGCGAAGCGACCGCCAAGGTCTTGCAGGCCCGCGAGCGCGCGGTCGAACTGCAGGAGTTCACGCTTGGCGCGCTCAACCTCCCTTCGGCGGCCGTCATCGACCGTCTGACGCGCCGCGTGCGGTCCGTCGCGCTGCGGCTGGAGGCGATCGAGGACGGCCTCGACCGCCTCGAGGACCGCCTGGCCGACGACGACGGCGGGTCGGAGGACCTGTCGAAGGTGCTCGACCGCCTCGAAGCGATCGAGAAGCGCCTGGAGAAGCTCACCAGCGACGGGAGTGCATGAGCGCACTGAGCGCCGCTGAGGTCGCGCGCCGCGCGGGGATCGCGACCTCGACGCTCCGGCGCTGGGATGGCGAAGGCCTCATCCCGCGCAGCGGGGCGTGGACGGAGCGCGAGGTGTCGCATGTCCGCATGCTCGTCGGGCTGCGCAACCGCGGCTACTCGATGGCGCAGCTCAAGGAAGGCGTCGAAGACGGCAAGCTCGCCATCGGCTTCGTCGAGCAGACCGAGCAGAAGAACGGCCAGCCGCTCCGCACCTACACGTACCGCGAGGCGGCGCGCGAGCTCGGGCTTGAGATCGAGCTGCTGCGGCGGTTCGTCGCGGCGTTCGGGCTCCCGTCGACGGTGTCGACCCTGAGCGAGACCGAGATGGCGCTCCTGCGCCACGGCGCCCTCGTGCTGAATTCGGGGCTGCCGCTGGTCGCGTCCTTGCAGATCGCCCGCGTGTACGGACAGGCGCTCGCGCAGATCGCCGACGCCGAGGTCCGGCTGGTGCACCTCTACGTGCATGAGCCGCTGCTGCGCGACGGGGTCCCCAACATGGAGATCGCCGAGACGCTGGATTCGCTCGCCGCGAACCTCATGCCGGTCGCGTCGCCGATCCTCGACCTGCTCCACCAGCGGTACCTGCAGCACTTCATCGAGCAGGACATCGTCGGGCATCTTGAGCAGGAGGGCGCTGCCGAGGCGCGCCGCGGCGAGATGCATGTGGCGATCGCCTTCGCCGATCTCGCCGGTTTCACCCGCCTGACCGAGGAGGAGGGCGACCTGGAGGCGGTGAGCGTGGTCGAGCGGTTCTTCGAGCAGGTCGAGCGCTCGCTGCCGGAGGATTCGCGGATCATCAAGACGATCGGCGACGAGGTGATGGTCGTGGGCTCCGACCCCGGCGCCCTGCTGGAGTGGGCCGTGAAGTTCCAGGACGAGCGCGACGAGCGGCCGCTGCCGCGCATCGGCGTGCACTCGGGCCCGGCGATCTTCCGCGACGGCGACTACTACGGCCGTGAGATCAACCGCGCGGCGCGGATCGTGACCCGCGGCGCCGGCGGCGAGGTGGTCGTGACGGGCACGCTGCGCGACGCGGCTGAGCTGCGCGACTTCCGCCTGCAGTCCATCGGCAGCGTGCGGCTCAAGGGTTTCGACCAGCCCGAGGAGCTGTTCGTGGTCCGCCGTGGCGACCCCGACTGGTAGCGCCGGGCGCGCGATGGGCGGCGGCGGGACAGCTAGTGGCGGTGGTGGCGCTGCGCGAGGCGGCGGTGCTGCGG
>JAEYAL010000102.1 GCA_023404805.1 Actinomycetes bacterium | reverse complement strand
GCGCTGCGGTGCGCGCGAGCGAGGCCGTGACGGTGCGGCCGTGGCGGTCGCCGAGCCGCGCGGTCGCCGCCCGGACGATGGCCGCGGCCAGGAGCAGCCCGGTGGCGTGGTCGAGGATCTGGCAGGGGAGCGCCCGCGGCAGCGTGGCGCCGGGGTCGACGGCGAGCGCCTCGGCCACGCCGAGCCCGGTGCTGAACTGCACGAGGCTGTCAAAGCCGCGGCGGTTGCCCCACGGGCCAGGCCCGTAAGCGCTGAGGGAGGCGTCGATCAGGCCGGGCGACAAGGCGGCCCGCCGCTCCGGGAAGAGGCCGAGCCCGTCGAGGGCGCCAGGACGCAGTCCGTTGATCACGACATCGGTGCCCGCGATCAGCTCATGCAGCGCCGCCAGGCCCTCGGCGGTCCGCAGATCAAGCAGGGTCGAGCGCTTGCCGGGCCCGGTGTCGACCACGAGCGTGCGGAGCTCCTCGTGGTCGGGGCTCTCGACGCGCAAGACGTCGGCGCCGAACCACGACAGCGTACGCCCGGCGATCGGGCCAGCGATCACGCGGGTGAACTCCAGGACGCGCAGTCCCTCGAGCGGGCCGCGGGCGCCGTCGGCGCTGACGAGCGGCTCGCCGCTCGGCGGGACGGCGGGGAGGACGTCGTCGCGGACCGTCGTCGCGACGAGCGGCTGGGCTTCGAGCACGCGTCCCGCTGGATGCGACCGCCACTCTTCGCGGGTGCGCGCCGCAGCGGCGACACCGCCGGCGGCGTGCACGTTGTCTTCGATGACGGCGGCCGGGAGCGCCGCGATCGCCGTCGCGACCTCGGCTGGGTCGTCGGTGCCGAACCGGCGCTGGATGGCCGCACGGTGCTGGGCGTAGTTGCCGTGCAGCCGCACGGCGCCATCGGCCGCGGGGAAGATCGTGCTGAGCGGATCCCAGACGTTCTCGGGCTCCTCGTCGCCGATGCGCACGCACTGCTCCGAGCGCACGGCGTCGGCGACGCGGCCGCCGTCGAGCGTGACCCGCGGGGCGTCGACGGCTTCGGCGATCGCCAGCCCGACGGCCGTGATGGCGGCAGCACCGAGCTCCTCGACGCGGAAGCTCGACGGCAGCGCGCCCGTCGGCCGGAACGGCGCAGCGACGAGCGCGAGGGTGGCAGGGTCGCCTCCGATGGCCGTCCAGACCGCTTCCGTCGCGTCCACGCCGTCAACGCTAACGCGGCGGCGCCTCCCGTGCCGCGAGTTGCATCTCAGCGTCTGCGGCAGCGGCCAGCTCGGCCCGGTCGATGCCCATCACCTGCAGGGCCCGGGCCGCGGTCCCGTGGTGCATCTCTGCCACTGCCCCGGCGACCTGGGCGCCGAGGCTCTTGAACCGGTCCTGCTCGCTGAGCGACGCCGCCGACCGCAGGACGTGCGCCGCGGACTCGTTGAGCTTCGGCGCCTTCGACGACCCGCTGCGCAGCTCCGGCGACATCGGCGCGATGCCGAGCGTGCGCAGCGCCGAGGCGTGCGACTCCTCGATGGCCGCCCCGAACGCCTCGGGTTCGACGCCGATCCGGGCGAACACGCGCCTCGCGCCGCCATCGGGGGCGTCCAACGCGGCGAGCAGCAGGTGCTCGGCGCCGGTCGACGTGTCGCCGAGGCGCCGCGCGTGGGCCTCGGCGCCGATCACGAGCTCCTTGATGGCCTTCATGCCTCTAAACGGGGATGGGAGTTTCATCGCGTCCTCCTCTGGGATCGCTGGTGCGCGGGGTCGAGCCGTGTCATGACGGCCGCTTCGCGTGTCGTTTGTGGGCCGCCTGCCGGGTGACGCCCAGCGCCTCGGCGACCTGGGCCCAGGTCCATCCGTCGGCGACCGCGCGGTCGACGGCGGCGAACTCGAGCTGGTCGGCGAGGCGCCGCAGCGCCACGACGGCGGCGAGGGCTTCGGCCGGGTCGTCGGGGCCCGGGAGCTCGGTCAGGAGTGCCATTTGTCAACCGTAGTTGACGCGAGCCGAGCTTGTCAACCGCCGTTGACAGATCGGCTGGGAGTGGCGTGCCGCAGCGTCCAGGGCGGCGCGTCTGCCGCCGCGGCTGACTCGTAGACTCCGGGCGGTGCGCCTGCTCCTCACGAACGACGACGGCATCGAAGCAGAGGGCCTTCATGCGCTCCGGGACGCGCTGCTCCGGATTCCGGGGCTCGAGATCATGGTCATCGCGCCCGACGGCAACCGCTCGGCGACCGGCCGCTCGATCACGACCCGCCGCCCGATGGTCGCGCGCCATGTGACCTTTGCCGACGGCGGGGTGGGCTGGGCCATCGACGGCACGCCCGTCGACTGCGTGCGGCTCGGCTGGTACGAGCTCGCTGGCGGCCGGCCCGACATGATCGTGGCCGGCATCAACCACGGCGCCAACCTCGGCGACGACATCACGTACTCCGGCACGGTCGGCGCGGCGCTCGAAGGCCACCATCTCGGCCTGCCTGGCCTGGCGGTCTCGCAGATCGCGCGTGACGCGGGCCTCGGGTTCACCGATGAGGGCGGCTACGACTTCCGCGCGGTAGCGGCCTTCGCCGCGCAGCTCGTCGGCAGCGCGGCCGACGTCGGCCTGGTGAGCGGCACGGTGCTCAACGTCAACGCCCCTGCGGGCGATCCGTCGCATGCCGAGCTGACGCGTCTCGGACGGCGCGTCTACAAGGACGGCCTGCGCCGGGTCGAAGGCGAGGCCCCCGAGCGCGCCGCGCGCCACGGCGCCGCGGAGCCGGTCGTCACCTACGGCAACGCCGAGCGCATCGCGGTCTACGGCGTGGCAGCGAGCCACGAAGAAGAACCCGGCACCGATCTGTTCGCCGTCTCCCAGGGCCGCATCTCGGTCACCCCGGTGTCGCTGCGGTGGACCGACCTCGGCCGGATCGAGGAGCTGCCCGCGCCCGCGCTGGACGCGGCGCTTGAGCGCAGCGGGGCGCATGTCGTGAGCGACGCCGAGGCGGCAGCTGAAGCGCACGGCCGCACCGGCCCGGCTGGCCCGCTCGTGCAGAGCGCCGCCCCCGCTGATCTGGCTGCGCGCCCGGCCGACCCGACCGGCTCTGGCGCATGAGCGGCGCGGCTGATCCCGCCGCCGCGGCGCGTGAGCGCGCCGAGGCGCTGCGCGCCGAGATCGCGGTCCACAACGCCGCCTACTACGAGCGCGACGACCCGACGATCGGCGACGACGAGTACGACGCCCTCCAGCGCGAGCTGAAAGCGCTCGAGGAGGAATACCCGGAGCTGCAGACGGCCGACTCGCCGACGCAGACCGTCGGCGGCCGCGCCGCCGGGCATCTGGCCAAGGTCGAGCACCCGCTGCCGATGCTGTCGCTGGCCAACGCCCGCAGCGCCGACGAGCTGCGCGGCTGGGTCTCGCGGATGGTCGGCCACCTCGCGCGTGAGGGCATCGAGGATCCCGTCTTCGACTACGTGTGCGAGCCGAAGATCGACGGACTCGCGATGTCGCTGATCTACGAGAACGGCACGCTGGCGCGGGCGACGACCCGTGGCGACGGGCGGGTCGGCGAGGACGTCACCGAGAACATCAAGACGATCGACGAGATCCCGCAGGAGCTCGAAGGCGACGACCTCCCCGCCGTGCTCGAGGTGCGCGGCGAGGTCTACATGGCCACCGCCGACTTCCTCGCGCTCAACGAGCGCCGCGCCGCGGCGGGCGAGTCGACCTACATGAACCCCCGCAACACGGCGGCAGGCACGATCCGCCAGCTCGATCCGCGGCTGGCGGCCGAGCGGCCGCTGCGGTTCTGGGCGTACGCGATCGGCGTGTGGGCGCAGGCCGCAGGCGACGAGCTGAGGCCGCTCGACGAGCGCGCCGCGGCGCTGGTGCGCACGCACTCGCTGGAGGCCGCGGCGAAGGTCCTGCCCGTGACGCACTCGGCGTCGCTGGCCTGGCTTGGGGAGAAGGGCTTCCCGGTCAACCCCGACATCGTCGTGCTGAAGACCGAGGACGAGGTCGTGAAGCGCTGCGAAGAGTGGGAGCGCCGGCGGGCCGACCTGCCCTTCGAGATCGACGGCGTCGTGATCAAGGTCGACGACTTCGCGCTGCAGCGGCGCCTCGGCGTCGTCGGGCGCGACCCGCGCTGGGCGATCGCCTGGAAGTTCCCGCCGACGACGAAGGTCACGAAGCTGAGGAGCGTCGAGTGGTCGGTCGGCAAGTTCGGCGATCTGCACCCCTTCGCGGTGTTGGAGCCCGTGGTCGTGGGCGGCGTGACCGTCTCGATGGCCACGCTCCACAACGAGGAGGATCTCGCCCGCAAGGACGTGCGCCCTGGCGACGACGTGATCGTGCTGCGCGCGGGCGATGTGATCCCGCAGGTGGTCTCGCCGGCGCCGCACGTGGTCGAGCGGAAGGACCGCGCGCCAGTGCCGAGGCCGCCGGCCGAGTGCCCGCGCTGCGGCACGCCGACGGTCAAGCGCGAGGACTCGGTCTTCACGAACTGCCCGAACCCGTTCTGCCCGGGGCGGCAGTGGCAGCTGCTGCGCCACTTCGTGTCGCGCGGCGCGATGGACATCGCGGGCCTCGGCGAGCTGCAGGTCGGTGCGCTGATGGGCGCTGGCCTCGTGCAGACCGCGGCCGACCTCTACGAGCTGACGCCCGAGCAGCTTTACGAGAAGGACGAGGAGGGGCAGCCGCGGATCCGCGGCTTCGCCGAGAAGAGCGCGCAGACCGTCGTCGACGCGATCCAGCGTTCCAAGAGCCAGCCGCTCGCGCGGGTGCTCTTCGGCGTCGGCATCGAAGGGGTCGGCGAGGTGACGGGCCGCTCGCTCGCCCAGCGGTTCCGCTCGATCGACGCGCTGCTCGCAGCGACGCCCGAGCAGCTGGCCGAGACGCCGGGTATCGGCGGCAAGAACGCCGAGCTGATCGCCCGGCAGCTCGCCGAGCCGGCGATGCAGACGCTGCTGGCGCGCCTCGGCGCGGCGGGCCTCCAGATGGAGGAGGAGGGGCCGCCGCCCGGCGACGGGATCCTCAGCGGCACGACGCTCGTCATCACCGGGACGCTGCCGGACCTCACCCGGGAGCAGGCGACGGCGCTGATCCTGGCCGAGGGCGGCAAGGTCACGACCTCCGTCAGCAAGAAGACCGACTACCTCGTGGCTGGCGACGCGGCGGGCAGCAAGCTCGCCAAGGCTGAGCGGCTCGGCGTGCGCGTGCTCGACGAGGACGGCCTGCGCGCGCTGCTTGCGGGCGAACTGGCGCCGCCGGACGACGCAGACGGCGAAAATCCGTCTGATGGCGACGACGCTAACGCTCAACCTGAGCTTGATGTCTGAGCGGCCTGCGGCGGCCGCACACCCCGAGATCTGGGCGTTTTCGCAACTCGCCGCCGAGGCTGGCGGTGCCATCGCCGACGACTTCTCGCTCGGTCTCTGCGGCGGCGCTGGACTGATCGGCTTGGCCTTCCGCGACACGCGCGCGGGCCGCTCGACGCTGCACCTCTCGGGCTGGAACCCGTTTCAGAGCAGTCTCCTGGCTGGCCTGGAGCGCCTTGGTCTGCATGCCGAGGTCCGTGAGGCGGGCAGCCGTCGCCGGGCGGCCCGCAACCTCGACCGGGCGCTCGCGGAGCGCAGCATCGCCGCCCTGTGGATCGACGCCGCGACCGCGGGGCTCGCGCCGGCTGAGCTGACCGGGCTGTCGCCGACGGTCGTTACCGTGCGCTCGGTGGGCGGAGGCTATGAGCTGGCCGACGGCTCGGGCCGCCTCGCCACCGTCGCCCGCGACCAGTTGGCCGAGGCCCGCCACGCGAACCGCGCGCACCGCACGCGTGTCGTGACCGTCGCGGCTGGCCAGGGTGCAGGTGTCGACCTGGCCCAGCTGTACCGC
>JAEYAL010000099.1 GCA_023404805.1 Actinomycetes bacterium | reverse complement strand
AGCTCGGCGCGTCCGCGGCGGGCGGCGCCAGCGTGAGCTCGCCCTCGGTGAGCGGGGCGCCGTCCTCGCCGAGGAGCTGCACGCGCACGCGTTGCGCAGGCGCCGGAGCCGGAGTAGTAGCTCGGGCGGTCCCGGGAGCGGCGGCAGCGTCGCCGCGCAGCGCCTCCGGAGTGGCGACACCCGCCCACGCGGCGTAGGCGAGATCGGCCGTGTAGCGCGTCAGCGGGCCCTCGCGGCTGCCCTCAAGCCAGCGCTGCGCGATCTGGTGCGAGGGGCCGGCCACGATGGCCGCCAGGAGCCGGGTCGACAGCCGCCGGACCTCGCCACTGGCGATATGCGGAGCCAGCCACGCGCGGTAGGCCTCGACGAGGCGCCCGTTGAGCTGCGCGAGCTCGGTGCTGGCCTCCGCGTTCCAGTCGAGGTTCCCGCGCTCGTAGATGAATCGCGCCTGATCCTGGTGGTCCTGGATCCACTGCAGCTGGTGCTCGACGATCGTGTGGACCGCTTCGCGGAGCGTCTCCGGCGGGTGCTCCAGCATCCGCCAGAGCTCCTCCTGGAACGACCGGATGGCTTCGACGTAGAGCGCGGCGGCGATCGCCTCCTTGCTCGGGAAGCGGTGGAACAGCGCGCCGTTGGAAACGCCGCTCTTGCTGCGGATCAGCGCGACGGTCGTCTGCTCGTAGCCGACCTCCAGGAACGACGCGAGCGCGGCATCGAGGATGCGCTGGCGGGTGTCGGTCTCGGTGGCTATGCGCTGGCCTCGGTCGCGGGGGTGGCGGCGCGGGCCGGTGGCGGCGGCTCGGCGGCGGACGCTGCGGTGGTCGCGGCGGGCGCTGAAGCGGAGTCGGCAGCGGTCGCGGCAGGGTCTGTCGGGTCGTCGCCGTCGGCGGCTGCACCGACGCGGCGGCCCGGCGCGAGCCAGAGCGCGGAGACACCGGACGCCAGCGCCGCCACGGCGCCGAGGATGTAGGCGTCGTCGGCAGCCGACATCGCGGCGGCCAAGCCCTGCGGGTCGCCCAGGATCGCGATGAGCAGCGCGGTGCCGAGCACCGCTCCGACCTGGCGGGCGGCAGCGGTGACGGCGGAGGCGACGGCGAACTGGCGCTCAGGCACGTCGGCGACGGCGGCGGCCCCGAAGGTCGGGAACGCGATGCCGATGCCGGCACCCGCCAGGAGCTGGCCCGGCAGCCAGCCGGTCAGATACTCAGGAGTGGCGGGGACGTGGCGCAGCACGAGGATGCCCGCAGCGTAGAGCAGGGTCCCCGGGATGATCACGGCGCGGTGGCCGAAGCGGTCGGCGAGCTTGCCAGCCGGCGTGGCGACGATGGTCGACGCGATCGGCCCGGGCATCACGGCGAGGCCCGCGGTGAGGACCGAGTACCGCCAGACGCCCGTGAGGAACAGGATGTTGCCGAGCAGCATCGAGAAGAACGCGATCGAGAACAGCAGGGTGCCGATCGTCCCCCAGCGGAACGACGGGATGCGGAAGAGCGTGAGGTCGACGGCGGGGCGCGGGTGGCTGCGCGAGCGGGCGTAGACGGCGGCGAGCATGGCGATGGAGGCCGCGAAGGTGCCGAGGGTCGTGGCCGAGGTCCAGCCCCATTCGGCGCCGCGGATCAGGCCGAGGGCGACGAGCCCCAGGCCGGTCGCGACGAGGACGGTGCCGAGCAGGTCGGGCAGACCGGTCGCGTGCTCGTCGCGGCTCTCGGCCAGGCCGCGGAGGCTGGCCCAGACGACGACCGCGCCGAGCGGCAGGTTGACGAGGAAGATCCAGCGCCAGTCGGCGACCTCGACCAGGATGCCGCCAAGCGGCGGGCCGGTCGCGGCGGCGAGCGCTGCGGCGGCGCCCCAGAGGCCGACGCCGGCGGCGCGGCGCTCCGGCGGGAAGAGCGGCAGGAGCAGGGCGAGGGAGGCAGGCACCATCACGGCGCCAGAGATGCCTTGCAGCACGCGGGCCGCCGTGAGGACCTCCCACGTGGGCGCGGCCGCGCAGGCGAGGCTCGTGGCGATAAAGGCGAGCGTGCCCGCGAGGAAGATCCGGCGGCGGCCGAACCAATCGGCGAGCGCGCCGGCTGGGACGAGCACCGCGGCCACGGCGATGAAATACGCGTCGAGGATCCAGACCAGCTCATGCGGGTCGGCGCCGCTGAAGCTTTCGCGGATATCCGGGAACGACGTGTTGACGATCGTCGTGTCGAGGAACGGCAGGTAGGCGCCGCCGAGGATCGCCAGCAGCGCGAGTTTGCGGCGGCGGTCGGCGGGTGGTGCGTCGGACGGGCTGGTCATGGCGATCTGATCTCCTAGAGCATCGCTCTGGAGTAACACTCTATGCAGGTCTGCATAGCCGCTGTCAAGGAGCGGCCGGCGAGGGGTCCGTAAGATGCGCTCCGTGCCTGAGTCCGCGGATGTCCCGACCTCGACGGAGGAGCCTGCCTGGGCCGGGCCGCGCCTCGTGGCGCTGCGCGGCGCGACGAGCGTCGAGGCCAATGAGCGCGAGGCGATCCTCGTGCGCACCGCCGAGATGCTCGAGACGCTGATGGAGCGCAACGGGCTCAGCCCGGACGACGCCGTCAGCGCGATCTTCACCGTCACCTCCGACCTGAACGCGGAGTTCCCGGCGGTCGCGGCACGGCAGATCGGCTTCGACCAGGTGCCGCTGCTCTGCGCCCAGGAGATCCCGGTGCCAGGAGCGCTGCCGCTCGCGGTCCGCATCCTCTTGCATGCCTACGCGCCGGCGGGGTTCAAGGCGCGCCACGTCTATCTGCACGAAGCCAAGGCGCTGCGCGCCGACCTGGAGGCTGCTCAGTGACCCCGCCCGACGCCACACTTGGCCTGCGCTACTCCACGGTGCTGAGCCGCGTCGGCGAGTACCCGAAGGCGGGCGGCTACCGCCTGCCGGAGTCGGTCGCGCTCATGGCCAGCAATGAGGGGCCCGAGCCGCTCGATCCCGCGGTGGCCGAAGTCGTGGCCGAGGCGGCGTCCGGCATCAACCGCTACCCGGACCCGGGCGCCGCTGAGCTGCGTGGCGAGCTGTCAGGCCTGTGGGGCGTGCCGCCCGAGCAGATCGGCCTGGGCAACGGGTCGTGCGACCTGCTGATCGCGCTCGGCTGGGCGCTGCTGGAGCCGGGCTCCAACGTCGTCTACGCGTGGCCGTCGTTCTCGGTCTACCCGATGCTGGCCCAGCTCACCGGCGCCGACGAGGTGCAGGTCCCGCTCGACGGCGACACCCACGACCTCGGCGCGCTGCTCGCGGCGATCACCGCGCACACGCGGCTCGTGATCGTCTGCAACCCGAACAACCCGACGGGCACCGCGCTCCCGGCGGACGTGGTCGCCGACTTCGCCCGCGCGGTGCCGCGCGACGTGTGCGTCTTGATCGACGAGGCCTACGTCGAGTTCTCCGACATCTGCGGCCCGCGCGACCTGCTGCACCTGGTCGACGAGCTGCCGAACGTGGTGCTGCTGCGCACGTTCTCCAAGGCCCATGGACTGTGCGGCCTGCGGGTCGGCTACGGGCTCTTCGGGTCGGTCGAGCTCGTCGAGGCGACCGACCGCCTGCGCCAGCCGTTCTACCTCAACCACCTTGCGCAGACCGCCGCCGTGGCGATGCTGCACCGGCCGGAGATCCTGCAGCGGCGCGTCGCCTCGCAGAAGGCGGCCCGCGACGAGCTCGCCGCTGGGCTGACCGCGCTCGGCTACGCCGTTTCGCCTGCTGAGGCCAACTTCGTGTGGGCGCAGCTGCCGGGCGTCGGCGGGCTCCCCGCCGAGGCCCAGACGGCCGCCGAGCAGGAGGTCGTCGCGCACCTGCGCGAGGCCGGCGTGCTCGTGCGCGCCGGCACCGCCCTCGGCGAGCCTGGCCGCCTGCGCATCTCGACGGGCACCTCGGTCGAGATCGAGCGCCTCCTGACGGCGCTGGCGAACCGCTAACGCCGCCAGCGCCCCTGCGCCGCCAGCGCCCCTGCGCCGCCTCGACCAAACTGAGCGTTCTTTAGTTGCCCCTATAGGGGAAGAAAAAGAACGTTCACCTTGGGAGGGGGCGAATTTTGGTTGCCCAAACCCTCTTATAGGTATGGGCGTTGATTTGCGGATACGTGAACGGCTTCAGGAACAGCGCGGTGTCGCAGCCTCCTGGCAATGGGCAGGTGACGGCTGTTCGCCGAAGCAGATCAGGCATGCGACCCGCGACATGCGCGCGGTCCACCAAGGTGTCTGGCTGAGCGGAGACGCGCCGCTTACCGACTGGCAGCGGTGGAAGGCCGCGACGCTGACCGCCGATGGAACCAGGTTGTGTGACTGGAGCGGAGCAGCGCTTCTCGGGCTTCGAAGCAAGGACCGATGGCCCACCACGGTCAAACGGCCGGGCGAGGGTGGACCCAAGCTTTACCCGGCGAAGGAGGGCCGGCTCGGCAGTCTGCTGGTCAGCTTCTCGACGATTATCGACGCAGACACGGTCACGCGCGACGAGATTGACGTGCTCCATGCAGGCCGCATCGTGCTCGACCTCCTGGACTCGGTGAGCGGGCAGACCGGCCGCCGAATGCTTCGTGATGCCTTGCGTCTCAAATTGGCCACGCCGCTCGAGCTCCAGCTGCTGATCGCCAGACACCATGGCCGTCGGGGCATCGTCGACTTCCGCCGCTACGTCCATGACTACGCAGGCCTGGGGCTCGATCGGACCAAGTCCGATGCCGAAGCGCTCGCGCTTGACCTGCTCCGGCTCGCTGGTGGAGACCCTCCTGCGGTCAACGTCGTGGTTGCCGGCGGGGAAGGCGACCTCGTCTACTTCGAGCGGGGGTTGATCGTGGAACTCGACGGCCCTCAGTACCACCAGTTCCTGCTTGAGGACGCGATCAAACAAGCTCGCTGGGAGCAGGCCGGCTGGGTTGTCCGGCGGCTTCCGACGGATGATGTCTACGACCGGCCGCACCGGCTGCTCGATGAAGCGACGCGTCTGGTCAGCGACGAAGAGCGGCAGCTCGCGAGGTCGACCCGAAGCTACGAAGACGTGATCGTTCGGCTCGAGGCCACGCGCGCGGCTCGCCGCAGCGCAGTCACTCGGTCCGGGCGGTGAACGTTCTTTTTCTTCCCCTATAGGGGCAACTAAAGAACGTTCAGTTCCCCGGTCGGTGGCGGAGCGGCGGCGCCAGCGCGGCCAGCGCCGCTACGGCGCCGTCGATGCTGCGGTGGACCGAGCCGCTGCGCGACTCGATGAAGTGCTGGACCTGCAGGTTCACCGTGGTGCCCGCGTTGTCCCCGGTGAGGCGCGTGTCGAGGCGCAGGCCGATCGTGGGGAGTCCGAGCGCGGCGGCGAAGCCGATCTCGGCGGCGGTGCCGGAGTCGACGTCGGTGCCGTCGAGCACGGCGAAGAGCGCGTCTGCCCGGCGGATGAGGTCCTCATTGGCCTGGCCGAGGCTGCGGTCGATCGCGGCGAGGGCCTCGACCTGCGCGGCGCCCGTGAGGCCCGCGGCGTCTGCGAACGACCGCTCGATGGCGCCATCCAAGTCCTGCCAGGGGTCGAGCGCCGACCAGCCCGCGGCCTGGATCGCTGGCAGCAGCACTGTGTCGTAATAGCCCTTGGTGGCCGCCGAGAACCCGAGCGGACTGGCGACGTACACATGCGGCATGGCCGCGACGCTATCGCGCACCTCCCGGGAACCCCCACGGCGAGCCGCTGAGGCCGCGACGCCGCGGCGGACGGCGGCATCCGCGACGCCCGCGGCGGACGGCGGCATCCCCGACGCCGCGGCCCAGCCGGAGAACTCCGCAACCTCCGGGGGCGACCCACGTCAGTTTGGCGCGTCGACAGCCGTATCGAGGTGCGTGAACCTGACCCGCGTCGCGCTTGCGCTGCTCCTGCTGCTGGCTGCTGCCGCTGCGCCGCCAAGCGCAGCCGGGCCCGTCGCCCTGTCCGTGCGCGCTGCGAGCGCCGACGGCTCGTATGCGCCGGTTGCGACGGCGCGGATACGCAGTGATGCCAGTGGCCGGACGACCGCCGTCTGGCCGGCCGCGAGCCCAGCGACCGGCATCTGGTCGGCGACGCGGGTGCCAGGCCACGGGTGGAGCGCGCCCCGCCAGATCGTCCCCGACCCGCTTCCCGGCGATCCGGCCCGGCCGTGGCCGCTCGACCTGATCGTGACGCCGGACGGCGCCGCCGAGCTGCTCTGGGCCGTCAGCCCGGGGACCTGGCCGTGGTCGTCGGAAACGTCGGTGGTCGGTGTCGTCCGACGCTCGCCGCACGGGCGGTGGGGCCCGGCGACCTCGGTACCGCCGCCGCCTCAGGGCTTCAGCCACGTGGGCGGTGCCGCCTTCGCCTCACTGCCGGGACGCCGCACCCTCGTGGCGTGGCGGATCATCCGCCCGCTCGGCCAGCAGGCCCCCGAGCTGCGCATGCTCGCTGCCGAGCTATCGGCCGATGACCGCTGGGGACCGGTGGCCAGCCTCTCGGAGGACGGCGGATTCCCTGGCGCCCCGGTGGCGGTCGCCGCCAGCCGCGAAGGCCGGAGCTTGGTGGCGTGGAGCGCGGTCGGCGCCGGGAACTCCAAGCTCGTGTACGTCGCCGAGCGCTCGGCCGACGGCACGTTCGCGGCGCCACGCAGGCTCAGGTTCCCGTCCTACGACCGGCTCTGGGCTTTCCTCGGAACTGACGGCCGCACGCAGCTGGTCGGCCAGGGCCGCACGATGGTTGGCGCGAGCCGCTTCGGGTACGCCGAAAGCGATCACGCGGGTCGATGGCGTCCGCCGACGTGGTCCCCGCACCCGTTCGCCGGCCGCGCGCACCACCGCTGGCTCGGGCACTCGTCGGTCCTGAATGCGCGCACCAGCGCGTTCGGAGGCGGCCGTGTGGTCTCCGCGTTCGCGCTGCAGGAGAACGACTACGCCACCGGCACGTTCTACGGCGCGCTGTGGTCGATCACGCGCGACCCCGGCAAGCGCGGCAGCCTCGGCCCGGTCGACCTCCTCGGCGCGACCGCCTGGCCGACGCAAGTGTCGCTCGGGTCCGATGCCGCCGGGCGGCCCATCGCCACGTGGTCGGCGAGCATCGCCGACCAGCGCTGCCACTACGCGGTCTTCAGAGCCTCGCAGCGCCCCTCCGGGAGCTGGACGCGGCGGCAGCTCGTCGCGTCAGGGACCGGTCCGGTCCAGGCGGACTTCGCCAACTGCGTCGCCGACACCGACATCCGGTCGACGGACGGCCCGGCCCCGGTCCTGTGGTGGACCACGGACCGGGGGAGACGGCTGTTCGTGACGCCGACGCCGCCGACCGGCGGAGCGCCGCTGCCGGTCTCGGCATCCGCGCAGCCCGTGACCTGGCGGGAGCTGCGCGGACGCGGCGGGTTCGACGTGCGCTGCGCCGCTCCGGCCGGGGCGTTCTGCACCGCCTCGCTCCTGCCCGCCCGGAGCGCCGCGCGGCCGCGGTCGAACGAGCGGCGCGCTCTGCGCTGTTTGGAGGACCGGCCGCGCGCGCGGCGCGAGCCGGGGGGCATCACGGTGATCCGCTTCACGTTCCGCGCGTGGTGCTCGCCGTCGCTGAACCCCCGCCGGCTAGGACTGCGCGTGCTCGTCACCGCCGACCAGACCAGCCGCACCTCAGGCGCTGCCTGGACGACCCTGCGCATCAGCCGATGAGCCGGCGTCCGCGGCGCCCGCGCGCGTAATCCCCTACATTGTCTGACGGAATGGCTCAGCCGCTTCATCATCGGCATCGCCCCGCGCGATATCTGCGCTGGCGATTTCCCCGGGTGCTCGGGACCGCTGCGACGCGCTGATGTGCGCGCGCGGCGCCGCTTCCGAGCGCCGCATGCCCGAACCGCGGTGACCAATCGCCCGCCGCACCCCTCGCACACGCACCTCTCTCTTCCCACAGGAAACCCAGCCCGATGATGATCGTCATGAAGCCCGCCGCCACCGACGGCGAGATCCAGAACGTGATCGACCGGATCAAGTCGACCGGCGCCCGCCCGCACGTCTCCGAAGGCGAGACCCTCACCGTGATCGGCGCCATCGGCGACACCGAGCACGACGAGAAGGTCGCCAACCTCGGCCTCGAGGAGGACCCGGGCGTCGACCGCGTCGTCCCGATCGCCAAGCCCTACAAGCTCGCCTCCACGCAGCTGTCGGAGTCCGGCAGCTCGGTCTTCGAGATCGGCGGCCGCAAGGTCGGCGGCGGCCACTTCGCCCTTATGGCGGGCCCGTGCACCGTCGAGTCGCGCGAGCAGACCGTCGGCACGGCCGAGTACTTCGTCGAGAAGGGCCTCGACATCACGATGTTCCGCGGCGGCGCGTACAAGCCCCGCACGGGCCCGTACTCCTTCATGGGCCTCGGCCGCGACGGCCTGAAGATCTTGCAGGAAGCCAAGGACGCGACCGGCTACCCGATCGTCACCGAGCTGATGGACACCCGCGAGCTCGACCCGATCCTCGAAGTCGCCGACGTCATCCAGGTCGGCGCGCGGAACATGCAGAACTACAACCTGCTGACGGAGCTTGGCAAGGCCGGCCGCCCGGTCCTGCTCAAGCGCGGCCTCTCCGCCACGCTCGACGAGCTGCTCCTCGCCGCGGAGTACATCCTCAAAGAGGGCAACAAGAACGTCATGCTTTGCGAGCGCGGCATCCGCACGTTCGAGAACGCCTACCGCTTCACGCTCGACCTCCTCGCGATCCCGGTCCTGCAGGAGCGCACGCACCTGCCGGTGATCGTCGACCCGAGCCACGCGGCCGGCAAGCGCCACCTCGTCGAGCCGATGAGCCTCGCGGCGGCCGCTGCGGGCGCCGACGGCATCATCGTCGAGGTGCATCCGCACCCGGAGGAGGCGGTCTGCGACGGACCGCAGGCGCTGCGCCTGTCGGAGTTCGACGCCTACGTCGACAAGGTCTCGCAGGCAGCCCTGCTGGCCGGCAAGACCGTCTCGGTCTAACGACCGACAGCCCAACCGCGACCATGTTCTGCGGCCCGCTCAGCCCACAGCCCCGGCTGAGCTGAGCGGCGCCGGGACGGAGAACTGAAGGCGCATGCGAATTGCATTGATCGGCGTCGGGCTCATCGGCGGGTCCGTCGGCCTCGCCGCGCGGGCCAGGCTCGACGACGTCCGCGTCGTCGGGTGGGACCCGCACCCCCCGACGCTGCAGACGGCCGTGTCCGTCGGCGCGATCGACGAGACGGCGCCAAACCTGGAGGCGGCGGTCAGCGACGCCGACCTCGTGATCGTCGCTGCGCCGATGGCCCAGCTGGCCGACACGATCCAGCGCGTCCTGCGGGCCGCGCCGCCCGAGTGCGCCGTGACCGACGTGGGCTCGGTCAAACACCCGGTGATCGCCGCCGCCGGCGAGGACGGGCGGCTCGTCGCCGGACACCCACTGGCGGGCGCCGAATCGGCGGGCGTGCACCACGCCCGCGCCGACCTGTTCGACGGCGCCACCTGGTATCTGGTGCCCCATGAGCGCAGCCACGGCACCCGCTTTGAGCAGGTCCACCGGTTTGTCAGCCAGATCGGCGCGCGGCCCGCGACGATCGACGCCGACACCCACGACCGTCTGATGGCGACCGTCAGCCACGTCCCGCACGTGCTCGCCAACGTGCTCGTCGAGCAGGTGGGGGAGGCCAGCGGCGAAGACCAGTCCGTCCCTGCGACGGGGCCGAGCTTCCGCGACGTGACCCGCGTGGCCGGCGCCAACCCGCCGCTGTGGGGCGGCATCTACGCCGCGAACGCGGAGGCGCTCGCCGACCAGCTGGACCGCGTCATCGCCCGCCTCACCGACGTCACCGCCCGCCTGCGCGCGGAGGAAGACCTCACCGACTGGCAGGCCAACGCCGCCCAGATGCGCCGCCGCCTGGTCGACGAAGCCCTCACCGGCGATTCGCTCGTCGAGCTGCGCATCACCGTGCCGAACCGGCCGGGAGCGATCGCCGAGCTCGCGCTGGCGTTCTCGAAGGCCGGCGTGAACATCGTCGATATCTCCGTCGCCCCGCTGCCGGGCGGCGCGACCGGCATGGTCGCGCTGTGGTGCCCGCTCGAGCAGGCAGCCGACGCCTTGGCGCTGCTCGACGAACTGGGCGTCGAAGTGACCGGCGGCGAGCGGCTCGACGACGCGCGCCGCGGCCGCGGCGCTCAGGCGGCAGGCGCCGCGACCGACACCGAGGACGACGCATGAGCGCATCCGCTGATCCGACGACGACCCGCATCGACCCGGCCGCGGGCCCGCTCAGCGGCCACATCCTCTGCCCGCCGGACAAGTCGATCTCGCACCGCTGCGCGCTGTTCGGCGCGATGAGCAGCGGCCGGGTGCGCATCGAGCGCTACCTCCTCGCCCAGGATTCGCTGTCGACGCTCGCGGCCGTCGAAGCCCTCGGCGCCGGCGTGCAGCGCGACGGCGACACCGTCGTGATCGACGGCGTCGGCCTGCGCGGCCTCAAGGCTCCCGCGGGTGGTAAGCCAGTCGACGTCGGCAACGCCGGCACCCTCCTTCGCCTGCTCTCCGGTTGGATCGCCGGCGTCCCGGGGCTCACCGTCACGCTCGACGGCGACGACTCGATCCGCACCCGCCCGATGGGCCGGGTGATGGACCCGCTCCGGGAGATGGACGCCCAGCTCGACGCGACGGACGGCAAGTTCGCGCCGGTCACCGTGACGGGCGGGACGCTGCGCGGCATCGAGTACACGCTGCCGATGGCCAGCGCCCAGGTGAAGAGCTGCGTGCTCATCGCGGGGATGCTGGCCGAGGGCGAGACGACCGTCGTGGAGCCTGTCGCGAGCCGCGACCACACCGAGCGGATGCTGGCGTCGGCCGGCGTCCCGCTGACCCGCGACGGCGACCGCATTACCGTCCGCACGACGGGTGAGCTGCAGCTGCCCGACACGCGCGTCCCCGGCGACCCGTCGTCGGCGGCGTTCCCGATCGCCGCGGCGCTGATCGTCCCGGGGTCCAAGGTCGATGTCGACGAGGTCTCCACGAACTGGACGCGCGCGGGCTTCGTCCACATCGCGCGCCGCATGGGCGCGCAGATCGACGGACCCGTCGAGACGCCAGGCACGCCGCACACCGTCGCCGAGACGACCGCCACGCTGTCGGTGAGCCATGGCCCGCTGCGCGGCACGACCGTCGACGCCCACGAGGTGCCGCTGGCGATAGACGAGCTGCCGCTGGTCGCGCTCCTAGGCTGCTTCGCGGAGGCGGGCGAGATCACGACCGTCCGCGGCGCCGAGGAACTGCGCGTGAAAGAAACCGACCGCATCGCCGCCGTCGCCGAGGAGCTCGGCGCGCTCGGCGGCAAGATCACGCCGACCGACGACGGGTTCATCGTCGAAGGCACCGGCGGTCTGCCCGGCGGGACGCTGCACAGCCGCGGAGACCACCGCATGGCGATGATCGGCGCCCTCGCGGGCCTCGCTTCGCGGGACGGCGTCGACGTGATCGACATGGAAGCCGCCGAGGTGAGCTACCCGGCGTTCCTCGACGAGATGGCGGCGCTGCAGGCCCGATGACCGAACCGGCCGACATCGATCGGCACCGCCAGCGGGTGCGGCGGCGGGCGATGGTCCGCCTCGGCCTGTTCGGTGCGCTGCTGATCGCGATCGGCCTCGCGGTCACCGCTGGCGGGGTCATCGATCTCGACCGCGCGACGCTGCAGCGCGAGATCCGGGAGTACGGGCCCCTCGCGCCCGTCATCTTCGTGCTCGTCTCCGGCGTGCTCGGCGCGCTCTTCGTGCCGGGACCGGTGTTCGCGATCGCGGCGGGCGCGTTGTTCGGTCCCTGGCTCGGGATCCCGCTCGGCATCTGCGGCTCGGTGCTCTGCGCGCTGATCTGCCGCGAGATCGGCTCGCACATGGGCCGCGACGCCGCCGAGGAGATCGCCGGCGCCCGGCTCGGCCAGCTCACGGCCTGGCTCGACCGCTACGGGCTCTCGGCCGTGATCGCCTTCCGGCTGATGCCCGCGATGCCCGACGCGCCGCTCAACTACGCCGCCGGGCTCACGCGCCTCAAGCGCTGGCAGGTCGGCCTGGGGACCGCGATCGGCGTCGTGCCGCGCACGCTCGGCTGGGGCCTGGTCGGCGCGACGGTCGGCGGCGGAACCGCGTGGCTCGCGACCGCCGGCGGCGCGCTGATCATCGGCGCCGACGCCGGCGGTGTCGTGGCCGCCATCATCGCCGCGCGCTACCTCGGGATCTCGCCCCGCATCCTGTGGCGCAAGCTGCGCGGCCAGTCGATCGAAGCGACCGGGAAGCCGGGGTCGCGGCACCTCCCGTTCCTCCACCTGCCAGACGTGGGCGAGGCGCCGCTCGCCAGTAAGGTGGCGCGCATGCGGATCGCGATCGATGGCCCGGCCGGCGCCGGTAAATCCACGGTGGCGAGGCTCGTCGCAGAGCGCCTCGGGTTCACCTATCTCGACACGGGCGCGATGTACCGCTGCGCCGCCCTCGCCTCGCTCCGCGGCGCCGAGACGCCCGGCGAGGTCGAGGTCGACTTCGCGGCCGACGGCGAGGTGCTGCTCGGTGGCGAGGACGTCTCGCTGCTGATCCGGACGCCCGAGGTGACCTCGCTGGCCTCGCAGATCGCCGCTGAGCCGTCGGTCCGCGCCGGCCTCGTCGACCGCCAGCGCCATCTGATGTCCGACGGCGACTGGGTCGCCGAGGGCCGCGACGTGGGCACCGTGGTCGTGCCCGACGCCGAGCTGAAGGTCTTCCTCGACGCCGATCCGCTTGAGCGCGCCCAGCGCCGCGCGGCCCAGCTCGGCGCCAACGTCGAGGAGATCCTCGCGCAGCAGAACGAGCGCGACGAGCGCGACCGCACCCGCGAAGCCTCACCGCTCAAGGCTGCCGACGACGCCGTGATCCTCGACACCACCGGCCTCTCGATCGAGCAGGTCGTCGAGAAGATCGCCGCGCTCGCGGAGTCGCGCGCCCAGGGGTAGCAGGGGCTAGCGCCTGCCCGGCGCGCCGCTTCCCTACCCTTGAGCGCGTGCACAAGGTCGCGATCGTCGGGTACCCGAACGTGGGGAAGAGCTCGCTCGTCAACCGCCTGAGCGGGACGAGGGAGGCCGTCGTCCACGAGACGCCGGGGATCACGCGCGACCGCAAGGAGATCCCGGCCGAGTGGAACGGGCGTGAGTTCACGCTGATCGACACGGGCGGCCTCGACAACGAGGACCTCGACCCGATCGCGGGCTCGATCCGCGAGCAGGCCGCGCACGCGCTCGACGAGGCCGTCGTCGCGGTGTTCGTGTTCGACGGCAAAGCTGGGGTGCGCCCGGGTGACGAGGAGCTCGCCCAGCTGCTGCGCAGCCGCAAGATCCCGGTGATCCTGGCCGCCAACAAGATCGACTCGGCCGGCTCGATCCCGGACGCCGCCGACGGCTACCGCCTCGGCCTCGGCGACCCGATCCCTGTCTCCGCGATGCAGGGGCTCGGCACCGGCGACCTGCTCGACCGCGTCGTGGAGCTGCTGCCGGAGCACGACCCGGAGCCGGAGGACGACGACGCCGTCCGCCTCACGTTCCTCGGGCGCCCGAACGTCGGCAAGTCGAGCCTGATGAACAAGATCATCGGCAAGGACCGCGTGATCGTGTCCGACGTCGCTGGCACCACGCGCGACGCGATCGACCTCAAGCTCGAGATCGACGGCCGCCCGGTCGTCCTCGTCGACACGGCGGGTCTGCGCCGCCAGGCGAAGGTCAACAACGACGTCGAGTACTACATGGGCCTGCGCTCCCGGCGCGCCGCCGACCGCGCCGACGTGGCCCTCGTCGTCTGCGACGCCAGCGAGGGCGTCACGAGCCAGGACCTGCGCGTCGCCCAGCTCGCGATGGAATCCGGCTGCGCCACGGCGCTCGTCCTGAACAAGTGGGACATCACCACGATGGACGAGAACGAGCTGATCCGCCAGCGCGCGTTCGTCGCCAGCAAGCTCCGCCAGCGCCCGCCCGTGCTGACGGCGTCGGCGCTGACCGGCCGCCACGTCGACCGCCTCCTGCGCGAGGCGCTCACGCTCGGCGACCGCGTCCACAACCGCATCCCGACGCCCGCGTTCAACCGCTGGCTCGGCGAGGTCACACAGGTCCGCCAGCCGCCGCTCGTGCGCGGCAAGCGCCTCAAGCTGATCTACGGCGCCCAGATCGAGTCCCGCCCGCCGCGCTTCTCGATCCAGGTCAACAGCCGCAAGCTGATCACCCGCGACTACGCGTACTTCCTGGAGAACCGCCTCCGCGAGCGCTTCGGCCTCGCCGGCGTGCCCGTGATCCTCGACCTCGTCGAGCGCGGCACGCGCCGCCGCGGCAGCGACGACCGCCGCAGCAGCGCCCGCCGCATCACCGAATCGAACCCTGCGGTCGAAGAGATCTGGGAGCGCGGCCCGGTCGAAGCCGACGACTGGGACGACGAGTTCGGCTCAGACGACTACGACGACCTGCCGGAGTCCGAGCACGACATCCAGGGCGACGACCTCTCAGACGTCGACGACGCAGACGACTCGGTCGACACCGCCTACTTCGACGGCGCCGAGGACTAGCGGGAGCGCCGGGCGCAGAGCCCGGCAGCGCCGATCGCCCGGCGCGGACTGGCGGCCTAGAGCCCGGCCTGGGCCGGCGGCTGGCCGCCGCCGCGCGACTCCGCCATACGGTGCGCGGAGTCGACCGCGGCGCGCACGCGGTCGGGGTTCTCGATCCCGGCGAACACGAAGTCGTTGCTGCTGTCGGCCGACGCGGTGTCGAAGTCGGCGCGGCCGATCCGCAGCAGGCGCTCCCAGACGCTCTGGCTCACGGTCACGTCCTGCACGCGGCCCAGGCGCGTCTCCTGCACCTTGCGCGACAGCAGCCCGCGGCGGATATGCAGCCGCTCATCCGTGATCACGTACTCGGTGGCCGAGCGGACCACGATCCCGCCGACGACCACGAGCGCGGCGACGACGAGCCCGGCGATGATCCCGGCCCACGAGCCGGCGATCAGCCAGACCACGGCGCCGATGGCCACCGCGGCCAGGAACCCCTGGGCGAAGAACAGCAGGGTTGCGCGCCACGAGGGATGACCCTGGAACAAGATCGTCTCGCCGGGGTGGAGGTCCATGCGCGCCACGGTACTCCTCGGCGCGGCGCTGCACGCGATCAGCCTCAGCGCATGCCGGCAGGTGTGGAAAGCTGACCGGCGTGTTCCCCCGCACCCTCACGCAGCGGCTCCTCACCGGGGCCGTTGCCGTGCTCGTGATCGTGGCCGCGGTGGTGATCCTGGCGACGCGCGGGGGAGGCGAACAGGCGACGACGCCCGCCCCGACGCAGCCAGCGACCACGCCCGAGCCGACGTCGCCGGCGCTGCCGTCGCCGCAGGCGCCCGTGTCCTTCCCGACGCGCTGCGAACCTGTCGCAGGCAGCCGGCCGCTCGGCCTCGGCATCGCGCGGCCCGCGCGCCTCGCACAGTCGCCGATCGAGCAATCGGTGTTCGCGAACGCGTTCGCGTGCCTGCGCGGGATCACGGGCGCGACGCCGATCCTGCGCACGCAGCTGCCGATCGACGTCATGCGCCGGCGCGGCGCTCCCGCCGGCGACGAGTACGCCGAGCTGACCGCGTTCGCCGCGCTGCTCAAAAGCACCGGCGCCAGCGGCATCGTCTCGATCCGTTCCCACGACTTCACCCGCTGCCCCAAGGACGGCGAGGGCAAACCCGAGTCGCGCGGCACCCTGCAGCTCGGCGAGGCGCTTGAGTCCTGCGAGTACCCGAGCGTGCCGCTCTACGAGGAGCTGTTCGGCGAGCTGCACGACGAGCTGATCAAGCTCGCGCCCGGCGCGCAGCTCTCGTTCTCGGCGTGGAACGAGCCCGACCACCCGATGTTCACGCTGCAGCGCGCCTATGGCCGGCGGGTGGCTGCCCGCCGCGCCGGCAAGTACTGGAATGTGGTCGCGGGCATCGTCGGCGCTGAGCGGGCGCTCGCGGGCGAGTTCAGCGACCAGGACCTGCCGACGCTGCTCTCGCTGCGGGACGCCTTCGTCGACGGCACCGGCGGCCTGACGCCCGCGGTCTGGGCGCTGCACCCGTACCGCGACCTCACCGCAGGCAACGCCGACATCGAGTCGGGCTTCGCAGCGGCCGTGGCCCCGTCGCCCGTGTGGGTGACCGAAGCGACGCCGCGGATCTCGGGCGAAGGCGGACTGAGCGGGCGCCCGACCGGCCAGCGCCGCCGCGGCATCGCGCTGCGCCAGCGGCTCACCGATTCAGACTCGCCCCTGATCCTCTACCTGCTCGTGCCGCCACCGCCGCCCGGCTCCGCGGAGGACGACGGCTGGGACAGCGCCATCGCCGACCGCTCCGGCTCAGCCCGGCCGTTCATCTGCGGCCTGGCGGGCCTGCGCGCGTCCGAGTGCCCCGGGAACCCGGACGCCTACGGCGGCTGACGGCCGCGCCTGCAGCAGAAATCGCGCGCAGCGCCGCGGCACCGCGGTAGCGTCAGCTGCCTGCTTGACGCGGCCGAGTCCCCGGCTGCTCGCGCGGGCTCTGCATGCACCGCTCTCGACGACTCGTCGCTCTCACCTGTCTGGCTGCCGGTTTCGCCGCGGCTGCTCCATCGGCCTCTGCCCAGCGCGGCGGCGCGGTCACGGAAGCCGCGGCGACGTCGCCAGCACCGTCCCCCGACACGCCTGCGGCAGACACGACTCCCGTTCATGCCGACACGCCCGGCACGGCAACGACGCCGGAAGCGCCGCTCAGCCCAACCACGCCCGAGGCGATCGACGACCCGCTGCCCGGCGTCACCGACTACGCCTCAGCGGCCCGCCTGGCGCGGGCGCCCGGCGACGTCGCCCGCGCGCTGCGCCGCCAGCAGCTGTTCCTCACCGTCACGCAGACCAAGAGCGTCCAGCGGCGGCTGCACGTCACCGCCGACGGCGTCTGGGGCTCAGACACGGTCGACGGCGCCCGCCGCTACCAGCGCCGCCACGGCCTCGCCGTCACCGGGTCGGCCAACGTCGAGACGCTCCGGCGCATGGGGCTGAAGGTCGCCGCGCGGTTCGAAGCCAAGCTCTGGGCCGCCCGCGCCGCCGCCCGCAAGACGCCCGCGTCCCGGCAGACCCCAGCCCCGGCCTCCGTCCGCGCCGCCGAGGCGCTGCGCATCGCCCGCACCGCCTACGGCGTCCCCTACCGCTTCGGCGGCACGACGACCCGCGGCTTCGACTGCTCAGGCCTCACCCAGTGGGCCTACCACCGCGCCGGCCTCGAGCTGCCGCGCCGCAGTTTCGAGCAGTACCGCCGCGGCTGGGCCGTCGCCAAGGGCGCGATCCGCCCCGGCGACCTCGTCTTTTTCGACGCCGCGGGGCCCGGCGCCTCGCACGTCGGCATCGTCGCGAGCCGCACGACCGCCGTCTCCGCGACGAGCAGCAGCGGCGTCGTCGAGCACGACATCGCCAGCGGCTACTGGGCGCAGCACTACGTGGGCGCCCGCCGGCTCGCCCGCTGAACCCCGCCTCAGCGGTGCCAGCGGCGAGCCGCTGCCAGCTGCGCGTTGAAGCGCGCAGCGATCAGCGCGTCGTCGTCGCTGCCCCAGCGCAGCCGACCCGCCGCCGCGCGCGAACGGGGCAGGCCATCGCGGCCCGTCTCCCCGCCCGCGCACCAACGCAGTTCGTTCCCTGTCAGCCGCAGGCTCGATGCCCAGAGCCCGTGGTCGATCCCGTCGAGTTCCCGGAACGACCCGTCGGCAAGCACGAGGCGCAGCCGCCAGGCGGTTCCGTCTCGGAGCAGCACGATGTCGAACCGGTCGACGTCGGAAAGCGGGATCGACTCCCAACCGCCGTTCTTGCGCAACACGACCGACGAGCGCGTGAACCCGACGCCCGACCGCCGACGCCGGTGCCACAGCAGACGGCGGCTGGCCCGCGACCAGTAGATCGCGGGGAACCCGAGATCAGTCCACTGAGGGATCTCAAGCTCGCGCACCATCGAACGCGGCTTGGGAGGCAACGCCTTCGGGCCATAGGGGCGCGGCTCCGGCAGGCGAGTGCTGCGGCGCTGGTAAGCCCCGAGGAACAAGCTTGAGTAGAACTGGGTGCCGGTCCGCATCGGCCCGAGGTCGACGAGCGTCCGCAGCTTCAACCCATCCGCCGCCGCTGGGTCGTCGCCGAACCCGCCGAGCGTTTCGAGCACCTGCGACCGCACCGCGCTGAGCACAAGCTCGTCCGACCATTCGGTCCAGCCGCTCAGAGGGCCGACTGGGCCCTGAAGGTCGGACCACCACGTCTCCTCGGCGCCGCCCCGGGTGAACTGCACCGTCGGACCGGGCACTCGCGGGTGATACGGGTGCGCATCGCGTGACAATCCCGGCACCTGCACGTACCGGCCGTCGGTCAGCAGGATCGAGACTGAGACGCACGAGACGTGGTCGCGGGTCCACTGCCGAAGGTCGAGACCGGCGATGGCGGCGCGGGGGATGAACACCCCGGCGTCGCTGCTGGGCCAGATGCCAGAGGCGCCTACCAGCATCGCCTCGTCGAGCTTCATCCCGGCGTAAACGCGCGATTTCCAAGCGGCGAGGCCGCCATGCTGGGCAGCTGGCTCGAACGTGCAGCGAAACGCGGTGAGCGGGTCCCGCTGGGCAAGCGGTCCGGTCGATGTCCGGCCGCGGCCTGGGCGCCGGGGCGGGCGATGGTCAGCAGGCAGAGACATGGCCTACTTGCAGGATCGGGCGGACGCCGCGCATCATGAGCGGCCCTGGCCTGCGGGCGGACAGACTCCAGGTGCCGTTGCAGCGGGACCCGATCGGGGACCCCCGAAAGTCTCTAAACCCGGAGCCTTTACACGAGATTGTCAAGGTCACGTAGCGATGGGCGCCCTCGCCCGGTAGGCTTCACCGCCAACCCTGCACCTGCTGCACGCCGAGAGAAGCATGAGCCAGTACGCCGATAACGAGTATCTCTTCACTTCTGAGTCCGTGACCGAGGGTCACCCGGACAAGGTCGCCGACCAGATCTCCGACGGCGTGCTCGACGCCATCCTCGCCGCCGACAGCAACCCGAAGAAGGCGCGTGTCGCCTGCGAGGTGCTCGTCAACACCGGCCTCGCCGTGGTCTCGGGCGAGATCCGCACCGACGCCTACGTCGACATCCAGCAGATCGCCCGCGACACCATCGCGAAGATCGGCTACGAGGACGGCCGCGAGGGCTTCGCCGCCAACGCCGTCGCCGTGCTCAACGCGATCGACCCGCAGTCGGCCGACATCGCCCAGGGCGTCGACGAGGCCCTCGAGGCCAAGGACGGCTCCTCGGACGACATCGACCTCGAAGGCGCTGGCGACCAGGGCATGATGTTCGGCTACGCCACGAACGAAACGCCCGAGTACATGCCGCTTCCGATCCAGACGGCCCACCGCCTGGCGCAGAAGCTGGCCGAGGTCCGCAAGTCCGGCGAGCTCGACTACCTGCGCCCCGACGCCAAGACGCAGGCCTCCGTGCGCTACCGCGACGGCAAGCCGGTCGCCATCGAGAAGCTGCTGATCTCCACGCAGCATCTCGACTCGATCAACGACGACCAGAACAAGGTCAAGAACGACCTCTGGGAAGCCGTCGTCAAGCCGGTCCTGCCCGAAGGCCTCTACGACGAGAACAAGCTCTTCGCCGAGTTCCTCGTGAACCCGACCGGCCGCTTCGTCATCGGCGGCCCCGTCGGCGACACCGGCCTCACCGGCCGCAAGATCATCGTCGACACCTACGGCGGCTTCGCCCGCCACGGCGGCGGCGCCTTCTCCGGCAAGGACTCCTCCAAGGTCGACCGCTCGGCCGCCTACGCCACCCGCTGGGTCGCCAAGAACGTCGTCGCCGCCGGCCTCGCCGAGCGCGCCGAAGTCCAGGTCGCCTACGCCATCGGCGTCGCGCACCCGGTTTCGATCTACGTCGAGACCTTCGGCACCGAGAAGATCGAGCGCTCCAAGATCGAAGAGGCCGTCCGCCAGACGTTCGACCTCCGCCCGGGCGCTTTCCGCCAGGAGCTCGACCTCTTCCGCCCGATCTTCCAGAAGACCGCTGCGTACGGCCACTTCGGCCGCAATGACCCGGACTTCACCTGGGAGGCCACCAACAAGGTCGAGCAGCTTCAGGAAGCTGCCGGTTTTGTTGGAGCTGCTGCCTAAGCACCCATGCGTCGCGGCGGCTCCGGCCGCCGCGCACCACGCTGAAGGGCCGCCTGCGGGCGGCCCTTCGTCGTTCTCGGGCTGTTCACGCGCCGACCTTTGGACGCCGGCGCGCCGACCGAAGTCGGTGTCCGGCGGACGGGCCCGCGCATATGGTGGCTCCCGTGACTGAAGCCTCGCCCACCACCACACCGCTCGTCAGCGCCACCGGCCTGCGCCGCACCTTCGGCCGCGGAGCCGCCGCCGTCGACGCGCTCGCGGGCGTCACCACGGGCTTCCAGGCGGCCGAGTTCACCGCGATCGTCGGCCCGTCCGGCTCCGGCAAGTCGACCCTCATGCACTGCCTCGCCGGGCTCGACCAGCCCACGGCCGGCAGCATCGTCATCGACGGCGACGACCTCGCCAAGCTCAGCGACAACGACCTGACCAAGGTCCGCCGCGAGAAGATCGGCTTCATCTTCCAGTCCTTCAACCTCCTGCCGGTGCTGAGCGCCCGGGAGAACGTCGAACTGCCGCTCCGCCTCGGCGGCACGCCCGCCGACCCCGCCTGGGTCGACGAGCTCATCGCGACCGTCGGCCTCAAGGACCGCCAGGAGCACCGGCCAGCCGAGCTGTCCGGCGGACAGCAGCAGCGCGTCGCCGTCGCCCGCGCGCTCGCGTCCCGTCCGACGGTCGTGTTCGCGGACGAGCCCACCGGCAACCTCGATTCCCACTCGTCCGGCGAGGTCCTCGACCTGCTGCGCCGCTGCGTCGACGACTACGGCCAGACGCTCGTGATGGTCACCCATGACGCCCGCGCGGCGGCGCGCGCCGACCGCATCGTCGCCCTCGCCGACGGCCAGATCGTGCACGACGGCCCCGTCCCAGACGGCGGCCCCGACGCGGTCCTCGACCTCATGAAGGAGATCGGACAGTGATCTCCCTGGCGCTGCGGAACCTCCTGGCCCGCAAGCGCCGCACCCTGCTCACCGCGCTGGCGATCATCGTCGGCGTGGCGCAGGTGACCGGCGCCTTCATCCTCACCGACTCGATGAACAAGTCGGTCGACACGCTGTTCGACACCGGGCAGCAAGGAGTCGATGTCTCTATCACGCCGCGCGGAGAGGAGACCGGTGGCGGGCCGTCCGGCCCGACCGACACGCCCACCGTCGCGCCCGAGGTGCTCGAGCGCGTCAAACAGGTCGACGGCGTCCAGCGCGCCGCGGGCGAGATCTTCGCTCAGACCTCGATCCTCAAGAAGGACGGCGACCCGATCTCCGTGGGGCCACCGTCGTTTGTGGCGTCGCAGACGCCCGTCGACATGACCGCCTGGAAGCTCGCCAGCGGCCGCTGGACCCGCGCCGACGGCGAGACCGTCCTCGAGGAGCGGACTGCGGAACGCGGCGGCTACAAGCTCGGCGACCGCGTCTCGATCGTCGGCGAAGCCGGGGTCGAGAAACCCGCGGTCGTCGGCATCGCGAAGTTCGGCGACAGCGAGAACGGCAGCTCCACCGGCGGCACCTCTGTCGCGATCGTGCAGCTGGGGGCCGCCGACCGGATCGCCGCCAGGGGCGGCCGCTTCGACGACATCGTCGTCCGCGCGGAGCAGGGCGTCACGCCCGTCGCGCTGCGCCGCTCGGTCGCGGCCGAGCTCCGCGGCGAGCCCGTCAACGTCCGAACGGCGGAGGAACAGGCCAAGAGCCAGGCCGACGAGCTCAAGGACCAGCTGGGCTTCCTCCAGCCGATCCTGCTGGCGTTCGGCATCATCGCGCTGTTCGTCGGCAGCTTCGTGATCGTCAACACCTTCGCGGCGACGCTCGCGCAGCGGTCGCAGGAGCTGGCCCTGCTGCGGGCGCTCGGCGCCACGCGGCGGCAGGTCAGCCGGTCGATCCTCACCGAGTCGCTGCTGATCGGCGTCATCGCCGGTGTCCTCGGCTTCCTCGGCGGCCTGCTGATCGCGCCGGGGATCCTCGCGCTGTTCAAGGGCTTCGGCATCGAGCTGCCCGCCAGCGGCACGGTGATCCTGCCGCGCACCGTGATCATCGCGCTGCTCATCGGCCCGGTCGTCTGCACCCTCGCGGGCCTGCTGCCGGTGCGCCGCGCCGCGTCGGTGCCGCCGATCCAGGCGATGCGCGGCGACACCTCACGCGAGGCGACGACCCGGCCGGGTCCGCTCGCCTACCTCGTGGCGGTGCTCGCCGCCGCCGCGGTGATCGGATCGCTCGTCGAGTCCGGCACGCTCGCCGCGATCCTCGTCGGCGCGGGCGCGCTGCTCACGCTCGTCGCGGTCGGCATGCTCGCGCCGCTGGTACTCAGCCCGGTCATCCGGGTCGTGGGCGCTCCGGCGGCGGCGACTGGCACCGTCGGCGACCTTGCGCGCCGCAACTCGCAGCGCAACCCGCGACGCACCGCCACCACGGCCGGCGCCTTGATGGTCGGCGTCGCGCTGGTCACCTTCGTGTCGGTGTTCGCCGCGGGAGTCTCGGCGATCGCCAGCGACGCCTTCGGCGACCGCGTCCGCGCCGATCTGGCGCTCTCCGAGCAGACCGGCACGGGCTTCCCGCCGGCCTCGCAGAAGGTCGCCGCCGCTGACCCGGGCGTGCAGCGCGTCGTCGGCATCTCCTTCGGCGGGTTCGACGACGTCAAGACCAGCGACCCCGTCGTGGTCTCGGGCGTCGACGAGGGGCTGCAGGACGTCTACGCCCTGAACTGGGTCGACGGCTCCGACGCGACACTCGCTGCCCTCGGGCCGGACGACGTGATCGCCGACCACGCCTCCGACGTCGCCGTGGTCAAGAACGCGAAGATCGGCGACCGGATCCTGCTCAAACGCCGCAACGGCAAGACCTTCACGGTGACCGTCCGCGGAACGGTCGACGAGGGCAGCACGCTCCTCGGCGGCGGCCTGATCGCGCCGCGGGAGATGCTCGCCGGCGACACCGGCATCGCGCGGGTCTTCTTCTCGCTGATCAAGGTCCGCGAGGGCGCCGACGTGGCGGCCGTGCAGCAGCGCGTGACCAAGGCGATGGACGCGAAGTTCCCGACAGTCGACGTGCTCACGCGCGAAGAGCTCGAGGAGCAGATCATCGGGCAGGTCAACCAGCTCGTGAACATGATCTACGCGTTCCTGGCGTTCGCGCTGATCGTGTCGCTGCTGGGCATCTCGACGACGTTCACGCTCACCGTGCAGGAGCGCCGCCGTGAGCTCGGCATGCTGCGGGCGGTGGGGGCGACCCGCCGCCAGATCCGGCGCCTGATCCGCCAGGAGGCGATCCTCACCGGTCTGCTCGGGGCGGTGCTGGGCGTCGGCGTCGGGCTCGGGTTCGGGGCGCTCGTCGCGCGGCTGCTCGCCGACGACGGGTTCTCCTACGTCGTCCCGGTCGGCTCGATCATCGTCGTCGTGCTGCTCGCCGCATTCGTGGCGGCGCTCGCAGCCGCGCTGCCGGCCCGGCGCGCCGGCAAGATCAACATCGTCGAGGCGCTGGCCGTCGAGTAGCTAGGCGGGTACGAGTCCGAGCTGGCGCTCGAGCATCGCTTTCGGGTACGCCCCGACGACCCGCGCCGCCTCGGCGCCGTTCTCGAAGCGGATCAGCGTCGGCAGCGAGAGGATCCCGAGCTCCGCGGCGACACGCTGCTGCTCGTCGGTGTTGAGCGTCACGACCTTGAGATCCGGGTGCTCAGCCGCGAGTCCCTCGACGGTGGGCGCGAGCCGGCGGCAGTGGCCGCACCAGGGCGCCCAGAAGTCGACAAGCACGGGCTGCTCGGACTCGATCACGAGCGCCTGGAAGTTGTCGTCGGTGGCGGTGGGAAGGTTTGGGAGCACGCGCGGTCCTTTCGATCGCTATCAAACGGATAGTACTATCCAAAGTAAAGTAGTCAAGCGCGCTTGGCGGAAACGGCGGCGCGACCTTCCGTCGATCGCAGGCGTTGGACGACCGCGATCCACGGGAGTCCGCGGCAGCGGCAGGGCCTGCCGCAGCCGTGCTCGGCATTGCGGCACACTGAGGCCGTGCCCGCCGTCGCCAAGGTCCTGCCGCTGGTCACCGCCCGCGGCATGCCGGGGGCGCTCGACTACCTCGACGAGTCGCTTGCGGCCGTCGGCACCGTCGTGCAGATCCCGCTCGGCGGGCGCAGCGTCGGCGGGGTCATCGTCGGCCGGGCCGACGAGAGCGACTGGCCCGTCGAGAAGCTCAAGGCTGTCGACGAGACCACAGACCACTCGATCACGCCCGAGCTCGTCGAGCTCGCGCAGTGGCTGGCCGACGACGTGGCGTCGACCACGGCGCGGGCGCTGCAGCTCGTCACGCCGCCGCCCGGCAAGGCCAAGCAGCGGCTGTGGGTCGAGGCCGTCGCCGGAGCGGAGCCCGAGAAGCCGCTGAGTCCAGAGCAGCGCGCGCTCCTGGACTCGCTGACCGTGACCGGCCCTCGGCCGGCCGGGAAAGAGCTCGCCCGCTGGCGGACGCTGGAGAAGCGCGGCCTCGTGACGGTCGGCCTGGCCGAGGAGCGCCGGACGCCGATCGCGCACGCGGTCGGCGCCAGCGCCGCCGAAGCGCCGCCGATGACGGCCGAGCAGGAAGCGGCGCTCACGCGGATCCGCGCCGCCGCCGAGTCGCAGACCGGCAACCGCGAGCTGCTGCTGCACGGCGTCACCGGCTCGGGCAAGACCGAGGTCTATCTCCGCGCAGCTGCCGAGACGCTGGCCCGCGGTCAGACGGTGCTCGTGCTCGTCCCCGAGATCGGCCTGACACCCCAGATCGTCCACCGCTTCCAGGAGCGCTTCGGCGACGTCGTCGCGGTCGTCCACTCCAAGCTGCCGCCCGGCCAGCGCCGCGACGAGTGGTGGCGGATCCGCTCCGGCGAGGCCACGGTCGTGGTCGGCGCGCGGTCGGCGGTGTTCGCGCCGCTGCAGGATCTCGGCCTCGTGATCGTCGACGAGGAGCACGACGCCTCGTTCAAGGCCGGCGAGGACCCGCGCTACGACGCCCGCCGGGTCGCCGTCTGGCGGGCGCGCCACCACGGCGCGGTGCTCCTCTGCGGCTCGGCGACGCCGCGGCCCGAGAGCCTCGCCGCGCTCGAGGTGGTCCGGATGACGAAGCGCGTCGACGGACGCGGGATGCCGCCGGTGCAGATCGTCGACATGCGCGGCGAGCACACGCCGCTGCACCCGCTGACCCGCGAGGCGCTGCTCGACGCCCGCAAAGCGGTCGTGCTCCTCAACCGCCGCGGGTGGTCGAACTTCTTGGAGTGCCGCGAGTGCGGCCACGCGTGGGAATGCCCGAACTGCGACGTGACGCTCGTGCTCCACCGCGGACGCGGCTCGCTGAACTGCCACCACTGCGGGCATCAGGAGCGGGTGCCGCAGAGCTGTCCAGCCTGCAACTCGGTGTCGCTGGCCCAGCACGGCATCGGCACCGAGCGGCTTGAGGGCGACCTGGCCCAGCTCGGGCTGGAAGTGCTGCGCGTCGACGCCGACATCTCCGATCCGGGCGCCGTGCTCGCGGCGTTCGGACGGGCGGACCGCGCGGTGCTCGTCGGGACGCAGCTCGTCGCCAAGGGCCACGACTTCCCGGACGTCGACCTCGGCGTGGTGCTCGACGCCGACGCCACGCTGCGCTTCCCGGACTTCCGCTCCGAGGAGCGCACCTTCCAGCTCGTCACGCAGCTCGCGGGCCGCGCCGGGCGCGGGGGAGGCGGGCACGGCCGCGTGATCGTGCAGACGAAGGCGCCGCAGCACCCGGCGATCCTCGCCGCAGCGGCGCATGACGCCGACGGCTTCATGAGCGCCGAGCTCGACCGGCGCCGCTACCTGGGCTACCCGCCCTACTCGACGATGGTGCGCATCATCGTCTCGCACCCCGACCAGGTCACCGCGCGCGACCTGGCCCGCGACATCGCCCGCCCGCTGGGGCTTTCCGGCGTTGGCGAGGTGCTCGGCCCGGCGCCGCTCTTCCGGCTGAAAGGCAAGGAGCGCGAGCAGATCCAGCTCAAGGCCGCGAGCCGCGCCGCGGCGGTGGCAGCGGTCCGCAGCGCCGTGGGGCGCGTCGAGCGGCGCGCGAGCAAGGTCCGCGCGCAGCTGTCGATCGACGTCGCGCCGCAGTAGGGGCCGCTAGGGCGCCGTGGCCGGCGGCGCCGCCGACGCCTCGGCGGTGGGCGCGTGCCCCGAGCCCCCGAGATTCAGCGCGACGACCCCGAGCACGATCAGCACGATGCCGCCGACGCGCAGCGCGCTGAGCTCCTCATCCAGCACCCAGACGCCGATGGCCGCGACGATCGCGGTCCCGGCCCCGGACCAGACCGCGTAGATCGTGCCGATGGCCAGCTCGCTCGTGATCTGGGACAGGATGTAGAAGGCCGCGATGTAGCCCACGATCATCACGGCGGTCCAGCCGGGCCTCGTGAACCCATCGCTCTGGCGGAGGGCGAGCGTCGCGCAGACCTCGATGGCGATGGCGGCAGCGAGCTTGATCCAGGGGGACATCGCCGAGCACGCTAGGGGACGCAGGTCCCGCGGCCGGCTCGAAGTGGCCAGGCCGTCTACCTGCCTGGCGCGGCGCCGTGCCAGGACGAGAACGCCGGTAAGCTGGACCCGTGGCCGACGAGGAAGACCAGGAGCAGCCGGAGCGCTACGAGCTCACGCCGGAAGAGCGCGCCCGGCGCGAACAGGCGCTGGAGCAGATCACGCAGCTCGGCGACCCGGTCCTCCGCACAAAGGCCCTGGAGATCAGGGACTTCGACGCCGACCTCGTGTCGCTCGGCGCCCACATGGTCTCGCTGATGGACGACGCGATCGGCGTCGGCCTCGCCGCGCCGCAGATCGGCAAGCCGATCCGCCTCTTCGTGTACCGCGTCGACGGCGACGGCGACGCGCGCGCCGTGGTGAACCCCGTGGTCGAGCCGATCACCGAGGAGACCGAAGTCGGCGAGGAAGGCTGCCTGTCGATCGTCGGCGTGCACGTGCCCGTCGAGCGCCCGACCGCGGTGCGCCTGCGCGGCCTGACGGTCCACGGCAAACCGATCGACGAAGAGGTCACCGGCTTCACCGCCCGCGTGGTGCAGCACGAGAACGACCACCTCGACGGCGTCCTGATCCTCGAGCGCACGACGCCGGAGGCCCGCCGCGCCGCGCTCAAGGAGCTCCACGCGATCAAGAACGGCACTGCGGCCGACGAGCCGGATGCCGCGCGCGCCGAGCCGCAGCCGGCCTCCGAGCCCGCGTGAGGACGGTCTACCTCGGGACGTCGGACTTCGCGGTCGCCGTCCTGGAGCGGCTCGCCGCGAGCGAGCACCGGCCGACGCTCGTCGTCAGCCGCCCCGACCGCCCCGCAGGCCGCGGCCGCAAGCTGCAGTCGCCCCCCGTCGTCGACGCCGCACGCGCGCTCGGCATCCCCGTCTTCCAGCCCGAGCGCCTCGCCGATGAGGACGCGACCCGGGCCGTCCTCGCTGAGGAGCCGGACGCGCTCGTGGTCTGCGCGTACGGGGCGATCGTCCGCGAGCCGCTGCTGTCGGCTGCCCCGATCTACAACGTGCACCCGTCGCTGCTGCCGCGCTGGCGCGGCGCTGCGCCGATCGAGCGCGCGCTCGCCGCTGGCGACGCCGAAACGGGCGTGAGCATCATGCAGCTCGAAGAGGGCCTGGACTCCGGTCCGGTCGCGATCCAGGAGGCCGTCCCGGTGGACGAGGGGGAGACGTACGGCACGCTCGCGCCCCGCCTCGCGGACCTCGGCGCCGAGCTGCTCGTGCGCGCCCTCGACACGACCCCGCCCTTCATCCCACAGCCGGAGGACGGCATCACCTACGCCGAGAAGATCACCGCCGACGACCGCACGCTCGACCCTGCCGTGCCAGCGAACGTGAACGAGCGGATGGTGCGGGCGCTGGCGCCGCACATCGGCACGCGCGTGGCGCTCGACGACGGGACGCTGCTCGGCGTCCATGCCGCCCGGATCGCCGACGGCGCCGACGGCGACGCCGAACCCGCTGCGGCCGACCGCCACGTCGCGATCGACGCCGACCAGGTGCGCCTCGGCGCCCTGGAGCTGGTGCGCGTGCAGCCGCCCGGCGGCAAACCGATGGACGCGAGCGCGTGGCTGCGCGGGCGGGCCGGCCGATGAGCGAATACGGCGTCACCCAGCGCCCAGCCCGCAGCGCCTCCCCGGCGCGCGTCGCGGCCCTGCGCACCCTGATGCGCGTGGCCGAGGACGACGCTTACGCCGACCGCGCGCTGCGCTCGGAAGCCGCCGGGCTGGACTCGCGTGAGCACCAGCTGGCGCGCGCGATCGTCTACGCCGCCGTGCAGCGCCGCGAGACCCTCGCCTACTGGATCCAGGCGCTGTCCGGCCGCCCCGCGGCGGACCTCGACCTGCAGGTCCGCATTCCGCTGGAGATCGGCCTCGTGCAGCTCGCCTTCCTCGACCGGGTGCCGCTGCACGCCGCCGTCGACGAGAGCGTCCTGCTGGCCCAATCCGTCTCGAACCGCGGCGGCGACCGGATGGTCAACGCCGTCCTGCGCCGCGTCGGCCGCGAAGGCTTCCCGGACCTCCCGTCGGACGGCACGCCGCGCGGCGCGTCGATCGTGCACTCGGTGCCGCGCTGGCTCGCCGAGCGCTGGTTCGCTGAGTTCGGCGCGGACGAAGCCCGCGCGCTGCTCGCGCGCTGCAACGAGCCGGCCGAGCGCGCGGTCCGCGTGAACACGCTCAAAGCCGACCTGGAGTCGGTCCGCGACCGCTTCGCCGTCGCCGCCCACGGCGACGCCGAGCTGCCGGAGGCGCTGATCCTCGACGAAGCCGTCGACCTGGAATCGACCGATCTCTGGGCTGAAGGCGCCATCGTCGCCCAGTCGCGTGGCGCGATGCTCGCCGGCCGGATCCTCGACCCGCAGCCGGGCGAACGCGTGCTGGAGCTCTGCGCCGCCCCCGGCGGCAAGACGAGCCACCTCGCGGCGCTGATGGGCGGCGACGGCTCTGGCATCACCGCTGTCGAGCAGCACGCCGGCCGCGCCCAGGCGCTGCGCCGCACCCTCGACCGGCTCGGCGCTAGCGGCGTGCGCGTCGTCGAGGGCGACGCCCTCAAGCCGCCGGCAGCGCTGAAGGGCTCCTTCGACGCGATCCTGCTCGACCCGCCATGCGCGGCGCTCGGCACGCTGCAGCGCCAGCCAGACGTGCGCTGGCGCGCGACCCCCGAAGGCATCGACGAGCTGTCGATCCTGCAGGAGCGCATGGTCGAAGCGACGCTGCCGCTGCTCGCGCCCGGCGGCCGGCTGCTCTACGCGGTCTGCTCGATCGGGGCGCAGGAGTCCGACGAGGTCCTCAGCCGCACCCAGGCGACCGTCGAGGCGCGGCGCACCGTGCTGCCGCACGTCGACCGCACCGACGGCTTCGAATACGCGCTGCTGCGGCAGTAGCGCGCGTGGAACCGGCGGCGCGGCCGCTCGCTAGCCTCGGGGCGGTGTCCACGCCCCCGCCGCCAGCCGCCGTCCTCTTCGATTGCGACGGCGTGCTCGTCGAGACCGAGGTGACGTCGAGCCGCGTCCTGTCGGAGTGCCTCGCGGAGCTCGGTCTCGAGCTGACGCCGGACGAGGTCCGCGGCCGCTTCAAAGGGACGGCGCTCGAAACCGCCCGCAGCATGTGCGAAGCGCTTTACGGGGGGCCGCTCCCAGAGGGCTGGTTCGACGGCTTCGTCGCGCGCCGGCTCGAGGAATACCGCCGGGGCGTCGATCCGATCCCGGGCGCGCTCGAGGTTGTCCGCGCCGTGCAGGCCGCCGGGATCACCATCGCGGTCGTCTCCCAGGGCTCCCACGAGAAGATGGCCATCACGCTGCCCTCCAGCGGCGCCGCCGAGGTGCTTGGCGACGCGCCCGTGTTCTCCGGCCAGGACGTCGAGCGCCCCAAACCCTTCCCGGACCTCTATCTGCACGCCGCCCGCACCCTCGGTGTCGCGCCAGAGGACTGTGTCGTCATCGAGGACAGCCCCACCGGCGCGACCGGCGCCGCAGCCGCGGGCATGCGCGTCCTGGGCTACACCGCCGACGTCGACCCAGAGCGCCTGCGGGCTGCTGGCGCCGAGCTGTTCGACACGATGGCCGAGGTCCCGGCGCTGCTGGGGCTGCCACACTGTCCGTAGATGTCTGCCGGAAGCACGTGCCCGATCTGCCGCCGCGGGCAGCTCGGTCCGACGAACCTTCCCGGCCGCTACCGCTGCGACAGCTGCCTGCGCCGCGTCGAGCTCGTGTCGGTCTGCCCGAGCTGCGGCGAGCACTCCACGCTCGTCCGCTCAGCCTCAGCGCCGCTGCCGACCTGCGGCTCTTGCGGCACCAGTTTGCTCAGAACAATCTGAGTTAGACGGGGTTCGGACCGAGGTCCGGGCGACCTGCGGCGAGCACTTCGTGCGCGGGCGCGGGGCGGGCGAAGTGGTAGCCCTGGCCGTAGCGCACGCCGAGGCGCAGGAGCACGTCGGCGGTGTCGCGGTCTTCGATCTGCTCGGCGATGACGGTGCGGCCCATGCCGACGGCGACGCCCTGGACGGCCTGGACGACGAGCAGGTCGTCGCCGTTGGCGGGCAGGTTGCGGATGAACTCGCCGTCGAGCTTGATGAACTGCAGCGGCAGCGCTTTGAGGTGGTAGAACGACGCGAAGCCGGCGCCGAAGTCGTCGAGCGCGAGGCGGCAGCCGAGGCGGGCGAGGCGGCCCGAGAGGAGCTCGGCCTGCTCCATGCTGGCGATGGCCTCGGTCTCCGTGATCTCGAAGACGAGCTGCTCGCCGCGGCAGCCAGCGGACTCGATCATCTCTTCGATCTTGCCGACCATGTCGGGGTTCGTCACCGACGAGCCGGAGAGGTTGATGGAGAGCACGGCGTTCGGGTACGCGGCCGCCAGGCGGGTCGCTTCACCGACCACCCACAGGTCGAGCTCGCCGATCAAGCGGAAGCGCTCGGCGGCGGGGAGGAACACGCCTGGCGGGATCATCGAGCCGTCCTCGTCGAGCATCCGGAGCAGCACCTCGTGCTTGAGGGCGATGCCCGACTCCAGGTCGACGATCGGCTGGGCGTAGAGCGTGAAGCGGCCTTCTGCCAGCGCGCGGCGGATGCGCTGCGACCAGAGCAGGTCGCTGCTCATGCGGGCGTGGCGGGCCTCGTCCTCGCCGTAGAGGACGGCGCGGTTGCGGCCGAGGTCCTTGGCGTCGTAGAGGGCGATGTCGGCGGCGACGAAGACGTCGGATGGGGCGCGGGTGCTGCCGTCGATCATCGTCGCGCCGATCGAGACGGTGGGGGTGATCTCGTGGCCGTCGCCGAGGTCGATCGGGCTGGCCGTGATGTGCTCGCTGATCGAACGCGCAGCGGCCAGAGCCTGGCGGGGGCGCACGCTTGGGAGCAGGACGCCGAACTCGTCGCCGGCGACGCGGCCGACGGCGTCGGTGTCGCGGACGCGCTCACGCAGGCGGCGGGCCACCTCGACGAGCAGCGCGTCGCCCGCGGCATGGCCGAAGGAGTCGTTGACGTGCTTGAAGCCGTCGATGTCGATCAGCAGCAGCGCCGACTGGCGCTCGCCGCTGCGGCACTGCTCGACGGCGTCGGTGAGCTGGGCCTCAAACCGCCAGCGGTTCCACATGCCCGTGAGCACGTCGGTGTTCGCGAGGCGGCGGAGCTCGTCCTCGTCGTGCTTGCGGCGGGAGATGTCGACGATCTGGGAGACGAGCACGTCAGGCTCGCCATCCTCGGTGCGCACGACCGACGTGGAGAGCTGGGTCCAGACCCAGTGCCCGTCGGCGTGGCGGTAGCGCTTCTCGAGCTGGTAGGCGGCGGGGCCGCTGCCTTCGACGAGGTTCTCGACGAAGCGGACGCCGGCGGCGACGTCGTCGGGATGCGTGACGTCCTGGAACGTCATCGCGCAAAGCTCTGCCTCGGTGTAGCCGAGCAGTTCGCAGACGGCGGCGTTGACGCGCAGCCAGCGGCCGTCGAGGCCGACGACGGCCATGCCGATCGGCGCGTCGGCGAACGCGCGCTCGAAAAGGGCGGCGCTGCGGGCCGAGCGCTGCTCGGCGGCGCGGGTCTGTGAGAGGTCTTCGAGGTAGGCGATGCGGTGCAGCGTCTCGCCGTGCTCGTCGGTCGAGATCACGATCTCGCAGCTCGCAGGGAAGCGGGTGCCGTCGAGGCGCACATGCTCGGTCTCGTAGCGGACGAGGCCTTCGGTCTTCGCGGCCGCCTCATACTCGGGGATCCGTGCGAGCGCCTCCGGTGTGCAGACGAAGCTGAGGGGCTGGCCGATGAAGTCCGACGGGACGCCGCCATGCATCGCGGCGAAAGCCGGGTTCACGGTCTCCAGGCGGCCCGTGCGGGGATTCGAGACCGAGATGCCGCGGCGGGTGCGTTCAAACGCGAGGTACCAGTGCGCGGGGAGCTCCTGCGGCGCGTCGCGCGGCGGCGCGACCGGGCGCAGGTGCGCCGGACCAGGGCGTCGCGAAGCCGTCGCTGCACGGCTTCTGGAGGTGGAGGCGGTGTCGTCCTGACGCATGGATGGTGGGAGGCCAGCCTGCCGGGAGGCACAGGCTTGACCAGTTCATCGGCCATAAAACGCCGATCCATAGGTGATTCGACCAATGGACAACGCCAAAGGTGAACCTCCTTCCGATTTCGCGGCCCGCTAGGCTGCCCCGCGATGCCCGCCCCCGCGCCCTCCATTCAGGTTCTGCCCTCGATCCTCTCGGCCGACTTCGCGGCCCTCGGCGCGGCCGTCGAGGAGGTCGTCGATGCTGGCGCCACCGTCATCCACTGCGACGTGATGGACGGGACCTTCGTGCCGCCGATCACCTTCGGCGCGCAGATCGTCGGCGCGCTGCGCGACCGCCTGCCGGACCACATCTACCTCGACGTGCACCTGATGATCGACGCGCCCGAGCGGCATGTCGCAGACTTCGCCAAGGCGGGAGCGAACGGCGTCACGTTCCACGCAGAGGCCACGCCGCACGTGCACCGCGTCCTCCAGCAGCTGCGCGAGCTCGGCGTGACCGCGGGCCTCGCTGTCTGCCCCGGCACGCCCATCGGCGCCTTCGACGTGACCCGCGATGAGCTCGACCTCGCGCTCGCCATGACCGTGAACCCGGGCTGGGGCGGCCAGAAGCTGATCCCATCGACGATCGCCAAGACGGCCGCGATCGCCGACGTCGTCGGCGCCGAGACGATCGTGCAGGTCGACGGCGGCATCGACGCTGCCACCGCGCCGGACGCCACCCGCGCAGGCGCCCACTGGCTCGTGGCCGGCAGCGCCGTGTTCGGCAAGCCGGACCCCGGCGCCGCCTACCAGGAGATCCTGGCGGCGGCGCAGGCTGGCGCGGCGTAGCGCCGCCGGCCTTCGTCCTCTGAGCTCCCGTCAGCGACGGGTGTTGAACACCCGCAGGTGACGGCAGTTTGCCCGGAAGTGCGGCGCTGATCCGGCCCGGTGTCACAACCGGCCGCGCTGAGGGAACTCCTCCATAGATGTCCCGTTCCTGGCCTTCGCTGACCGACGCCGAGCTGCTGCAGCTCGCGTCGCGCCAGCCCGACGCGTTCGCCGAGCTCTACCTGCGTCATGAGGCCGTGATCGCGGGCTACCTGCGTCGGCGCAGCCGAGACCCCGAGGTCGCGGCCGACCTGACCGCGGAGACGTTTGCGACGGCGCTCGTGAGCGCGCGAAGCTTTGCCGGCGACGGGTCGGCCGTCGGCTGGCTGCTGGGCATCGCCCGCAACCACCACCTCCACCTCTTGCGGCGCGGCCGGGCCGAGCAGCGGGCCCAAGCGAAGCTTGGTCTAGAGCGAGCGCCGCTCAGCGACGCGTCGATCGAGCGGCTTGAGGACTTGCTCGCCGACGCCAGCCCTGACCACCCGGTGGTCCTCGCACTTGACGGGCTCACCGACGGTCAGCGCGAGGCCGTCGTCGGCTTCGTCTTGGAGGAGCGTCCCTACGAAGAGCTCGCCACTGCGTTCGACGTGCCCGAGGCGACGGTGCGCCAACGCGTCAGCCGCGGCCTCACCCGACTGCGCGCCTCGATCGAAGGAGGTCGGCCATGAGCCGTGAACCGCTGATGCCCGAGGTGCTCGATGGCTTCACCGCTGCGCTGGTTTCGCCTCGCCGTCGTCGTCGCTGGTTCGTGCCCCGCGTCCTCGGCACCGGACTGGTCGTGCTTGCCGTCGGCGGGACGGCCGTCGCCGCGGTGGCTCCCGAGGTGCCGTGGAACCCGTTCGGCGGCCGGAGTGCGTCGGTGTCCGGGCCGGGCACGCCGGTCTCGCTCGCTCCCCCGCCGGCGGATCAGACGGACACCCTCGCGGTGCTCCGCCGCGCGCAGAACGACCGCGACCACGGGCCGCTGGTGTCGGCGTGGCTGCGTCGCTTCAAGAGCGGCGAGGTCGACTGGGGGAGGATCCGCATCAGGTATGTCCGCTTCCTGCGTGAGGTCGAGGTCCAAAGCCCGGAGGCGCTCGACGGTCGGACTATCGGCAAGGTCCGCCGTGGCTCGCTCTACCTGATTCCGTACGACGCCGCCGGGGTCAAACAGTCGCGAGCGGACTTTGGTTTCGAGGAGTTCTGCCTCGTCGCGTTGTACGACGACTGGCCCGCCGGCGGGCCAGCACCCGATCGGCGGGGCCGCGATCCCCAGTCAGGAGGGCGGCGGGCGACGCAGCGTCCGGCGTCCTTGGAAGACCGCGTCACCGGCGGCGGACCGTGCGGCTCCGCGCACACCGTGCGCATCAAGGGACTCGCCGGAGCCGGGTCGTACGGTCGCAGTTGGGGGATCGTCCCCGACGGCGTCGCCGCCGTCCGTGCCCGGACCCGCGACGGCCAGATGGTCACGAGCCGCGTCGAGAACAACGCCTACGAGCTGCTGGCGCCGGGACGTGACCGGCCGCAAGACGGTTCCGACACGGGCCAGTTCGCGGAGCGGCGCCCACCAAAGTCCGGCCAGCTGAGGTCCGGCAGCTACGAGTGGCTCGACGCCTCCGGCAAGGTGATCCGGCGGATGCCGTACTAGCGCGGCCGGTGGCGAGGACCGGTAGCCACTCGCCGGGCTTGCGCGCTAAAGCACCTTCTCGCAGCCGCGGAGCCTGTCGGCCCGGTCGGCGTAGACGCGGTCGTAGCCGGTGCCGCAGTCGATGGTGTCGGCCTCGCCGTCGTGATCGTCGACGAAGTCGTCGCCTGGGCCGGCCTTGATCGTGTCGCGGCCGCGGCCGCCGAGGATGGTGTCGTTCCCGGCGCCCCCGAGGATCGTGTCGTTGCCGAGCTGGCCCCAGAACATGTCGTCGCCGCGGCCACCGTCGGCGGTGTCGTTGCCGATGCCGAGGAACAGGTCGTCGTCGCCGGGGCCGCCGTAGAGCTCGTCGTCGCCAGCGCCGGCGTCGAAGTCGTCGTCGCCATCGAAGCCGTAGAGCACGTCGTTGCCCGCGTACGACACGAGCACGTCGACGACCGTCGACCCGATGAGCTGGTCGTCGCCGTCGGTGCCCCGCAGGCCGAGGTCGTTGCCCGGGCTGGCTGGGGAGGCCTTGGCCGCGAGCGTGGCTCCGCCGAGGGCCAGCCCGGCGTTCTGGCGGCCTGCGAGCGGCGTGAACGCGGGATCTTCGGCGGCCGGGTCGCCGAGCACCACGGTCTCGCAGCCGACGGCGCTCTTCCCCTCGGACGGGCCCGACACGTACACCGTGTCGTTGCCGTCGCCGCAGTCGACCCGGTCGTACTGGTCGCCGGTGTAGATCACGTCGTCGCCGGGGCCGCCCTCGAAGACCTCAAAGCCGCCGTGCCCGCCGGACAGGACGTCGTTGCCGTCGCCGCCCTTGAGCGTGTCGTTACCGGGGCCCGTGTCGATCACGTCGTCGCCAGGGCCGCCCTCGGCGTTGTCGTCGCCGTTGCCCGTGAGGATGAGGTCGTTGCCCTCGCCGCCGAGCACGAGCCGGTCGGCACCGCGGTTGGAGTCGATGTAGTCGTCGCCGGGGCCGCCGTCGAGGAGCGGGTCGTCGCCGAAGCCCTGCTCGACGATGAAGTCGTTGCCCGGCCCGCCGTAGAGGTAGTCCAGGCCGTCGCCGCCGTCGATCCGGTCGTCGCCGTCGTCGCCGTAGACGTGGTCGCCATCGACACCGCCATCGAGGATGTCGTTGCCGGGGCCGCCGAAGATCGTGTCGTCATGCAGCGACCCGTCGGCGGTGTCGTTGCCCGCGCCGCCCGAGATCCGGTCGCGGCCCAGTCCGCCGTCGATGATGTCGTCGCCCGCGCCGCCGTAGAGGCGGTCGTTGCCGAGCTCGCCGTAGATGGTGTCGGCGCCTGCCTTGCCGCGCAGCACGTCGGGCTTGCGGGTGCCTTCGCGCAGTGCGGCGTCGGCGACCGCGACTGGGCCCGCCGCGGCGGCCAGCGCGGCAGCGGCGATCAAGACAGCGGGGCGGGGGAGCGGGCGGTTCCGGGGCATCTGGTCCTCGGAACCCTACGGACGCCGCAGGGTTGCGGCGGCAGGCCGCTAGAGGACCTTCTCGCAGCCCTTCAGCCGGTCCTTCTTGCGGTCGGCGTAGACGCGGTCGTAGCCGGGGCCGCAGTCGACCGTCTCGGCGATGCCGTCGATGGAGACGATGAAGTCGTTGCCGGGGCCGCCGTCGTAGCGGTCCTTGCCCTTGGAGCCGGTCATGGTGTCGTCGCCGGCGCCGCCGATCATGACGTCCTTGCCGGCCTGGCCCCAGAAGGTGTCGTCGCCCGCGCCGCCGTCGGCGTAGTCGTTGCCGAGGCCCAGGAACATGCGGTCGTCGCCGTCGCCGCCGAACATGCGGTCGTTGCCGGGGCCGGCGTCGAAGTCGTCGTTGCCGCCGAAGCCCATCAGCACGTCGTTGCCGCCGAGGCCGATGAGGACGTCGACCTTGGCCGTGCCAGCGAGCTTGTCGGGCCGGTTGGTGCCCTTCGGGCCGACGTTGTTGTAGGGGCTCGCAGGGGTCGCGGAGTCGGCGAGCGCCTGGCCGCCGACGAGCAGGCCGGCGTTGACCTTGCCGGCGAGCGGCGTGAAGTCGAGGTCTTCGGCAGCCGGGTCGCCGAGCACGACGTTCTCGCAGTTGCGTGTCGCCTTCGCCTCGCCGACCGACGAGACGTAGACGGTGTCGATGCCGCCGCCGCAGTCGGTCTGGTCGACCGCCGGGCCGGTGTAGACGACGTCGTCGCCTTCGCCGGCGAGGATCTTGTCGCCGCCGCCCTTGCCGCCGCTGATGATGTCGTTGCCGTCGCCGCCCCAGCCGACGTCGGTGCCGCCGCCCAGGTCGATGATGTCGTCGCCGGGGCCGCCGTCGACGCGGTCGTCGCCGTTGCCGCCGTAGATCAGGTCCTGGCCCTCGCCGCCGAGCACCTTGCGGTCGGCGCCGCGGTTCGTGTCGATGTAGTCGTCGCCGGGGCCGGCGTCGACGAGCGGGTCGTCGCCGAAACCCTGTTCGACGATGAAGTCGTTGCCTGGGCCGCCGTAGAGGTAGTCGAGGCCGTCGCCGCCGTCGATCTTGTCGTCGCCGTTGCCGCCGAAGAGGTAGTCGCCGGCCTGGCCGCCAATCAGCGTGTCGTTGCCGTCCTGGCCGTACATCTTGTCGAGGCCGATGTCGCCGGTCATGCGGTCGTTGCCGATGCCGCCGAGCATGCGGTCCGCGCCGAAGCCGCCGTCGATGGCGTCGTCGCCGCCGTTGCCGAAGAGCTTGTCGTTGCCCATCTCGCCGTAGATGCGGTCGTTGCCCGACGTGCCGCGGATGGTCTCACCCTGGCGGGTGCCGTTGTGGGTGCGGGCGGAGGAGAGCGCGACCGGACCGGCCAGAGAGACCGAGAGGAGGGTGCAGGCGACGAGGCTCGTCCGGTGGAGGGAGCGCGGGAGCATGATGAGTGTTTCGGCGGTCTGGCGAGGCCGGTCAACGGATGGCGGACGGCGGCGGACGCCTCTCGTAGCGCGGTTCGAAAGCGCGCCGCCGGACGGGTGATTCCGCTGGCCATTCGGGCGGAAACGAGCGTGCGGGCGCCAGCTCTCCTCCAGATTCGGAGGCGGTGAGCGAGTGCCCGCACCAGCGTGTGGTAGGGCCGCTCGGCCCCGGCCAGACGGCCCTTCGGGCTAGCTCAACGAGAGCGTCACGACGCCGTCGACGGGCCGCGCCGTCTCGGCGGTGACGACGCGCGGCGGGTTGCCGGCGTCGCGCGGGAACGACACGCCGAACGCGCGCACGGCCACTGGGTCTGGCAGGCGGTCGATCTGGGCGCGGGTGGCGCCGCTCAGCTCGCGGGCCATCCGGCGGTCGATCGGCACGTCAGCGACGTCGTCCGAGAGCGTGGCGTCGTAGATCTTGGTGCCGTAGCGGACGCGGACCTTCTTCACGTCGCCAGAGGCGAGGCCCGCGACGACCATCTCGGTCGCCGACTCGCGGCGCGTCTTGGGCGACATCGTGACGGTGCCGATCGCGGGGCCCGATGCGTCGTCGCCGAAGAACTGCAGCGCCAGCAGCTCGCCCGTCTGGCAGAGCGGGTCCGGGTCGTACGGGCCGGGGATCGAGAGGTGCATGCAGAAGTCGCCGTCGCCGCCGCGCTTGGCCTTCACGATCCAGTGCGGGGCTTTGCCATCGGCCGCTTCGAGGCGGATGCCCTTGTCGAGCGAGACGCGCTCGGCGCCCGGTGCGTCGGCGCCCTCGGGCGGCGTGAAGTCGCCGGCGCCCTTGTCGCCAGCGCCGCCGCTCACCGTGCCAGCGCCTTCGCTCTTCGACTCTGGCGTCGTCGAGACCGTGCCGCCGACCGGCGCGACGAGGTCCTCGGCGGTCGTGGCCGGCGTCGAGTTCGCCGGGGCGGTCGCCGTGTCGTCCCCGCCGCAGGCAGCCAGCGAGGTGGCAAGCGCGGTTGCCGCGAGCAGCGCGGCGGCGGTCGGTGGGACAGGGCGGAGCAGGCGGGCCATCGGCGGCGTCACAGTATCTTTTCGCACCCCCGTAGCTTGTCCTTCTTGCGGTCGGTATAGCCCCGGTCCCTGCCGGGGCCGCAGTCGACGCGAACCATGACGAGAACGGCGAGCGGTCGCCGCCGCCGGCGTTCTCGTCAGGTTTGGGCTCCTATGCCGTGCAGACCATGACGAGAACGGCGCCGCGGGCCCAGCGCTACGAGCGGCGCAGCGAGCGCGATTCGACCGCGAGCAGGCCGAGCAGCAGCAGACCCGACGCGAGCGCGTAGCCGGACGCGGCGCGCATCACCGGCTCAGCGACCGGCTCGGCGAGCATCCACGCGAGGAAGAACGCCGCAGCGAGCGCCCACACGACGGCCGCGCGAGGTGCGCGCCCATGTGCGAGCGCCGACTGGTTCAGCGTGCCGCCGGCCAGATGCAGCCCCATCCCGACGCCGACGAGCGCGAGCGACGTGGCCGTGTACGGCCAGTCGTACTCGAAGACGATGCCCATGGCCCACGGCCCGAGGACCAGCAAGCCGAGCGAGACGGTGCCCGCGAAGACCGCGATCGCTAGGAGCGTCTGCCAGAGCGCCTTGGCGGCGGCCGCCTGGTCGCCGCTCGTGCGCAGCTCGGCGAGGTGGGGGAGCAGCGTGCTCTGGATCGCCTGGAAGAGCTGCAGCGGCGCGCGGGCCACGAGGAAGGCGTTGAAGATCGCTGCGGCAGCGCCGGTGGTGGCGACCAGCGCGGCGGCGCCGGTGCCCTCGGTGAGCACGCCCGCGGTGATCAGGGTCTGCTCGGCAGCCATCACGACGACGACCGACAGCGCGAACACGAGGCCGGCGCGGAAGGTGAGCGCCGTGCCCCCGCCAGCGGCGCCGGCGCGGGTCGCGTGCGCGTCCTCCGGCAGGCTTTCGCCGGGCGGGCCATCGGGCGAGAGGGCCTCGATCTCGCGCTCGGCCTCGATCACGGACTCTGCGGGCGCGATGCCACCGCGGAGCGCCAGCGGCACGACGATGAGCGACAGCAGCGGCGCGGCGGCGATGCCGAGCGCCACGGCGAGCGAGCCTTCGGTGAGACCGATCAGCGCGGCGATCGGGAACAGGCACCGGCCGCTGGACTCGATGAACACGAGCGCGCCGTAGAGCTCAGGGCGCCCGCTGCCCGCGAGCCAGCCGCGGGCGAAGTAGCTCACCGAGTAGGCGGCGATGGCGGCGACGAACACCCAGTAGAGGTCCGGGTCGGCCGAGAAGACGTGCTCTTGAAGCCCGCCTTTGAAGATCAGGGCGAGCGCGACGGTGCCGATGCCGGCGCCTGCTTCGAGCAGGACGGCGACGCGCAGGTCGCGGCCGCCGCTGCGGCCATGGCCGCGCGCATCAGCGAGGGTGCGCGCCAGCAGCTGCTCGATCGGGCGGTAGACGACCGAGCAGACCATGAAGGTGATCGCCCACAGCAGCGAGACGGCCTGGTAGGCCTGGTCGCCGAGCGCATACGTCGCCAGCGAGAAATACGCGAACGTGACCACGCCCGTGAGGGCGAGCCCGATCGACAGGATGCGGGCCCCGGAGCCGTAGCTCCGGGCCTCCGCGGGCTCAGGTGAGCCGGGGGCGCCTGCCTCGGCGGCGCCCGGGTGGGGCTGCGTCACGCGCCGTGGACGCGGACGAGCAGCATCGTCCACGGGAACGGCGAGCGGGCCTCGGTGACCGTGCCGACCTTGCTCAGCTCCGCGATGAACGCGCGCTTGCTCCAGTGGTTGAGGTGGCCGGGGGTGTTGCCCCAGTCCTTGATGTAGGCGCCGCGGGCCATGTTGACCGCGCGCCAGATGGGCTCGCGCGGCACCGAGACCAGCAGGTGCTTGGACGCGACGCGGGCCATCTCGGCGATCGTGTGAGCCGGGTCCGGCACGTGCTCGAGCACCTCGATCGCGCTCGCGACCTCGAACTCGTTGTCCTCGAACGGCATGTTCTCGGCCTTGAGGACCTTGTACTCGAGGTTCGGCGCCTGGCGGGTCTCCCACAGCGCGTGGAGCTGCGGGTCGTCGAGGTCGATGCCGACGACGCGCTTGTCGCCGAGCTGCGTCGCCCACTTGTGGGTGTGGACGCCCTCGCCGCAGCCGACGTCGAGCAGCGAACCGGGGGCAGCCTTGGCGAACAGCTCGGCAAGATCACGCTCGAACCCGGCCTGCAGGCGCTTGGCCACGGGGTTCGTCGTGTTGTACTTGTCGTAGGTGTTGCCGGTGATCGTGCCCTCGGCGTCCTTCGTGACTTCGACGTTGCTCACAGCTGGATCGCCTCGTGCTCTTGGGTCTTGCCCGTTGCAGGACCGGCGTCGGCGCCGGTCGTCTTCTTGTGGGAGTTCTTCGCGCTCGGGTTGCCGGGCTCGTAGTGCGACGGCTCGACGCCGACCTGCAGCTCGACCCGGCGCACGCGCTCGAAGATGCGCTGCGTCAGCGAGCGCTGGGCGGCGAGCAGGTCGCCGAGGATGCCGATCGCGCCGAGCACGACGGCGGCGTTGAACAGCACGGCGCCGAGGATCAGCGACTGGACGTGGCCGGCGCCGTCGTCCTGGATCCAGGCGACGAGGAAGCGGGTCCAGACCGCGAGGGCGAGGATCCCGAGGATCGTCGCCGCGGTCATGAAGACCTTGAGCGGCTCGTACTGCGCGTAGATGCGGAAGATCGAGACCGAGTTGCGCCGCACATACGCGCCCATCGACGGGAAGAGGCGCGACTCGCGCAGCTTCTCGTTGGTGCGGATCGGGACGTGGTCGGTGGCGACGAGCTGCTTGCCCGCCTGGATGATCGTCTCGAGCGTGTAGGTGAACTTCGAGACGACGACGAGCTGCAGCGCGGCTTCGCGGTTGTAGGCGCGGAAGCCGGAGGTCGTGTCCGGGACCGTCGTCGACGAGGCCTGGCGGACGACCCACGACCCCAGATGCTGCAGGCGGACCTTCAGCGGCGAGAAGTGCGCGATGGTCTCGACCTGGCGGTCGCCCACGACCATGTCGGCGGTGCCGCGGAGGATCGGCTCGGTGAGCTTCGGGATGTCGTCGGCGTTGTACTGGTTGTCGGCGTCGGTGTTGACGATCACGTCGGCGCCGAGCTTGAGCCCCGCATCCAGGCCGGCCTGGAAGCCGGCGGCGAGCCCCTTGTTGTTCGTCAGCCGCACGATGTGGTCGACGCCGAATTCGCGCGCCACCTCGATCGTGCGGTCCGCAGAACCGTCGTCGATGATGAGCCACTCGACCTCGTCGAACCCGGCGACTGCACGGGGCAGCGCGCGGAGCGTGACGGGGAGAGCGTCCTCCTCGTTGTAACAGGGGATTTGGATGATCAGCTTCATGCAGGCAGAGGTGTGCGCGGGCGGGGCCGAGCGCGGCGTGTCATCCTACCGGCCGTGCTCGCCGAGACGACGACCCCCGTGGCGGGCGACCCTGTGATCGACCCGCCGCGCGGCCCTGCGGTCTGGCCAAGCGCCCTCGAGCGCGAGCCTTCCACGCCCGCGCAGCAGTGGTTCGAACGCGGCGCGCTCGCCGTCCTGATCCTCATCGGGGTCCTCGGGTTCTTCCTGTTCCCGACGTACCCCAACTACGACTCGATCTACTCGCTCCTCTGGGGCCGGGAGATCCTCGACCTCGCCACGCCGACCTTCGACGCCTTCCGCGCGCCGACCGAGCATCCGCTGTCGAACATCGTCGGCGCGGCGCTCTCGCTGTTCGGCACGGTGGGCGACCGGATCTGGATCGCCCTGTGCATTGCGTCACTGATCGTCCTGCTGGTCGGCCTGTACCGCCTCGGACGGGACCTCTTCAGCCCGGTCGTGGGGGCGCTGGCTTCCCTGCTGCTCGCGAGCCGCCTCGACTTCGCCTTCCTCGCCGCCCGCGGCTATATCGACACGGCCTTCTTGGCGTTCGTCGTCTGGGCCGCCGTGCTCGAGGTGGCCAAACCACGGCGCGGTCTGGCGCCGCTGATCCTGCTCGGCTTCGCCGGCCTGCTGCGTCCTGAGGCGTGGCTGCTGGCTGGCATCTACTGGCTCTGGTGCTTCGGCCCGGCGACCTGGCCGCAGCGCATCGGCTGGGGCGTGCTCGTCTGGCTCCCGACCCTGATCTGGACCGGCAGCGACTACGCCGTGATGGGCGAGCCGCTCTACTCCTTCACCCACACCAGCGGGCTCGCCGCCGAGCTCGACCGCACGAAGGACCTGGGCGAGCTCCCTGTCGCGCTCGTGAGCTTCCTCATCGACCTCGACAAGCTCCCGGTGTTCATCGGCGGCATGCTCGGCGCCGCGATCGGCCTGTGGCTGATGCCCAAGCGCTCGCTGCTGCCGCTGCTGATCCTCACGTGCGGCGTCGGCATCTTCATGCTGATCGGCATCGGCGGCTTCTCGGTCATCGACCGCTACCTGCTCGTGGCGGCCGTGATGGTGATGCTGCTGTGCGCGGTGGCGCTCGGCGGCTGGTCGGTGCTGCCGCCCGGCCGGGCGCGGAGCCTCTGGATGTGGGGCTCGGCCGCGGCGCTTGCCGTGGGCGCGGTCTTCACCGCCACCAAGCTGTCGCTCAACAACGTGACCCGCGAGCTGGAGTTCCGCGGAGAGGCGCGCCCTGCCCTCGGCGACGCCCTGCAAGATCCGCGGACAGAGGCGGCGCTGGAGCGGTGTGGGACGCTTTACCTTCCCAACCACAAGACGATCCCGGACGCGCGCTGGCTCACGGACCTCCCGGCCGACCGCGTCCTGGCACGGACCGACGTGAATGTGCCGGACCAGCCGACCGAAGGCGTGCTGCTGATCACCCACCAGCGCCGCGCCATCTTCAACCAGGTGCTCTTCGACGAGCTCCAGGATCCGTCCCTGAACCTGCCGCCCGCCGGCTTTGAGCGTCTGCTGACGACCAAGTACTACACCGTCTATGCCCACTGCTGATCCCGGAGCGCCCCTCGCATCAGGCGAGGATCCGGCCCGTGACGACGTCGCGGGCGCCGATGCGCCGCGGGTGAACGGCGACGGCCCGTCGTTGAACGGCAAAGCCGGCAGCCGCGCCGACAAGGACCACAAGCGCACCGTCTCAGAGCTCGCGGAGCTGCGGCGCCTCGTGGCCCGCGAGGCGCATGAGGCCGAGCGCGCCCGCGGCGACCACCTCGGCGGCAGCCGCGGCTGGACGCTGGCGATCAGCTCGCTGCTGCTCGTCGCGCTGCTGCTGCGGGTCTACGGCCTCAAGCACGGGCTGCCGTTCGCGTACAACGTCGACGAGCAGGCGCACTTCCTGCCGCGCGCGATCGGCATGTTCGGCCACGGCGGCAACCCGGACTACTTCGTCAACCCGCCCGCCTTCACGTACCTCGTGCACCTCGTGCTCGCGATCTGGTTCGGCGGCCGCGACGGCGTCTACCAGGCGTATATCGACGACCCGATCGGCGTCTGGACCATCGCCCGCCTGACCGCCGCGCTGACCGGCGTGCTCGGCGTCTTCCTGCTCTGGCGGGCGGGCATCCGCCTGTTCGGCCGCCCGGCCGCGTTCCTCGCGGCGAGCGTGATGACCTTCTGCTTCCTGGCGGTCTTCTACAGCCACCAGGCGCTCAACGACGTGCCCACGCTGGCGCCGATCGCCCTCGCGCTCTGGGGCGCGGCGGGCCTGCTGATCGGCGACTCGCGTCGCGACTGGCTCCTGGCCGGCCTCGGCCTCGGCCTCGCCTGCGCGACCAAGTACACCGGCGGCATCGTCGCCCTGCCGCTGCTGGCCGTCGCCGTCCACCGCGCCCGCGCCGACGGCCTGGAGCCCGTGGTCGCGGGCCTGCTGTGGGCCGGCCTGGCGTCGGCGCTCGCGTTCCTGATCGGGAACCCGTACGCGCTGCTCACGCCGGGCGACTTCATCGACGACCTCATCCACCAGCAGACCGCCTCCAGCGACGAGGTCGGCAAGCTCGGCCTCACGCAGACCAACGGCTGGATCTACTACCTGCAGGTCAGCGGCTGGGGCATCGGCTGGATCCCGTCGGTCCTGGCCGTCGTCGGCGCCGCCTACCTCTTCATGCGAGACCGGATGCGCTTCTGGTTCCTCGTGCCCGCACCGGTGCTCTACATCCTCTTCATGGGCTCCAACGTGCGCTTCTTCGGCCGTTGGCTGCTGCCCGTCGCGCCGATGATCGCCCTGCTGGCCGGCATCGGCGCGCTCGCCGTGGCGACCTGGATCCTGAGGTCGCCGGTCCGCGCGCGCTCGCCGAAGGTCCTGGCGATCCTGTTCGTGATCATCTCGGCGCAGGGGATCATCTACTCGGTCCACTCCAGCCGCACGCTCGCGCAGACCGACACCCGCGAACAGGCCCGCGACTGGATGTTCGCCAACGTCCCAGCCGGCGTGAAGGTCGTCCTCGAGCCGATCGTGCCGTCGGCGTGGATCATCCCCTCGGAGGAGGGCGCCGTCGGCCGGTTCGGTGGCGGCCAGTGGGTCAAGTTCCCAGTCGGCAAGTCTCGCATCGACCCGAAGACCGGGTCGTTCACGAAGGACCCCAAAGGCGTGCTCGTGTCGGTCGAGGACTTTGAGCGCGTGCTGCGCGACGACCTGATCGAGCGGTACCAGAACGGCGGGTTCTGCCTGGTCGTCGTCGGCTCGACACAGCGCGGCCGCGCGGAGGCCGAGCCGAACGAGGTGCCGGACGCGCTGCGCTACTACAAGGAGCTCGAGCGCAACAGCAAAGTCATCGCGACCTTCTCCCCCTACGAGGACCCCAAGGCCAAGGTGCCGTTCTCGTTCGACTGGTCGTTCACGTACTTCCCGCTCGACTACAAGCGCCCCGGCCCGAAGATCACGATCTACCGCCTCAACAACGGCGAGAACAAGAAGGGCAAATGCGGCGACGGCAAGGGGCCGCTCAGCTCGCTGGTGTCGAAGAAGGACCTCGCCGACGTCCAGGCCGGCGGCGGCGTGCAGCAGGACCCGGCCGCGACCGGCTCCGATACCGCCGTCGACGACGTCGAGAGCGGCGACTCGCCGACGGATCTCCAGGCAGATCCGCAGTAGGCCGGTTGCGGGTGTGTGACCGGATGGCCCGCAAGTCAACAAACCTGACCATTCGTCCCTAGACTCGGGCGCCGTGTCAGCTGTCGACGCCACCGACCACGGCCACCTCGCCCGCGCCGTCGAGCTGGCCGAGCGGGGCAGGGGCGCCGTGCACCCCAACCCGATGGTCGGCGCCGTGATCGTCTCGCCGTCCGGCGAGGTCGTGGGGGAGGGCTGGCATGCCCGCTACGGCGGCCCGCACGCCGAAGTCGCCGCCCTCGCCGACGCCGGTGAGCGCGCCCGCGGCGCCACGGCCTACGTGTCGCTGGAGCCGTGCTGCCACACCGGCAAGACCGGGCCGTGCACCGTCGCGCTGATGCAGGCCGGCGTGGCCCGCGTGGTGGTGGCCAGCGGCGACCCGTCGGAGAAGGCCAGCGGCCGGGGCCTCGGAGATCTGCGCGACGAGGGCATCGACGTCGCCGTGCTCGACGCCGGCGACGAGCTCGCTGCCGCCGCCCGCGGCCTGAACCAGCCGTTCCGCAAACACTCCCGCACCGGCCTGCCGTGGGTGCTGCACAAGGCCGCGGCGACGCTCGACGGCAAGATCGCCACGCACGCCGGCGACTCCAAGTGGATCACGTCCGAGGAGAGCCGCGAGCGCGGGCACCGCTGGCGCGCCGAGCTCGACGCCGTCGTCGTCGGGATCGGCACGGCGCTTGCCGACGACCCGCAGCTCACCTCCCGCGTGCCTGGCGTCGTGCGCCAACCACGACGCATCGTCTTCGACGCCGAAGCCCGCCTGCCGCTCAGCTCCAAGCTCATGCAGGAGACGCCCGAGATCCCGCTCACGGTTGTCGTGTCGCGCGCCGCGCCCCGCGGCGCCGTCGCCGCGCTGCGAGGCTCGGGCGCCGAGGTGGTCGTCGCGACCGGCGAGCACGAGCAGGCGCGCGTCCGCTCCGCGCTGGAGCAGCTCGGGGAGGCGGGCGTCACGTCGATCCTGCTCGAGGGCGGCCCCCACTTGGCAGGCGCGTTCTACGACGCCGGCGCAGTCGACGAGCTGCGCCTCTTCATCGCGCCGAAGCTGCTCGGCGGCCGCAGCGCGCGGGGGATCGTGGAGGGCGTCGGCATCGAGAAAGTCAATGACGCGCTCGAGGCGCTTGACTGGAACTGGGAACCAAGTGGCCGTGATCTGCTCATCACGGCTCGTCTGAGAGAGTGGTGACGTGTTCACAGGGCTGATTCAGGACCTCGGAACGGTCGTGGCGATCGAGCCGGTCGGCAGCGGCGCGCGGGTGCATATCCGCACGGAGTTGGCGCCCGAGCTCAAGCCGGGCGACTCGATCGCGGTCAACGGCGTGTGCCTCACGGCGATCGACCCCGACGACATCGGCTTCGCCGCGGACGCGATCCCGCAGACGCTTGCCAACAGCACCACCGGCGAGCTCGAACCCGGCGATCAGGTCAACCTCGAGCTGGCGCTGCGCGCTGAGGACCGCCTCGGCGGCCATCTCGTGCAGGGCCACGTCGACGGCGTGGCGCAGGTCGCCTGGGTCCGCGACGAGGACCTCGGCAAGCGCGTCGCGCTCGACTTCCCGGAGCAGTACCGCGACTACGTCGTGCACCGCGGCTCGATCACGCTCAACGGCGTCTCGCTGACGGTGGCCGAGCTCGAAGGCACCCGCGTGGAGGTCGCCCTGATCCCGGAGACGCTGGAGCGCACCACCTTCGGCTTCGCGACCGAGGGCACCCGGATCAACCTGGAGGTCGACGCGATGGCCAAGCAGATCGCGACGCTCGTGGAGTCTTACCTCTCGCGCCGCGGCGAGGGAGTCCAGGCATGAGCAAGTTCGCCGCCAGCCCACGGCAGGTGGTCGTCACTCGGGCCGGAGTTTCGTCATGACCCGCTTCGCGACGATCGAAGACGCCCTGGCGGACATCCGCGCGGGCAAGATGATCATCGCCGTCGACGACGAGGACCGCGAGAACGAGGGCGACCTCGTGATGGCCGCCGAGTTCGTGACGGCCGCCGACATCAACTTCATGGCGACCGAGGCGCGCGGCTGGATCTGCCTCTCGCTCACCCCAGACCGCTGCGAGGAGCTCGGCCTCGAGCTGATGACGCTCAAGAACGAGGCTCCGCTCGAGACGGCGTTCACGGTCACTATCGAGGCACGCGAAGGCGTGACCACCGGCATCTCGGCCGCCGACCGCGCGCAGACGATCCGCGTCGCCGCCGATCCCGCGAAGGGCCGCCGCGACATCGTCGTCCCCGGCCACGTCTCGCCGCTGAAGGCGAAGGCCGGAGGCGTGCTCGAGCGCACGGGCCACACCGAAGCGTCGATCGACCTCGCGCGGCTCGCCGGCGTCACCCCGGCCGGCGTGATCTGCGAGATCATGAACGAGGACGGCACCATGGCCCGCGTGCCGGATCTCGAGGTCTACGCCGAGCGGCACGGCCTGAAGATGATCACGATCGCCGATCTGATCGCCTACCGCCGCAAGAACGACAAGCTCATCGAGCGCGTCGTCGACATCAACCTCCCGACGGCCCACGGCGACTTCACCGCGATCGGCTACCGCGAGCTCGCCAACGGCAAGCACCACGTGGCGCTGGTCAAGGGCGAGGTCGACGGCAAGTCCGACGTGCTCGTGCGCGTGCACTCCGAGTGCCTCACCGGCGACGTGTTCCACTCGATGCGCTGCGACTGCGGCGAGCAGCTCGAAGCGGCGCTCGCGCAGATCGAGGCCGAAGGCCAAGGCGTCCTGCTCTACCTCTCGCAGGAGGGGCGCGGGATCGGCCTGCTCAACAAGCTGCGGGCCTACAAGCTGCAGGAGGAGGGCTACGACACCGTCGAGGCCAACCTCAAGCTCGGCCTGCCGGCCGACCTGCGCGACTACGGCATCGGTGCCCAGATCCTGGTCGACCTCGGCCTGTCGAGCCTGCGGATCCTGACGAACAACCCGAAGAAGATCCGCGGCCTGGAGGGCTACGGCCTTTCAGTGTCGGCCCAGGTGCCGATCGAGTTCCCCGCGAACGAGCACAACCTCTCGTACCTGCGCACCAAGCGCGACCGGATGGAGCACCTGCTCCACCACCAGGGGCTGGCCCTCGACGAGGAGCTGGACCTGCAGGAGCGCCAGCAGGATGCCGCGCGCGCGGCGGAGGGGCAGACGTGAGCCTGGAACAGCCGAAGGTCGCCATCGGCGTCGCGACGTTCTACACCGACCTGGCCGAGCGCCTGGAGACCTCCGCGGTCGCCGCGCTGGGGGACGCCGGGATCGAGGACATCGAGCGCTTTGAGGTGCCGGGGGCGTTTGAGCTGCCGGTGATCGCGAAGTACGCCGCAGACGCCGGCTTCGACGCCGTCGTCCTGCTCGGCGCGGTGATCCGCGGCCAGACGTCGCACTACGACCACGTCTGCGAGGAGGTGGCGCGCGGGATCATGGAGGTCCAGCTCACCACCGGCGTTCCCTGTGGTTTCGGTGTATTGACCGTCGAGAGCCAGGAGCAGGCGATCGCACGCTCCGGTGGAGGCAAGCGCGACTCAGGAGAACACGCAGTTGCCGCAGTTTTGGCGCTCTTGACCGCCAAGAAGGCGCTCAGCGTGCGCTGATCCGCGCTACGTTTCGGTCAGGGCTCCGGTGACCGCCGGAGCCGGCCACCGCCTCCTGACCCGCCATGGTTGAAGCCGCGATCATCTTCACGATCATCATCCACACGCTCGGCGTGCCGGTGATGATCTGGGCCGTCCGCGGCGAAGACGGCCTGCGCGGCCTCTTCACCTGGCTGCCCGGCGATGACAGCGAAGGCGGCGACGGCGGCTCCAAGCTCCCAGACGATCCGACGCCGGTCGCGCCGACTGGTGGCGCTCCGCTCCCCGAGTCGGAGCCCGCCCGCCGCCGCCTGCGCGAGCACGGCGACCGCGTCGCCAATCCTCAGCGCCAGCCGCGGCGCCGTGTGCGCCCGCAGCAGCCGGAGCCCGAGCGCGCTCCGGCGCCAGCACGCCCGCGCCGCTAATCCGCTGGGGGCCGTCTGGGCCACGGCGGCAGGCACGACGCCCCCGCGCCCAGATCCCGCTAGAGTGTCGGGCCGTATGTCGAAGGTCTGTCATTCCTGTGGCAAGGGGCCGGCGTTCGGTCAGAGCCGCTCCCACTCCATGGTCGCCACCAAGCGCCGTTTCAACCCGAACCTCCAGAAGGTCCGCGTGCTGATCAAGGGCACCCCGCGTCGCGAGTACACGTGCACGCGCTGCCTCAAGGCCGGCAAGGTCGTCAAGGCGGTCTAACGCCGCTGGGTGGGGCGGGGCTCAGGCCGCCGCCCGCAAAACCCCTGCATTCCGCGCTGCCGCACTTTGGCGTCGGCGCTCCATGTCACGATCACGGTCCGGGACGGTTCGTGATCGCTCCATCCCCTGGGACGTGTATTCGTGACTGATTCAACGCCAGCGCTCACTCTGGTGATCCGATGACGGACCCTACCCAGCCCGCCGCAGGCGTCCGTTACGACGGACCCGAGGCCGCTCTTCCCGTCTCGCGCTGCACAGACAAGGTGGCCGAGAAATGACGGATCCCACCATTGTCCGACTCCGGTCGCTCGTCGCGGCAGGCCTGGCGGAGCTCGAAGCCCGCCGCCAGGAGGTCAACGACCTCAACGTGTTCCCGGTCGCCGACGGCGACACCGGCGACAACATGGCGCTGACGATGCGCGCGGTGCTCGACGAGATCGACCGCCTCTCGGCGACCGACCAGCTGCTCGACGAGATCGGCCGCGACGTCATCGTCGAGCACATCGGCCGCGCCGCGCTGCTCGGCGCGCGCGGCAACTCGGGCGTGATCCTGTCGCAGCTCATCCGCGGCGCCGTCGAGGAGCTGATCGCGCGGCCGGGCGAGCTCGTCGGGCCGACGATGCTGGCCGCTGGCATGGCGCGCGCTTCGGAGCGCGCGTACGGCTCGGTCCGCAACCCAGCCGAAGGAACGATGCTGACCGTCTCGCGCGAGATGGCGGGCCGGATCGCCAGCGAGGTCGCGAAGATCGACGAGCCGCGCGTGATGCCAGGCACCGCGCAGGCAGAGCAGGACGAGCGCATCGCGAGCCTCCTGGAGCTCGCGCTGGAGACGGGCCGGGAATCGGTCAAGCGCGGCCCGCAGCTGCTGCCCGCGCTCAAGGAAGCGGGCGTCGTCGACTCGGGCGCGCACGCGATCACGATCATCCTCAGCGGCATGCTGGGCCAGCTGCGCGGCCAGCCGCCCGCCGAGATCGACCGCTACGCCGCGCCGGCTCGCTCGCACCTGCCGGAGCACGAGTCCGAGACCTTCCGGTACTGCACGAATTTCGCGGTCACCGGCTCCGGGCTGGATCCCGCCGCGTGGCGCGAGACGCTGGAGGCGCATGGCGACTCGCTGCTCGTCGTCGGCGACCAGCACACGATCAAGATCCACATCCACACCGACGACCCCGAGCAGACCCAGGGCCTGTTCGACGGGATCGGGACGATCTCGAACGTCGACATCGCCGACATGCACGAGCAGGTCGTCGAGCGCGCCGCGCGCTTGGACGCCGCTGAGGACGTCGCCGCCTGCGGCGTCGTCGCGGTCACGTCAGGCGACGGCGCCGGCCTGTTCTTCCGCGGCGAGGGCGCGCACACGGTCGATGGCGGCCCGACGATGAACCCGTCGACGAACGACATCCTCACGGCGATCCACGCGACGCCGGCCGACGAGGTCGTGGTGCTGCCGAACTCGCCGAACGTGATCATGGCCGCCGAGAAGGCCGCGGCCCTCTCCGAGAAGCCCGCCACGGTGATCAAGACCCGCTCGCAGGCCGAGGGCATTTCGGTCCTCGCCGTGCTCGACGCGGACGGCAACGCCGCCGACAACGCCGAGGCCGGGACCGAGCACCTGCAGTCGCTGCGCTCCGGCGGCATCGCGCCGGCGGCCAAGGACGACGCGGCCGGCCGCTTCCGCAAGGGCGACACGCTCGGCTACATCGGCGACGAGCTCGTCGCGTGGGGGGAGCCCGCGCCTACGATCGGCGCCACGCTCGCCGCGCTGAGCTCGGGCGGCGCCGAGCTCGTGACCTGCCTTGTCGGAGCCGAAGCGCCGCTCGACGCCGATGGCGTGCGGCAGCTCGCCCCGGGCGGGGTCGACCTCGAAGTGTTCGACGGCGGCCAGCAGGCCTGGTGGTGGCTGCTGGCGGCCGAGTAGGCCGCCGTTGAGCGCCGCCGCGATTCCGACTGCCGCACCACGCGGGTTCGCCACCGGCGAGCCGCTTGACCGCGGGCAGCTGCTGCGCGCACCGGTGCGCTGGCCGCGCCCGAGCCGTCTCGACGAGATCGTCCCCGGGCCGGGCCCCAAGGCGCAGAACGCGCTGGCGGCGCTTGGCGCCGACACCATCGGAGGCCTGCTGGAGCACCTGCCGCGCACGTCGTCGGTCGCGAAGTCGATCACCGACCTCGCGATCGGGGAGAGCGCGACCGTGGTCGCCGCCGTCGAGACGATCCGCAGCCGGCCGGTCCGCCGCCGCGGGATGCGGCCGATGGTCGAGGCGACCCTCACCGACGGGACCGGCAAGCTCAAGGTCGCCTTCTTCAACCAGCCGTGGCTCGTCGACCGCTACCGGCCTGGCACGCGGCTGCTCGTCCAAGGCGTCGTGCAGCCTGGCGGCAAGCTGCGGCTCTCCGGCCACGCGCCGACGCAGCTGCAGCCCGGCGCTGCCGAAGGCGCTGCGACCTACCCGGCCACGGACGGGATCACGTCGACCCAGATCGCAGCGCTGGTCGCCTCCCACGGCCAGTTCGCCGCCGACATGCCGGAGCTGCTGCCCGGCGGGATCAGGGCGCAGGAGGGCCTCACCGGCGTCGCCGACGCCTATCTCTCGATGCATGCCGGCGCGCTTGAAGGCGGACGCCAGCGGCTCGCCTTCGAAGAGCTGCTCATCGAGCAGCTCGTGCAGCGCCGCCTGCGCGACCTGCCGCGCGCCGGCCTGGCCGCCACGCCGCTCGACGAGCCGCCGACCCTCACGCGCCGCTGGCGCGAAGAGCTGCTGCCGTTCACCCCGACCGACGACCAGTCCCGGGCGATCCACGAGCTCGACGCCGAACTCGCGCGAGACGTGCCGATGCAGCGCCTGCTGCTCGGCGACGTCGGCGCCGGCAAGACGGTCGTGGCCGTCCACGCGATGCTCCGCGCCGCCGAGCACGGCCGCCAGGCGGCGCTGATGGCGCCGACCGAGACGCTCGCGCGCCAGCACTTCCGCACCCTGCAGTCGCTGGTCCCGGGCGAGCTGCTGCCGATGGCGCTGCTGACGGCGTCGACGAAGACCGCCGACCGCAAGCGGATCCTCTACGCCCTGCGCGGCGGCCAGCTCGGCCTGATCATCGGCACGCACGCGCTGCTCGAGGACCCGGTCGTCTTCCACGCGCTCTCGGTCGTGGTGATCGACGAGCAGCACCGCTTCGGCGTGCGGCAGCGCGCCCGCCTGGAGGCCAAAGCACCTGAAGGCAAGACGCCGCACGTCCTGCACCTCACCGCGACGCCGATCCCGCGCACGCAGCGCCTGCTGGAGTTCGGCGCGGTCGATGTGACCGAGCTGCGGGCCCTGCCGCGCGGCCGCCGCCCGATCACCACGGCCGTCAGCGAGACCGCCCAGGAGCGCGAGCTGGCCTACGACCACCTGCGCAGCGAAGTCGCCGCCGGCCGCCAGGCGTTCGTGGTCTGCCCGCTCGTGGCCGAATCCGAGGAGCTCGAAGCACGGTCGGCGATCGCCGAGTTCGAGCGCCTCGGCGCTGGGCCCCTGCGCGGCTATTCGCTGGAGCTGCTGCACGGCCAGATGCCCGCGCCCGACAAGGAGCGCGCGATGGCCCGGTTCGTCGCCGGCGAGGCGCAGGTGCTCGTCGCGACCACCGTCATCGAGGTCGGCATCGACGTGCCCAACGCGACCGTGATGCTGATCGAGGACGCCGAGCGGTTCGGCATCTCGCAGCTCCACCAGCTCCGGGGCCGTGTCGGCCGCGGCGCGCACGGCGGCACCTGCGTGCTGTTCGGCCGGGCCCGCGCGCCGCGCCTCAAGGCGCTGGTGGAGCACCGCGACGGCTTCGCGCTCGCCGAGATCGACTTGCGCCTGCGCGGCGAAGGCGAGCTCACCGGCCTGCGGCAGTCGGGCATGGCCCGCTACAAAGCAGCGCGGCTGCCCGACGACGAGGCGCTGCTCGAACGCGCCCACATCGTCGCCGACGACATCTTGGACGAGGACCCCGATCTCGCTGGCCCGGTCTACGGGCTGCTGGGTCGCCAGGTCGAAGCGATCAGACAATCGAGGGTGGCTGCATGACGCTGCGCGTGACTGGCGGCGAGCTGCGGGGACGCAAGCTCGTGACGCCCGAAGGTGGAACGGTGAGGCCGACGGCGTCGCGCGTCCGCGAGGCCCTGTTCTCGATGCTGGGCCCGATCGGGGGTGTCCGCGTGCTCGACCTCTGCTGCGGGTGCGGCTCGCTCGGCATCGAAGCACTTTCGCGCGGCGCCGACGAGGCGGTCTTCGTCGACGACTCAGCGGTGGCGGCCGGCGCGGCCCGCCAGAACATCGAGACGTTCGGGCTCTCGGGCCGGGCGACCGTGCTGGAGCTCGACGCGGTCCGGGCCGTGCAGCGCCTGCGCGCCGACGACGAGACGTTCGACCTCATCCTGATCGACGCGCCGTACTCCAAGGCCCCGGAGCTGGTGCGCAAGCTCGAACACCTGCTGCCAGACCTCATGGAGCCCGGCGCGCGCATCGTGCTGGAAGGCGATCGGCGCGACCCGCCGAGCCTGCCATTGCCCCTGGATCGAGAGCGTTCGTACCGCGACGTGCTGGTGCGACTCTACGACGGACCAGATGAAGCAGCCGTTGCGAGTGCGGACTCCAGCGCAGGCGAAGCGCTCAGCCCGCCGCAGGCGTTCTCGTCACCGCCGACGCGCGCCGATCGGCCTGATCGCGAGTAGGCATCCCAGGCCTCTCTAGCGGCGACGGCGTAACCTATGGCGCACCGATGAGTACCGCACCGCGTATCGCCGTGTGCCCGGGCACCTACGACCCGATCACCAACGGCCACCTCGACATCATCACCCGTGCCGCGAGCACCTTCGACGAAGTCGTCGTCGCCGTCGTCCACCGGCCCCACCGCAAGGGCACGACGCTGTTCACGATCGAAGAGCGCCTGTCGTTCATCTCTGAAGCGACGGCCGACCTCCCGAACGTGCGCGTGCAGACGTTCCGAACGCTCATCGTCGACTTCGCCCGCGACGTCGGAGCCCAGGCGATCGTGAAGGGCCTGCGGGCCATCTCGGACTTCGAATACGAGCTCGAGATGTTCCAGATGAACCGGCACGTCGCGCCCGAGATCGACACCTTCTACCTGATGGCCAGCCCGCGCTACTCCTTCCTCTCCAGCAGCGGGGTGAAGGAGCTCGCCGCCTTTGGCGGTAGTGTCGACGGACTGGTTGCGCCGCGTGTGGCACACCGGTTGCAGGAAGAACTCGGTCAGCAGCGAAACTGAAGCCTGTGAACTTCGCCCTGAAGCTTTCGCCGTCGCCTACCTTGGGACGGATCTAGGAGCAGCATGGACGTACTCGTCCTCATCGAAAAACTTGACGACGTCATCCACGACGCCCGCGGCGTGCCGCTTTCGGGCGACGTGCGGGTCAACAAGGAGGAGATGTACGACCTCCTCGACCAGATGCGGGCCACGATCCCTGAGGAGATCAAGCAGGCGCGCTGGATCGTCAAGGAGCGTCAGGAGATGCTCGCCGAGGCCAAGCGCGAAGCTGAGCGCATCGTCGCCGAGGCCAAGGACAAGCAGGCCCAGCTCGTCTCCCAGGAAGAGGTCGTGAAGCAGGCCGAGCGCCTCGCTGAAGACATCGTCGAAGAGGCCCGCGCCCGCGAGCGCGAGATCCGCCTCGGCGCCGAGGACTACGCCGACGAGATCCTCTCCACCCTCGAAGTCAACCTGCAGAAGTTCATCGGGGCCGTGCAGCGCGGCCGCGACAAGCTGCAGGGCCGCGACGAGATCCGCGACACCGTCTAGAGCGGCCGACCGAGCGTGTTTCGGCGCGGATGAGCACCGCCTCGCACGTCCGCTGCGCCACCCGCGATCCTCAATGGGCCTAGAGGCCCACCTCCGGTCGCGGGCGCCCCATCGGACGCACGATTCGGCACTCCCCGCATCACGAAACACACTCGGCCGACCGCTTTGGGATTTTCCTTCAGCCCGATGGCGGCTTTGATCGAGCGACTTGGCGGGGTCGCCGATCCTGCGGCGCCGGCTTCGCCGTCGCAGCTGGCCGACCTCGTGCGGCGCGACTTGCGCCGCAGCTTGGCTGCCGTGCGCGAGCCGCGCGCCGGCTACGACCGCCCGCTCGTCCTGCCCGTCTGGGCCCATGGGGCGCAGCTGCTCGCGGTCGTGCCCGTCGACAGCCGCGCGCGCACCGTCGAAGACCTGCTCGGCGAAGGACCGCGGCCGCTGCTGCTCGCTGCCGCGGCGCTCGAAGCGCTCGTGCTCGCGGCGGACTGGGCTGCCGTGTCGGCTCAGGCGCCGCTGGCCGCCCGTTACGGCGCCACCGAGGGCGCACTGGTCCTCGCGCTGCCCTGGAGGCGGTCGACGGGCCCAGAGCTCGCTGATGCCGAGCTCGCCGCGCTGCAGCTCGACGAACGCCTCGCTGGCACCGATCGGCTCCGCGTCGCCGCGGCGGCCGTCCCCGCTGAGGCGGGCAGCCTGGTGCTCGGCGCCGCCGACCTGCAGCCAGCGCTCGGCGCCCGCCACGCCCTGGCCGAGCTGGAGGTCCTGGTGCGAGCCGGAGTGCCAGCTCCCGAAGCCGCGACATCGACGTCGCTGGCGGTGCGCGCTGGCCGCGGCGAAGGGGGAGAGGCGGCCTCAGCGCTGCTCGACGCCGTCCTGGGCCCCGTGCACACCGACTCGCGGCCTCATGAAGACGCGGACCCCTCGCGGCGCATGGCGCGCCGCATCCTCCAGACGCTCGCGGGCAAGCGCAAGTGGTCGGGCGGCAGCGGCGCAGGCTTCCACACGGAGGTCACGCACCTCACGCGCGGCTTCGACCGCAGCGACCGGGAACTCGCCGCAGGCGTCGTCGACGCGCTGCTCGCCGCCGGGCTGCTGGTCGAGAAGCTCAGCGTCGGGCAGCGCCACGTGTCGCTCTACTCGCGCCGCGCCGGCGACATCGCCGCGCTGATCGAGCGCGGGGAGGTCCCGCCGGACCTCCGCCTGCCCTGAGCGGGCGCGCGCGCCCGAGGCAGGCCTACGCGCAGCCCGTACCCGGCTTGGACGGCAGCGCCGCCTGCGGGGCGAGCGGGCCAGAGCGCCGCAGCGCGCTGACGACGACCTCCGACGGGCTCTCCCACCCCTTGCGCGTCGTCCACACGATGAGCGCGTCGCCGCCACCGCTCGCGAGCGCATAGTCGCGGTAGTACGCAGGCATGGGCAGCACCTGCGACGGCGAGAACGCGCTCGCTCCAGGATCCTGCACGGCCACCTGAAGCCGCGAATGCAGTTCGGCGTCGTACGCGTTGCCCCAGAGGACGATGCGCGTGCCATCGGCGAGGACCGCGCTCCCGCCGAGCTGCGCGATCTGGCCCTTCTTCGAGAGCCTGGTGGCGAAGCTGGCCGAGTCGCCCGGCGCGAGCGCGCCGGTGCCGACCACGGAGGCGGTGACGTTGGAGCAGTCGGTGTCTGCGACCTCGTCGGCCTGGACGACGGTGAAGGGCTCGCCGTCGGGCCCGATCGACGTGGATCCGCTCAAGAAGCCGCCGGCCGGCCGCGGCAGGCTCTGGGGCTCGGCGAACGACCCGTCAGGGCGGCGGAGCACCACGCTGGTGGCGTTGTCGAACTGCGTGAACGAGGCGGTGAGCTGGGGGCCGCCGCGCAGCGTGATGCCGTAGGACGCGTGCCGCCCCGGCGCGAGATCGACGGCGGGACCGAACGCGTCGGACCCGGCTGGCATGACGCGCACGAGCGGCTTGTTGACGTTGTCCTCGCCGGGAACCCCGGGCGTGGGCCAGGCGACGGCCACGGTGCCGTCGTCGAGCGCGGCGAGGCCTGGCGTCTCGTAGCGGTTGCTGGGGCCCAGCAGCTGAGGCGCAGTGCGGCCGCCGGACGGCGAGAGCAGGAGCGACCGCAGCGCGCGGCCCTTCTTGGTGACCCGCGACGTGACGACCAGCACGCGGCCGTCGGCCCGCGCCACCGCCGAGAACCGCGGCCGCTGGGTCCACGAGACGCGCTCAAAGGCCCGCAGCGGCCCGAACTCGCCGGACGGCGGAGCGAACGAGCACCCGGCGACGGCGGTGCCGCGCCGCGGGTCGCTGCCGAAGCAGGCCGCGAACCCGCCGTCGGGGAACGCGAGCAGCGCAGCCTGGCCGACGGTCTCGGCAGCGCGGCGTCCGGCTGGCAGGACCTTCGGCGTGCCGAGCGCGTCGGGCCGATCGCCGATCGCGGCGACGTAGCCGAACTTGTCGCCCTTCCCGAGGCCGTAGCTGCGCCAGAGGACGGCAGTGCGGCCGGTCTGGGCCACGGCGGCCTGTGGCAGGTCTGCGGACGGCCACGGCGACGCGAGCCGCTGCGGCGGCGCGAACCCCGTGGCTGCGCTCGCGTCGCCAGCGCCGACGGCGAGCGCGGCCGACAGCAGCGCCGTAGCCAGGGCGCCGCGAGCCACGATGTTCGATTCCCCCATGAGCGTCATCGGCGAGCATGAACCCGGCGCGCCAGGAAAGGTTTCGGTCGGCGCCGGCCGGCGTTCGAGGACGCCCGATAATCGCGCGGTACCGGGTGTTACCTGAGGCCCCGTCTGATCTGAGGGCACCTGTCCTCTAAGTGGGGAACTGGCGCTCACCCACGCGGACCCCCTGAAACGCTGCGAAGCACTAATCTTCCGCGCCATGCTCGGCCCAGCGGCGGACAAGTTTCATGTGGCGCGGATCATGACGCGCGCCGGCGTGGTGAGTTCGACGATCGGACGGCCAGACCGCGGCGTCCGCGCCGTGCGGGCCCTCGGCGACTGGGGCACCAGCGTCGCCGGCGCGTTCACCGCCGCCGCGATCCGCGCTCCCGGCTCGATCGCGATCATCGACGAGCGCGGCCAGCTGACCTACCGCGAGATCCACCAGCGGTCCAACGCGATCGCCCACCAGTGGGCCAGCGAAGGCGTCGGCCAGGGCGATGTCGTCGCGCTCATGGCGCGCAACCACCGCGGCTTCATCATCGCCACCGTCGCGATCGCCAAGCTCGGCGCCAACGTCCTCTTCCTCAACACGATGTTCGCGCCGCCGCAGATCAAGGCGGTCTGCGAGCGCGAGGAGGTGAAGATCATCGTCCACGACGAGGAGTTCAGCGCCCTCGTCGACGAGATCAAGAGCCCGGCGCCCCGCGTCCTCTCGTGGACCGACTCCGAGGGCAAGCCGAAGTACCCCACGCTCGACGACCTCGCAGGCGGCAACGACGCCGACCACGAACCGCCGAGCCGCTCCGGCAAGCAGATCATCCTCACCTCTGGCACGACCGGCATGCCCAAGGGCGCCCAGCGCCCGGAGCCGAAAGGCATCGAGCCCTTCGCCGGCTTCATCGAGCGCATCCCGTACCGCGCGGGCGACTCCTGGATGATCGCCGCGCCGGTGTTCCACGCGTGGGGCTTCATCAACTGGGTCTTCACGACCACGCTCAGCGGCAGCGCCGTGCTGCGCCGCCGCTTCGACCCCGAAGGCACCCTCGACTGGATCGCGCGCTACCGCTGCCAGAACCTCGTCGTCGTGCCCGTGATGCTCCAGCGCATCGTCGAGCTCGGTCCCGAGGTCATCGGCCGCTACGACCTCTCGTCGCTGCGCGTCATCGCCGTCTCCGGTTCCGCGCTCCCCGGCGACCTCGCCGGCCGCGCGATGGACCTCTTCGGCGACGTCGTCTACAACATGTACGGCTCGACCGAGGTCGCCTTCGCCACGATCGCGACGCCGCAGGACCTGCGTGAGGCCCCCGGCACCGCCGGCAAGCCCACCCGCTGGACCAAGCTCCGCATCCTCGACGAGGACGGACGCGACGTGCCGCAGGGCGAAGTCGGCCGCATCTTCGTCGGCAGCGACCTCGCCTTCGAGGGCTACACCGGCGGCGGCAACAAGGAGCGGATCGACGGCCTGCTCTCCAGCGGCGACGTCGGCCACCTGGATGAGGCCGGGCGCCTGTTCATCGACGGCCGCGACGACGACATGATCATCACGGGCGGCGAAAACGTCTTCCCGCGCGAGATCGAGGACCTCCTCGCCGACCACGAGTCGATCGAAGAGGCATCGGTGATCGGCGTCGACGACGAGCGCTGGGGCCAGAGCCTCAAGGCGTTCGTCGTGCTGCGCAGCGGGGAGTCGATCGACGCCCAAGGCGTCAAGGACTACGTCAAAGCCCACCTGGCTGGCTACAAGGTGCCGCGCGACGTCGTCTTCCTCGACGCGCTGCCCCGCAACGCCACGGGCAAGGTCCTCAAGCGCGAACTGCGCAGCGAGTAGCCTTCAGCGGCGATGGAAGCAGTCCCTGGCCGTTTTGAGCTCGGGGCGCTGCACCTCGCCGCCGGCGAGGGCACGCGCGCCGAGGTGACCGTCCCGGTCGAGCCCGTCACGATCGGGAGCGAGCAGTACACGATCGGCGACGTCCCGGTCATGCTCGACGTCGCCCGGATGATCGGCGGCGGCTACAGCCTGCGCCTGCGCGCCGAGGCCGCCGTCAGCGGCACCTGCCTGCGCTGCCTCGACCACATCTCGCTCGACCGCAAACTCGACATCCGCGAGATCGACCGCCCCGCATCGGGCGACGACGACCTCGCCGACAACGAAGACGACGACCTCGCGAGCCCCTACGTCGACGGCGACATCCTCGCGCTCGGCGACTGGCTCCGCGACACCCTCGTGCTCGAACTGCCCGCCACCATGGCACCGCCGACCGACGACGACGACCGCTGCACGCTCTGCAAGCGCACGCTCGTCGACCTCGGCGCCCCCGAGCCGTCCACCGAGGTCGCCCCCGACCCGCGCTGGGCCAAACTCCGCGAGCTACAGGTCAGGGACGAACCCTCCTCGAACTGACTCGGGGTTCGCGTTGGTCCGTGCCAACGTTGCATGTGGGTTACATCAACGATCCGGTTCGGGTGACGGAAAAGGTGGTGTGTAGTTGGCGCGCCGGCGTCGGCTAACACGTATTTTGTTGCACCCGCATTTGGCTCTTGCGCGCGCTGATCTGATGGACAAGAGTGCGCACCTGTGGACCTGGCTGCCATCCAAGCCCGTCTCCAAACGCTCGGTGTCTCGCTCGTCCACAAGGACGATCCTGCCCAGCTGGCGGCGACACTGCGCCTGCAGCGGCAGTACCGCGCAAGCCTGTATATCGACCGCCTAGATGCCGTCCGGCAGCACTTCACCGGCACGCTCGCCGGCCCGCTCCCGGGCGGCCTCGGCGCCGACTACCCGTTTGTTCAGACGGCCCTCTCCAGTGGCGCGCTGCTGAACGATCTCGCGCTGAGCCTCGACGAGTGGATCTGCCCTGGCGTTGAAAAGGCGATGAACCTCGCGCTGGCGGCCGGCGGCGTCGCTCCGGCGACCGATATCGGTTGGTTCGACACCGACATCTTCAACCCGGTCCTGGCGACGTTCAACAACAACGTCGCCGGGTTCTTCCTGCAGTACCCGATCGTGCAGAACGCGATCACGCAGATCACCGCGAACTTCCAGAACAACGTCACCGAGGCGGTCACGCGGATGCTCGCCGACCGGCCCGCGATCACGGGGCTGTTCGCCGACCAGTACTCCGGACTGTCACTGCGGTCGCTCAAGAGCATCCGCTCGTCGGGTTCCGACTTCCACAAGGCCGGCCGTCAGGTGCTGTTCCTGGAGTTCGTCGTCCGCGAATGGGGCGGTTACTGGCCGACCTCTTCCACGCTCAAACTCGTCTACAAGCCGGCGGATCTCGAAGTCGACTGCCTGCTCTACGGCAACTCGGCGGCCGTCAACAACGCGACGGGCGGGGCGTTCATGGCGAACAGCCTCATCGAGCTCTGCAACAACTACATCGCGGCGAACCCCGCGGCCGGGGTCGAGCAGATGCCGACCTACCGGATCCTGCCGCGCAACCCGACCTCCGGTGGCGCCCCGCCGATCGCCCTGCACGCGGCGTACGGCTACATGGAGTTCCTGGCCTCCGAATGGCCGGACTACGGCGGCATCCCGTGGGGCAACTTCACCTACTACCCGTTCGGGCAGAGCGACTTCGTGATCTTCGAGAACGACCTGTCGGGGCCGGTGATCGAGCCGTTCTACCACCGGGCGGGGCAGCTCCTGGCACTGGCCGCGACGTTCTCGCTGACCGACCTGCACATCGAGAACGTGCGGGTCACGCGCTACAACCCGCACCTCATCGACCTCGAGGCGAGCCTGACGAAGCGGATCGACAACGTCGAGCAGACCCTGCTGGTGCAGACACCCGGGTTGAACGAGTTCGGCGGCTTCACCGGTGAGAACCGCGACAACGAGGACTACGTCTACGTCTGCCGGCCGGATCCGCAGGCGGCTGGCCAGTACTACATGGACCAGGTCTTCATCGACAAGTTCTACGACAACCGCCTCTACGTGATCCGCGGTGCCAAGACCGTCGTCGACGTGAACGTGTTCTGGATGCTGGAGGGGCTGCACAACGGCCTGGGTGTGATCCGCGGGCTCCAGCTCGCGGGCGCCGCCGGCGGCCTGCCTGCCTGGCAGCTGCGCATCCAGAACGTGCTCGTGCGCATCCTGCCGGTGGCGACGCCGGACTGGAACGGCGTGCGGCGCGCCGTCTACTACGAAGAGGTCATCAACACCCCGCCGCCCGCAGCGCTCGCGCCCGCGATCGCCGACTCCGCGGTGCGCCAGGTCACGGCGCTCTACAACCAGTGGAACCCGGCGGCGCCACCGCCGCTGCCCGATCCGAAGTTCGTCGCCGCCGCCGCCCCCCAGGTGGCGGTCGACCTGACGAGCTTCGACGTTCCGACCTTCTACCACCAGGTCGGCAGCACCGACCTGCTGGACTCGACCGGCGCCGTCATCCCGGTGCCCGCCAACGTGAACATCCTCGCGGGCGGCATCGTCGGCCCAGCGCCGTCGAACGTCGGCCGGGCCACCTACTACGCAGCCGCCCCGACAGCCACCAACGTGGTCCCGCAGATCGCGGCCCTCGCTGGGGGCGGCGGCGCGTTCGCGCTGGCCGCCGCCGCCCGCCAGCAGCAGGTCCTGCAAACGCTCCAGCTGCTCGCGCCGCCGGCCAACCCAGGGGTGATGCCGTAGTGGCCACCATCGATGACCTCATCAAGGCCGTCGAAGCGGCACCGATCGACGGCGGGTCGCTGACGCTCGCGGCGTCGGACTTCACCGGGATCGAGGTCGCGCAGTCGTTCTTCACCGCGATCGTCGGCGGCCAGACCCTCACGCTGACCGGTGCCGCCAGAACGCCGGGGACGGAGACGATCACGGTCACCGGCCACGGCTCGGTGCTCGGCTACAGCGGGGTCGACGCGACGCTCACGTTCGCGACCACGGTGGCGCCTGGCGTCGGCCTCGGCGCGGCGGCGCCGGACGGCCCGGCAACGCCGATCGGGCACGGCGCCACGATCACCTTCACCGGCACGCTGGCGGCCGACAAGCCCCAGCCGCTGCCGGTGATCTCGTGGATCGAGATCACGGGGGCGAGCGTGTCGTCGACGGTGGCCGAGCCGTTCAACGCGGTCAGCTACGGGTTCGCCGCCTCGCTGGTCCTCAAGGGCGACGAGTCGGGCACGATCCCGATCACGCTGACCCAGGCGACCAGCGGCCTGTGGACGCTGGCAGTAGCGGGCCAGACGGGGCAGTCCGTCACCGCGGAGCAGCTCGTCGAGCTGCTCGGCGGCGAGGAGCTCACCTCGTTCTTCCCGTCGGAGCTGGTCGACCTGCTCGACGGGCTCGCGCTGAGCGACCTGGAGATCACCTTCGATCCCGCCCAGAAGACGGTTGCGAAGGTCAGCGCTGGACTCACCGTGGAGAACGGCTGGCCGCTCGCCACGGGCCTGTCGCTCAATCCGGGCTTGCACCTCGGGCTATCGGTCACGAACCCCAGCGACGCCGACAAGCGCGACGTGGCGGCCTCGGTCGCCGGCACCGTCGTGATCGACGGCGTCGACGTGCCCGTCTTCGTGCAGGTCGACGTCGCGGGCGGCACGAGCACGTGGCTGGTCGGGCTCGATCCGACGAGCGACGGCGTCACGCTGCCGAGCCTCTCGGGCCTCTTCACGCTCGCGGGCGGCGCGAGCTTCACCCAGAGCCTGCCGGGCGCCCTTGCGAACCTCCCGGCGATCCAGATCGACCCGCTGCTGATCGGGTTCACGCTCAGCCCATCGGCGTTCCAGAGCTTCGACTTCGGCGCGACGACGGTGACGGCCTGGCCGGTCATCGACCACTTCCTCACCGTCGACAAACTCACCTTCAAGCTCACGCTCGCGGGGCTCGACACCGAGGCAAAAACGGTCGGCGGCTCGCTGATGGCGGTCCTGGAGATCACCGACGACGTCTGGCTCTACTTCTCGTGCGTCAAGGACCCGTCGGGCGACACGTGGACGTTCTCCGGTGGCCTGCCGCCGGGCAAGCCGCTCAACCTGACCGACCTCGTCGCCAAGCTGCTGTCGTCGTTCGTGACCATTCCAGCGTCGGCGCCGCAGCTCGTGCTCGACACCGTCGACCTCACGATGGTGCCGGGCACGTCGATGACGTTCACGGCGGGCTCGCAGACGCCGTGGCCGCTGCTCTCGGGCCTCACGCTCGACAGCTTCACGCTGAACTTCGACTACACGAGCGGCGCCGCGACGCCGTTCAGCGGGTCGCTCGACACCGCGCTGACCGTGGCAGAGGTCGACCTCGAGATCTCGGCCGGGCTCACCGACACGGGCTCGTGGACGTTCTCCGGCAAGACGAAGCCGGGCGAGAAGATCGACGTCGTCAACCTCGTCAACGACCTCACCGGCACATTCGGTGTGCCGGCGGTGCCGGGCGACGCGCTGGGCGGCCTCACGATCTCGAACCTCTCGACCTCGTTCGCGACCGCCGCAGCCGGCCGGCCGGGCGCCTTCCACTTCGGGTGCGACGGCTCGTTCGAGATCGCGGGGACCGAGCTGGACATCACGGTCGCGATCGATCTGACGAGCGCCGCGACCGGCTACACGGGCTCCTTCACGGGCGAGCTGGAGCTCAAGAAGGAGAACGCGGCCACCGAGACGATCGACGTCACGTTCGCTGGCAGCAAGCTGACCGCCGATTGGAAGTCCGCGCCCGGCCACGGCCTCAGCCTCACCGACCTCGTCAGCTGCTTCGGCTTGGAGGATCTGCCGCCGATCCCGGAGGCCGTCGACCTGACGCTCGTCTCGATGTCGTTCGCGTACGACGTCTCGGCGAACTCGCTCGCGATCGGCGCGACGACGAAGTCCGGCGACAAGGCGGTCTTCCTGTCGGCGCCGGTCGGCGCGGAGGGCGCGCAGGAGCAGCGGTTCGGGTTCGCGGTCGACCTGCCGCTCGATGTGACGCTCGCCAACCTGCCGCTCGTCGGCGACAAGATCCCGGACGCGGACCAGCTCGGCATCCCGGACCTCGGCGCCTGGGTCGTCTCGGGCGACCTCGCGGGCACCGGCGCGACGTCGGACGCCGCGACGCTCAACGCGATCGTGCCCAAGGGCTACCCGACGCTGCCCGAGATCACGATCGGCGCGGGCCTGCTCCTGTTCGGCAAGCTCCTGCTCGGCTCCGATGTCGTGCCGCTGGAGCTGCCGCTCTCGTCGGCCCAGAGCAAGACGCCGGCGCCCGCGCTCCGCGGCGCGCCGGCCACCGAGGCGCTCCAGCGCGTGGCGTCGACGACGCCGGCGCTCCAGGCTGCGGCATCGTCGACGGTGCTGCGC
>JAEYAL010000095.1 GCA_023404805.1 Actinomycetes bacterium | reverse complement strand
CCGCTGGACTGTGCGCCTGTCGCCCCCGCGGCCGCCGCTCGCAGCCGATCCCGCGGGCGACCAGCTGCTGCGCCCCCGCTCGCCCGGGCCGCGCCTCGGGCGCTGGGCGAGCCCGCAGGCGCTGTGTTACGCCGAACTGCGCACGGGCGACGTCGAGGGCGCGCGACTGTGGCTGGAGCGCCGCCTCGACGCGGTCCTCGACCCGGTCGACCCGAATGCCGCGCCCGGGCTCAGCACGCTGCTGCTGCAGTCGTCGGTGCAGCCGGGCGTGCCGGTGGCGGCGGTCGTCGACGAGGCCGACCCCGCGGAGATCGGCTGGTACCCCTGCGTGCAAGTCGCGTCGCTGGAGCGCACCGTGAGCCTGGCCGACCAGGCGGGCGTCGGCACGGTCCGCGAGCGGCCGGTGCCCGCGGGCTGCCCTGGTGCCGGGGCGCTCGAGGTGACCGACCCGGGCGGCGCGAAGATCATCCTCGTCGAGCACGGTCCGGCGCACGGGCGCCGGTAGCGCGTGCTCGCCGTTCCCCTGCTGACCGACCGCCGCGCCGGCTGACCCGTGAGCGACGACGACCGTCAGACTGAGCTGCGGCGCAGGCGCGAGCAGGCGCGCAGCTCGTCGTCCCGCAACCGGCGCCTGCTGCCGCTGGTCTTGATCGGCTTGATCGTGCTTGTCGCGGGCGTCGGCGTTGGCGTCTTGCTCGGGCAAGGCGGTGGCGACGGCGGGGATGGCGGCCAGAAACCTGCTGCCGCGAGCACGGCGTCATCGAAGGACGGCGGCGGAGCGGGCGATGACGCGGCGGTCGGCGACGGCCCGTCGACGCCAGCCAAACCCGCGCCCTCGACCCCCGCCGCGGCGGCCGACCCGACCGCGGCGCGCAACCCGGACGCCTGGCCGCGCACCGGTGCCGCGGCCCAGCGCACGAAGGTCCCGATCCTGATGTACCACCTGATCGCGCCCGCCCCGGCGGGGACGCCGTACCCCGGCTTGTGGGTGCCGCCAGAGGAGCTGGAGGCGCAGGTCGAAGCGCTGGAGAAGGCGGGCTTCACCGGCGTCACGCTCGGCGAGGTCTGGGACGCGTGGCACGGCGACGGCCGCCTCCCGGAGCGGCCGGTCGTCCTGAGCTTCGACGACGGGTCGATCTCGCAGGTGCTCAAGGCCGGGCCGATCCTGAGGGACGCGGGCTGGCCGGGCGTCCTGAACCTGACCACCGACCACGTCGGCCCGGACGGCATTCCGGCCTGGGGCGTGAAGCGCCTCATCAAGCAGGGCTGGGACGTCGACTCGCACACCATCACGCACCCCGACATCACCACCCTCAGCGGCGACAGCCTGCGGGAGGAGCTGGCCGGGTCGCGGTCGCGGATCAAGGCGCGCTTCGGCATCACGCCGCGGTTCTTCTGCTACCCCGCTGGCCGCAACGACGACGCCTCCCGCGCGGCCGTGAAGGCCGCCGGCTACCTCGCGGCGACGACGACCGAGCCGGGGCTCGCGGCCCGCAGCCACGACCCGTTCGGCCTGCCGCGCCTGCGCGTCGACCCGGGCCTCTCCGGCGCGGCGGTCGTCAAGCTCGCGAAGGGCTCGGCGACGCCGTCGGCGTCCGGCGGCGAGTAGACCGCCGAGCCGCCCGCGGTGAGCGTCCTTTAGTAGTCGCTATAGCAACAACTAAAGGACGCTCATTGCTTGCGGGTCGTCGTTGGCCGTAGACCGCGGCGCCGCCCGCGGATAGGTTCGGCTGCATGAGCGCGAAGCCGAACGGGTCCTTCTGCTGGGCCGATCTCGTTCCTGCCGATCAGGGGCGCGCGATCGACTTCTACGCGGCGCTCTCCGGTTGGAACGCGGCGGTCGGCGGACCGGAGTTCGGTGGCTACGCGCTGGCGTTCGGCGAGGGGCTCGACGCCGGGCCCGCTGCGATGGCCGCGGGCTTCAACCCGTCGATCTCGACGATCGAGGCGTTCAAGGCGCAGTCCGGCGCTCCGCCGAGCGATCCGCCGCTCGAGCCGGGCTGGACGGTGTACCTCGCGGCAGACAACATCGACGCGTCGATCGAGGCGGCGGTCGCCAACGGCGGCGAGCTCCTGATGCCCCGCATGGACATCCCCGGGATGGGCGCCTCCGCCCTCATCGCGGATCCGACCGGCGCCGCCGTCGGCCTCTGGCAAGGCACTGGCCATCACGGCTTCGGCGTGTTCAACGAGCCGGGCGCCTTCTGCTGGGCCGAGCTCTACTCGACCGATGCCGCCGCCTCGCGCGACTTCTTCGCCGCGACCTTCGGCCTCGACGTCTCGACGCTGCGCGAGAGCCCGGAGTTCACGTACTACCAGCTCAGCGTTCCCGGCCAGCCCGGCCCGACCTTCGGCGTCATGCAGCGGCCCGAGTCACTCGGCGACGCGCCGTCGCACTTCGGCGCCTACCTCTCGGTGGCTGACGCCGATGCCGCCGCGGAGCGGGTCGAACAGCACGGCGGCACGATCGTGAACGGCCCGTTCGGCTCGCCGATGGGCCGCATGGCGTCGATCACCGACAGCGAAGGCGCCGCGATCAACATCATCGACACCGCCGTCGTGACGGGCGCGATCTAGCGGCCGGGGTCGCCGACGGCGACAAACTCCCGTGGATCGTGGTCGTCGAGCGACCGCGGATGACGGGAGTTGGGGATGCGGCGGGCCGGCGTGGCGGACTCCCGTGGATCGCGGTCGTCGGGCAACCGCGGATGACGGGAGTTCGCCGGCGCGCTTAAGGGAAGTACGGCGCCAGGCCGCCCGACCAGGCGGCGTGCAGCGCGCTGACGGGCTCGTCGATCGACAGCTCGCCCGCGGTGATCTGCAGGCGGTCGCCGCCGACCGTGCCGACCTTCAAGACGTGCGTATTGGCGGCGAGGCGGTCGATGGCGTCGGCGGTGCCGCTGACCACGAACAGCCCCGGCGCTTCGCCGAAGACCGCGGCCCACGCATCCGGCAGGTCGCCTTCGACGGTGATCTGGGCGCCGCGGCCGGTCTTGACGGCCGACTCGGCGACGGCGGTGGCGAAGCCGCCCTCGGCGATATCGGTCGCGCTGGAGAGATCAGCGTCGCGGACCGCGTCGCGCACGGCTTCGATCGTCGAGCGGATCGCGGCGATGTCCCACGCGGGGAGGCCGTCCGGCAGCGCCTCGCCGCGGAGCTTGGCGACCTCGCTCAGGGCGAGCTGCGGCTGCACGTCGCCGACGACGGCGATCACGTCGCCGTCCTGGCCGAAGCCGAGCGGCGCCGTGGCGCGGGTGTCGGGCACTTCGCCGACCATGCCGATGACCGGCGTCGGGTAGATCGGGCCGGTCGTGCCCTCGTTGTAGAGCGACACGTTGCCGCCGACGACCGGCACGTCGAGGCCGCGGCAGGCGGCGCCGAGGCCGCCGATCGACTCGGTCAGCTGCCACGCGATGGTGGGCTTCTCCGGGTTGCCGAAGTTGAGGTTGTTCGTCAGGCCGAGCGGACGGGCGCCGACCGTCGCGAGGTTGGCGGCGCACTCGAGCACGTTCCACACGGTGCCCTGGTACGGGGCGGCGGCGACCCGGCGGCCGGACCCGTCGATCGACGCGGCGATGCCGGGGCGCGGCGCGTCGTCGTGCGTGCGGCCGTCGCCCTCGCCACCAGGGGCGGCGCCGATGCCAGCGGCCTCGATCGCGCCCGGCGAGAGCGGCGCGTCGGCCGCAGGGATCGCGAGCACGGCGGCGCCGGCCTCACCCGGGCGGCGCACGGTGCGCGACTGCACGAGCTGGTCGTACTGCTGGAAGAGCGGGGTCCGGTCGGCGAGGTTCGGCGAGCCGAGCAGCGCCGTCAGCACCTCACCGGGGGTCGCGTCCGCCTCGATGCGCTTCGGCGGCGCCGGGTACGGCGACTCGGCGGGCTTCTCGGGGTAGATGTCGTAGAGCGGGCAGTCGTCGACGAGCGCCGGCACCGGCATGTCGCCGACGAGGTCGCCGCTCTTGAAGATGCGGAAGCTGCCGGTGTCGGTGACCACGCCGAACGGGGAGCCGTAGACCTCCCACTTCTCGCAGACCGCCAGCACCTCCTCGACCTTCTCGGGCACCGCGACGCAGAGCATCCGCTCCTGCGACTCGGAGACCATGATCTCGAAGGGCTCCAGGCCCGTCTCGCGCAGCGGCACCAGGTCGACGTCGACATCCAGGCCGACCTCGCCCTTGCTCGCCATCTCCGACGCGGCCGAGGTGAGGCCCGCGGCGCCGCAGTCCTGCAGCGACACGATCAGGCCGCGCTCGAGCAGCTCGAGCGAGCACTCCAGCACCTTCTTCTCCTCGAACGGGTCGCCGACCTGCACCGTCGGGCGCTTGTCGGCGTCGTCCTCACCGAGCTCGGCCGAGGCGAGCACCGAAGCGCCGCCGATGCCGTCGCGGCCGGTCGAGGCCCCGAACACGATGAGCGAGTTGCCGACGCCCTGGGCGGCGGAGAGCATCATCGTCTCCTTGCGCACGAGGCCGATCGCCATGGCGTTGACGAGGCAGTTCGTCTCGTACGGACCCTCGAAGTAGACGTCGCCGCCGATGTTCGGGACGCCGATCAGGTTGCCGTAGTGGCCGATGCCGGAGACGGCGCCGTCGAGCAGGAAGCGTGAGCGCTCGGAGTCCTGCGGCTCGCCGAAGCGCAGCGCGTCGAGCACCGCGATCGGGCGCGCGCCGAGGGCGAAGATGTCGCGCAGGATGCCGCCGACGCCGGTCGCCGCGCCCTGGAACGGCTCGACCGCCGACGGGTGGTTGTGGCTCTCGACCTTGAACGCGGCGATCCAGCCGTTGGCGGCCTGCACGGCGCCGGCGTTCTCACCTGGGCCGAGGACGAGGTCGTCGCCTTCGGTCGGCAGCGTGCCGAGCAGCTTCTTGGAGTGCTTGTAGGCGCAGTGCTCGCTCCACATCAGCGAGAACATCGCCAGCTCCACCTGCGTGGGCTCGCGGCTCAGCTTCTGCGTGACGAGCTCGTACTCGCTCTCGGTGAGGCCAAGCGCCTTCGCCTGCTCGAGCCCGGGCGGGGTGCCGGTCGGGACGGTGCCCTCCGGCACGGCCGGGAACTCAGGGAGCAGCGCGGTTTTGGCCATTGAGGCCGATGGTACCCGTCCGGTGGCGGCGGGCTCGGTCCGGGTGGGGCGGCTCGGTGAGACGCGCGGCACGTCGAGCGGGCCGTGGGCGGGCGGCGCCGGCCCACGCCGGTCGCAGGTATGCGCCACTGCGGCGCATACCTGCAAGCCAGGCGGAGGCGCGGCCGCTAGCGCGTGCGGCGCAGCGCGGTCGTCGACCGGACGGTCGTGCCGTCCGCGAGCTTGGCCTGGAGCGTGAGCTTGAAACCGCCGATGCCAACCGGGATCGCCGGGAGCTTGACCGTCGTGTCGGCCGTGACGCGGCGCGTGTAGACCGGGAAGCCGAGCCAGGTGATCGAAGCCGTCACCGACGTGGCCTTCGCCTTGCCGCTCGGCGCGGTGGTCACCGCCACCGAGCCAGCGGAGTTGCCGGTCGTCTTCAGCGTGGCGGCGGCGTAGTCGGCGATCGTCGGCGGAGCCACGACCGGGCCGCAGTCCGCCCACGTCACGGTCGGCTGCTCGGCGCCGGAGGCGACTGCGTCGACGGAGCGCGGCAGCGTCAGCCACGGCGTGCCGGCGGATGGGCCGGGAGCGGCGGCCGTGTCGGCGTAGACGCCAGGGCGGCTCCTGAACTGATCCGCCGTCCGCGGCGAGGCCTGGTAGACAGCGCCGGCGCCGCCGTTGACCGGCAACGCGGTCAGCGTGAACCCGACCGTGTCGGACGAGCCCCCGGGGCCTTCGACCGGCAGGACGCCGAGCACGCGGCTCGTGCCGTCCTGCGCGACCAGCGTCGCGGTGTTCCAGAGCGGCGAGCTGCCATGCGTGGTGTGGATCAGCGTGTAGGCGCCCGAGACCGGGTCGACGCCGAGCCGGTCGTTCACCGACGGGTTGCCAGAGTCAACGAGCAGCGTGGTGCCGCTGGAGGTCACGCGGTCGATCACGGTGTGTCCGCCCTGGAAGACCTCTGAGCCTCTCGCGACCGCCCGCGACAGGTACAGCGCGTACTGGCCGGAGCCGTTCTGGCTGATCTGCAGGTCGTACGGCCGCGTGGTCGCGGAGATCTCGGCGCGGCGCTCGGAGCAGGCGCCGGTATCGAAGAACGGGATAAACGTCTCCGTCGCCGTGGAGCGCTCCACGAGGCGGGCGAGCTGGCCGTCCAGCTGGTAGCCGACAGCGTACCCGGCGATGACGGACTGGGCGTCGGGGGGCGCTGCTGAGCCGGCCGGGCGCGTGGCGGGGTCGAGGGTGCGCGAGAACGTGATCACGTCGCCGTCTTCGGAGGCGTCGAGCAGGGCCGCGTTGGGCAGGCGAGTGGCGCTGGTCCCGCTCGCGAGGTCGCGCTGGACGATGCGCGGCTCGCCGCCGGCCGGAGTGAAGAGGACGGTCTGGCCGTTGTCGATGAGTTCGGCGCGGCCGCCGAGGGCGAGCTTCAGCGCGTCGCCGCCGACGTCGACGCTGGCGGGCTGCTCGGTGCCGGCGACGAGGTCGCGGACGACGAGCGCGCCGCCTTCGAGCTCGACGAGCACGCGCGGTGCGCGGTCGGCGAGCGCCAGCGGCGTGCCGGTGCCGACCGGCAGCTGCGTGCCAGTAGCGCGGTCGAGGACGCTGTCGCCGGCGATGACGTAGCGCCCATCGCTGGTGGCGTCGTAGAAGTGGGCGGGGCTGCTGAGCAGCTCGGTGGCGGCCTGCGCCGGTGTCGCGGCAGCGGCCATCGCGACGGCGCCGACGACGGCACCGCGCATGAGGGACGAGGGCATATGGAACCTTCTGAGAAGGGGACTTGGGCTATGCCGTCGGGGTCCGGCCGCCGCATCCTAACCAAAAACCACGGGTACGTACCAGTGGAATCTCGCAAGGCGCGGGTTGGCCGGCGCCGGTACGCCGCAGCTGCGCTGCTGCACCGGTGTCGTGTGGCGGTGTCCGGCGCTGCGCGTCAGCCGAGCCAGCCGGCCAGCTCACGCTCGTCGATCGGCACGAGCGTCCACGGCAGGTCGGTCCGGAGCCGGTGCGCGACGACCGTGACGCCGAAGTGGCCCTCGCGGTCGAACAGCGCCCGCGAACCGGCGACCGGCGCGAACTGCTGGATCGGCGTGACCTTCTGCAGCAGCTCGACGTGCCGCCGCAGGGTCGTCCCGCGCTCCGGACGGCGCAGCGTCCGAAGCAGCGCAAACGCCGACAGCAGCACCAGCACGGTGCGCACAGCCTGGGAGCCGGAACGGGGCACAACTCCAGGGTAGGTGCCCCGGTCTGCCACCGGGGCCATATGCCCGCAGGGGCGTCCCGCGCTAGGCGGCTGCGGCGGGGGCGACCGTCGCAGCCGCGCCCTCGAACAGCTTGAGGCCGTCGATCGAGCCGATCAGCGCGTCGACCGCGTGCTCGGGGTGCGGCATCAGTCCAGCGACGTTGCCGGCGACGTTGCAGACGCCCGCGATGTCGTCGAGCGACCCGTTCGGGTTCTGGCCGTCGGCGTAGCGGAAGAGGATCTGGTCGTTGGCGACGAGCTCCGGCAGCTGCTCGTCCGGCACGTAGTAGCGGCCGCAGCGGTGCTTGGCCGGGATGCTCAGCGTGTCGCCGACCGACGTGGTGCTGGTGAACGGCGTGCGGTCGGTCGCGACGACGAGGTCGACCTCGCGGCACACGAACCGCAGCGACAGGTTCGGCAGCAGCGCCCCGGGGACCAGGCCGGCCTCGGCCAGGATCTGGAACCCGTTGCAGATGCCGAGCACCGGCCCGCCGGCCTCAGCGAACTTCGCGACCTCGCCCATCACGGGCGAGAGGCGAGCCAGCGCACCGACCCGCAGGTAGTCGCCGTACGAGAACCCGCCCGGGATGACGATCGCGTCAGACCCTTTCAGGTCGGCGTCGCCATGCCACAGCAGCTGCGCATCGCCGACGGCTGCGCATGCGCGCAGGGCGTCGATCTCGTCACAGGTGCCGGGAAACCGAACGACTCCGAAGCGCATAACCCCAGGATGGCAGGTCCGCGACAGCCATTGCTCCCTCTCGTGGTCGGGGAGTGCCGAATCGCGCGTGCGAGGCGGTGCGCCCCGGCCGCGAGGCTTACGAGATCTCTTGGATCTCGTAGTCCTCGATCAGCGGGTTGGCGAGCAGGCGCTCGCACATCTGGTCGAGGTCAGCGGCGTCGTCGAGCTCGAGCTCGACGAGCCGGCCGATGCGCACATCGCTGGCGCCGTCGAAACCGAGGGCCGGCAGAGCGCGTTCGACGGCCTCGCCCTGGGGATCGAGGATCCCGGTCTTCGGGCGGATGAGGACGCGTGCACGGGCCATGAGCTAAGAGAAATGTAGCGCCTGCGTGCCGCCTCCGCACCGGGTAACGGCCGAATGCATGATCGGACCCAGGGCGGCGGTCCGGTCCAATGTGGTCGCGCCGTGCTTCTAGAGGTTCCCGAGGGGAAGCCGGGCGCTTACCCGTTCGGGTCGTACGGCGGCGGGTTGCCGTAGGTGACCCGCTCGATCGCCTCGACCATCGCCGGCGCGAGCTGGGGCAGCGTCGAGGCGTCGTGCTCGATGAGGTGGCGGGTCATCAGCTCCGAGAGTCCGGCGATGAGGACTTGGATGGCGCCTTCCGTGGGGTGGCCGACGCGCGGGTCGATCGCGCGGGCGGCGTCGATCGCGCGCATCATGCCGGCGACCTGGCTGCGGGCCATCTCGAGCCGGCGCTGCTCCGCGATCGGCCCGGCGGCGCGGCCCTCGACCATCCGCATGCGGGCGAACAGCGGCCACGCGGCGAGGGACTCGAGGGCGCGGTCGACGGCGGCGCGAGTGGCGGCGCGCGGGTCTTCCATCGCGACGGGCTGCCGCATCGTCTGCATCATCACGCCGTCGAGCAGGGTGTACCCCGCGAGGAACGCCTCCTCCTTGCCGGCGTAGTGGGCGTAGAAGGTCTTGCTCGAGACGCCGGCGCGATCGATGATCGACCGCGTCGACGTGCGGGCGTAGGAGTTGATCGTCACCTCCTCGGCGGTCGCCAGGATGATCCGCGCCTTCTGCGTCGTGGCGACCTGCTCACGGCTGAGGTTGTGGCGGTGGCGCGGCAGCGTGACCTCTTCGCCGCCGAGCCCGAGGCGGTAGACCTCCGCGATCAGCGGCTCGTCGATCGGGTACGAGGTCGGGGCAGGCACCGCGGGCCATCGTACGCCGGCCGGCGCTGGCGCCTCCACCCCTGGCAGGTTTGCCGACCCCCGCTGCAACTTGCCGGGGGTGGAGGCGCACTCAAGGCCGCAGGTTTGCAGCGCAGCGCTGCAAACCTGCACCAGGCGGCGCGCCGAGGCGGGCCGGAATCGAGCGGCGTTCAAAAAGAGAAACACTAGCTGTTCTGGTTCTGCTACGGTCGGCAGGTCCCCACGCGCAAACTGTCTCGCGCGTGCCCTTCCAGAAGGAGTTCCTTCGATGTCTGCATCCACGCGGCGCCTGCGCGCCGGGTCGCTGGCGCTCGCGGCGGTGGCGTCCGGCGTCCTGGCCGCCGGACTGCCAACCCCAGCCGGAGCGGCCACCCTCGCCGAGCAGCGCGTCGAGATCCCCATCTCGTCGACCTCCCCGCAGGCCGACGTCGCGTCGAGCGTCGTGCGCCTCCGGGTGCCGCTCGTGCCCGGCGCCGCGATGACGACTGAGCGCTGCAAGTGGATCGCCTACGAGCGCTGGCGCTCGGTCGATGGCCCGGTCCAGGCCACGTCGGCCGACGCCGTGATCGTGCTCTTCCCCGGCGTCCTCGAAGGTGCTGCGGCGTTCGACCAGGTCGCGCGCAACACCGTCCGCGCGTCGGCAGCCCGTGGCAAGCACATCGAGGTTTGGGGCATCGACCGCCGCGCGAACTGCATGGAGGACAAGACCGGCCTGGAGCTGGCCGAGCGCACCAACAACCCCGACGATGCGATCGACTACTACTACAAGAACAAGGTCATCGACGGAAAGCGCTTCCCCGGCTGGAACCAGGGCAACCGCGTCCTCGCCGACATCGGCGTGCAGCAGACCGTCGAGGACTACTACTCAGTCCTGATCAGCGAGCTGCCGAGCCAACCGTGGCGCGAGAAGCACGTGATCTGCGGCGGCCACTCGCTCGGCGGCCCGCTCACCGAGATCTTCGGGTCGTGGGACTTCGACGGCAACAAGGCCACGACGCAGGACGCCGGATACCGCCAATGCGCGGGCTTCGTCGGCCTCGACACGACGCTCAACGGCGGCGTCGCCAGCCCGCAGTCGGTCCCCGGCAACCGCGACCTGCTCGGCCAGCTCACCGGCGGCCTGCTCGACCAGTTCGGCAACATCGGCGTGACGGCGCTCAAGCAGGGCCTCGCGCCGCGGCACGTCGACCTGCTTGGGATCTCACCGCAGACGATGATGTTCCTGGAGCTCATCGCCCTCGGCGCCGACCTCGAGCCTGACGCCGAGGTCACCGCGACGGTGCAGAACGCGCCGCACACCAAGTCGATCGACGACTTCCTGAAGATCGGCGCGTCGTACGACCTGGCCACCTACCTCGCGGGCTCTGAGTCGCTGCGGAACTTCCGCTGGACCCGCATGGCCCTGCTCGGCCAGATCCTCGACGACAACGCGGGCGTGTTCGGCATCGTGCGCTCCAGCTTCGGCTACCCGACGGGCGTGCCGCTGCGCCGCAACCGGCTCCCCGAGCAGGTCGCGCTGATCCCGGGCCTCGGCCAGCTCGTCACACCGGACCGCCTGATGCTCCCGCAGAAGACGACCCCGCGGAAGCTGCAGTCGTGGGCCAACTACGACCAGATCGGCGTGAACGGCGTCGGCCTCGGCATCACCACGCCGGCCCTCGAAGTCGCCGATGCTTCGCAGGTCGCCCGGTCGATCCACGAGGGTCCGCTGAACCTCACCGAGGACTGGTTCCCGATCCGCCTGATCATCGAGCAGGGCCTGCTCGCGTCAGGCGACCGGACCGGCAGCCTGGCCTACTCGATGCATGGCAGCACCATGACGAAGAAGCCGCGCGTCTCGGTGATCGCGGGCAACAGCGTCCTGACGCCCCGCAAGGTCGACCCGCAGGTGTTCGCTCCGGGCTACCAGCACCTCGACGTGCTCATGGCCGCCGAGCGCCAGAACAACGGCCAGCCCGAGATCACCAGCCAGACGATCGCCAACCTCGTCGACCAGGCGGTGACGGGCTAGGCGCCGCGGCTCAGGCGCCGGAGTCGAACGCGGCCGGGATCTCGTAGACCCGGCCGTCGAAGCCCGCCGAGAAGAGGCGGCCGGCTGAGAAGCCGGCCGTCCCCTGGCCGTAGACCACGACGCTCGGGTTGCTGAGCCCGCTCGCGAGCTTGCACGCCTGGTTCGGCGCGGTGATGCGGACGATCTCGCCCGCGGCGTTGAACGGCACGACGGGACGCTGCTGGCTGTCGAGGGTGAGGCCGTCCGGGGCGGCGAAGCCATCGTTGCCCTTGAGCGTGAGCAGGCTCTCGGGCCGCCGCGGCGACGCGATCGGGATCCGGCTAACGCCGCCGTTGACGAACGTCCGCGAGACGTAGAGGTAGCGGTCGTCCTTGCTGAGCACGGCGCCGTTGGCGCTCAGGAACGGCGCCCACTCGGGCTGCACCACGCCGTTCGGCAGGCGACGCCCGATCTGGCCGCCGAAGTCGTTGGTCGCGTAGATCGTCCCGTCGGCCGTGACGGCCAGCCCGTTCGCGGCACTGAGGTTGCGCGCGATCTGGGTGAGCGCCCCGGTGTCGGGGTTCAGCCGCGAGATGTAGCCGGGACGCAGGATGTCGCCGAGGAACACGCGGGCGTCGGCGCCGCCGCCGACGATCACGGTGCCGTCGGGCTCGAGCGCCAGCGCGCCGCCGCCGCCCTTGGCGGGCAGCGTCGCGACCTTCTTCGCCGCGACGCCTGGAGCATCGAACCGCATGATCCGGCCGCCGATCAGGTCGGTCACGTAGAGCCGCCCCTGACGGTCGACGACCGCGCCCTCGATCGCCGAGTTGATCTGGCCCACGTACGCCTGCCGCGGCTGGCTGGCCGCGCACGCCGGAAACGACGTCGCGCCGGACGGCGGCGCCACGGCCCCGAGGATCGAGACCGCAATGGCAGTCGACAGGATGGAGGCGGGACAGGTCCTCATAGTCACGCCTACGCTACGCCTGCTGCTGCCGGATGACCAGCAACCGCGGTGGTCGCGGCGTTTCGGCCAGGTGGATGACCCGCGGGGCGCCGAAGCTCGCAGCGCGGTGGTAGCCCCGCGGCCCGCCCTGCGAGTGCTAAATCCGGTCGAGCCAAGCCTGGAGGGGCTCGCCGGTGATGCGCTGGTAGGCGTCGCGGTAGCGCTCGCTGGTGCCCGCGATGATCTCTGCGGGGATCGCGGGAGCGGGGTCCTTCTTGTCCCAGCCGGAAGCGGTCGCCCAGTCGCGGACGAACTGCTTGTCGAACGACGGCTGGCCCTTGCCGGGCTCAAACCCCTCGACGGGCCAGTAGCGCGAGGAGTCCGGCGTCAGGACCTCGTCGGCGACATGCAGCACGCCGCCGGAGTCGACGCCGAACTCGAACTTGGTGTCGGCGAGGATCAGGCCGCGCTCACGGGCATGCTCGGCGGCGCGCTTGTAGAGGGCGATCGAGAGGTCCTGGACCTTCTGGAGCAGGTCGGGGTCGCCGACGATCGCGGCGGCCTGCTCGAGGTCGACGGTCTCGTCGTGCTCGCCCAGCTCGGCCTTGGTGGACGGAGTGAACAGCGGCTCGGGCAGCTGCTCGGACTCCTTCAGGCCCTCCGGGAGGACGTGGCCGGCGACCTTGCCGGTCGCCAGGTAGTCCTTCCAGCCGGAGCCGGTGATGTAGCCGCGGACGACCGCCTCGAGCGGCACGATCTTGAGCTTCTTGACGACGAGGGCGCGGCCCTTGACCTCCTCCGGCACGCCTTCGGAGTCCGAGATGAAGTGGTTGGGGACGATGCCCTCGGTCAGGCCGAACCAGAAGACGGACAGGCCGGTGAGGACCGAGCCTTTGCCCGGGACCGGGGTCGGGTGGATCGCGTCGTAGGTCGAGATGCGGTCGGTAGCGACCAGCAGCAGCTTGTCGTCGCCCAGGTCATAGAGCTCGCGGACCTTCCCGGAGGCGAGGAGCGGGAGATCAGAGAGGAGCGGCATGGGGCCGATCCTAGACGGGTATTGGCCGTCTCTGCCCCCAGAACGGCCTCGCTAGGCCTTACCTTTTGCTGAACGCAACGCATGGCTTCCACCCCGCCATGCTCCGCGCCTGGAATGTCCGCTGATCAACATCCCGCACGCCCGACCCTCGGGAGCATGACCTTCGCTCCGGGCTACCGCCTGTGCCTCATCCTCGATCCGAACGGAGTCGTCCGGTCGGTCATCGAAGTCGAGGGGATCACGGCGTTCCGGCCGGAGGTGTTCGTCGGGCAGCACATCGGGGGCGCGGCGGCTGGGGGCGCGCGCGGCGAAGCGCGACGCGGGGTGTGGGAGGAGCGCATCGCGGCGGCCCACGCGAGCCCGGCGCCTGCGCGCTACAGCGACCTGCGCCCTGACGCTCCAGAGGGCGCACCCGCGGTGCTCACGACCACGGTCGTCCCGATCAGCGGCGCGGGCGGTGCCGTGGAGTCGATCCTCGTCGCGGTGCACGACCGCTCGCCGATCCTCGACGTCGAGCGGACGGCGCGCGAACAGGGCGAGCTGCTGCGGTCGGCGCTCGACGTGACGCAGATGGGCAGCTTCGCGCTCTACATCCGCGAGCCGCGCTTTGAGTCCGACGAGCGCTACCGCGAGATCTTCGGCTACGACCCCGCCGAGAGCGTCGAGCGCGACGGCGTCCGCGCCCTGATCCACCCGCTGCACGTGGAGGACCGCGCCCGCGTCGAGGCGACCTTCATGAACGCCGTGCGCGGCCGGGAGGGCGTGAACTACCACGAGGAATACCGGATCTGGGCGCCGCGCCCTGGAGCTGAACCCGAGCTCCGGCGGATCTCGGTGCTCGGCCGCGTGGAGGTCGACGAGCAAGGGCCGCGGCGCATCCTTGGCGTGGTCGACGACGTGACCGACCGCCGGCGCGCAGAGGAGCTGCGCATCCGCATGCAGAAACGCGAGGCGCTCGGGACGCTCGCCGGAGGGATGGCCCACGACTTCAACAACGTGATCAGCGCGATCCTCAGCAACGCGTCGGTCGCCGCTGCGGAGCTCAAAGCTGGGGCTGACCCGTCGACCAGCATCGAGGAGATCACCCGCGGTGCCCGCCGCGCTGCTGACCTCGTCAGCCGGATGCTCGACTTCAGCCGCGACCGCGAGCCGGAGCGGCGCGTGTTCTCGCTGGCGCAGGTGGCCCACGACGCCTGCAACCTGCTGCGGCCCGCGCTGCCCGCGGGCGTGACGTGCAGGGTGACGGCGCCGGACGGCCTGCCGCCGCTGCTCGGCGACCCGTCGCAGATCCACCAGGTCGTGATGAACCTCGTCACGAACGCGGGCCAGGCGCTGTCGCGGACCGGGGGGACGATCGGCCTCGAGATCGACGCGGTCCGGCTGCCAAGCGACGGCGCGGCGGCCGAGGCGACCCTCGCGCCCGGCGGTTACTTGCGCCTACGCGTGACCGATGACGGACACGGCATCCCTGAGCAGCATCTCGGGCGCATCTTCGACCCGTTCTTCACGACGAAGGAGCGGGGCGAAGGGACGGGCCTCGGCCTTGCCGCTGCGCAGAGCATCGTGCGCAGCCACCGAGGGCTCATCGTGGCCGACAGCATCCCCGGCGACGGCACGGTGCTGACCGTCCTTCTGCCGCTCGAGACGGCCGGCTCGCGCGGCGATGGCGAGCGGCCGCAGGGCGACCCGCACCCGCCGACCCTGGCGGCAGGTGCTGATGGCGACGGGGACGGCGCCCTCGCGAAGCCGCGCGTCCTCTTCGTCGACGACGAGGACGCCCTCGTGATGCTCGCCGAGCGGGCGATGCCACTCCACGGCCTCGAGGTCACCGCGTTCACCGAGGCGACGGACGCGCTTGCGGCGCTCCGCGCTGACCCGGCGGCGTTCGACGCGCTCGTGACCGACCTGGCCATGCCGGTGCTTACCGGCTTTGAGCTGATCGCGGGCGTGCGCGACGTGCGCCCCGACCTGCCCGTCGTCCTGACCTCGGGCTTCCTCACCGAGGAGAGCCGCGCCGAGGCCCGGCGTCTCGCCGTGAACCAGGTCGTCCCGAAACCGTGCTCGGTCGACCAGCTGGCCGCAGCGGTGCTGGCGTTCACGCGTCGCCAGTAGCGGACGCTCGTAACGACCGCCAGACCTGCGGCGCGGCAAGCACGCGCGCTGGTCGGACCTGGCCCGCATGGGGAAGGTCTCGACGTAAAGCAGATAAACCCAATCCAGATTAAGTAGTTTGCGCTCCCTCCACGGGCCGCAGCTCCACCAGCGCGCCCGTCCTCCCACCTGACCCAAGGAACCCATGACCCCTAGCGCACCCCCGCAGCTTCGGTCCGCGCACCGAACTGGCGCCCGCTGGAAAGCCGCCAGCCTCGTCCCCGTCCTGCTCGTCTCCGGCCTCATCGCGGGCTGCGGCGGTGGCAGCGGCGACAACTCCACCGCGAACGCCGCGGGCAACCCGAACGACCCGTTCCAGGGCGTGACGCCATCGACCAACGGCCAGAGCCTCGGCAAGCCCGCCAAGGAGAACCCGGGCGAGCCGCAGCGCGGCGGCACCCTCACGGTCGCGTGGGAGCAGGAGCCGCCGAGCCTGGCCGGCAACAGCATCTGGGTGCAGAACGGCTACCTCAACCAGCAGTGGCTCGAGCAGCTCGTCGCGGCCTCGCCCGACAACGGCGTTGTGCCGTGGCTCGCCGAGTCGTGGAAGGAGAGCGAAGACGGCAAGACCTACACGTTCAAGATCAAGCAGGGCGTGAAGTTCACCGACGGCGAGGAGCTCGACGCGGAGGCGGTCGCCAAGAACTTCTACGCGTGGCTCGCCCCGGACCCGGCGACGAACAACTCCTACGTCGCCGCGTACATCGGCGACATCTTCCAGTCGGCCAAAGCGACCGACAAGTACACGCTCGAGGTCAAGCTCAAGGAGCGCTACGTCTACTTCCTCGATGGCCTCTCGCAGTACGCGTTCGGCATCCAGTCGCCGAAGTCGCTGGCCGCGCCCGCCGCGGTCCAGGCCGAGAAGCCGGTCGGCACCGGCGCCTTCAAGATCGTCAAGTGGAACCACGGCAAGAACGTGATCCTCGAGCGCAACGAGAACTGGACCTCGCAGCCGGCCAACGTCAAGAACAAGGGCACGGCCTACATCGACAAGATCGACTGGCGCTTCGTCCCGGACAACAACACGCGCTGGTCGTCGTTCAAGACCGAGGCCGCGCAGCTGCTCTACGACGTCCCGGCCGTCAACTGGGCCGAGGCCAAGTCGCAGTACCAGGTGCTGCGCCACACCACGGCCGGCACGCCGTTCCGGTTCTTCCTCGCCGCGAAGTGGGGTCCGCTGAAGGACCACAAGCTCCGCCAGGCGGTCTCGTACGCGTTCGACAACGAAGGTGCCGTCAAGGCCGCCTACCAGGGCGCCCGCATCCCGAACAAGAACGGCGCGCTGAGCCCGGCCAACGAGACCTACGACAAGGACCTCCACTCGGTCTTCGCGTACGACCCGGCGAAGGCGAACGCGCTGCTCGACGAGGCCGGCTGGACGACGAAGAACGCCGACGGCTTCCGCACGAAGAACGGCAAGGAGCTCAAGCTGCGCCTCGTCTACGGCGTGGCGAAGAACGCCAGCCCGGACGACGTCCAGCTCTTCCAGATCCTGCAGGAGAACCTGAAGGCCGTCGGCATCAACCTGCAGCTCGTCCCGATCGCGCCGTCGCAGTTCTGGACCAGCAAGGAGACGGCAGGCCCGAACTGGGACATCCAGCCGTGGTACTGGGTCGGCCGCAGCCCGGAGACGCTGCACGTGGTCTGGAACGACGAGATCCAGGGCGTGCCGAACTTCTTCAACGCGACGGGCGTCTTCGACCCGCGCGTGGGGCCGCTCATCGACAAGCTCAACCAGAGCACCGAGCTGACCGACCGGACGAAGTACTCCGAGGAGATCCAGGACATCCTCGTGCGCCAGCGCACGCTCGTCCTGGGCGTGAGCGGCATGCAGGTCACCCTCGCAGTCTCGCCCAAGCTCCACAACGTCCGGCAGAGCCAGGACGTCGGCGAGCCGGTGCTGTCTGACGCGTGGCTCGAGCAATGAGCACCGCGCTCGAACCACAAGCTGCAACCGCGGCGCCTTCACGGCGCCGCGGCGGCGGCCGGGGCCGCTGGTGGCTCTCGCGCATCCTCGGCGGCATCGGCGTGCTGTGGGCTGCGGCGACGATCGCGTTCCTGCTGCAGACGCTGACGCAGGGCGACCGGGCGCAGCAGATCGCCCGCCAGCTGGCGGGCAACCAGTCGACCCCGACGCCGGAGCAGGCCGCGAAGATCAACGCCCAGTTCGGCTTCACCGACTCGATCTGGCAGCAGTACTCCGACTACATCAGCGGCCTGCTGCACGGCGACCTCGGCATCTCGTACTACCAGCACACGCCGGTCACGTCGATCATCAGCGGCCAGATCGGCCCGACGCTCGTGCTGACCTTCGTGTCGCTGTTCCTCGCCTGGCTGATCGCCGTGACGCTGACGGTGCTGGGCGCCGGCCGCGACAACATCTGGTCGTCGATCGCGAACTTCTCGCAGATGCTCGCGGCGTCGCTGCCGTCCTACTGGGTCGGCACGATCCTGCTGGTCGTCTTCGGCGTCGAGCTCGGCATCTTCCCGGTGCTGGGTGGTTCGCCGGCAGCGTCGCTCGTGCTCCCCGCGATCACGATGGCCCTGCCGGTCTCTGGGTTCCTCGGGCAGGTGATCCAGGAGGAGTTCACGTCCGCGCTGGAGCAGCCGTTCGTCACGACCTCGCGCTCGCGGGGCATCACCGACTTCGGTGTCCGCACACGGCACGTGCTGCGGCATGCGGCGCTGCCAGGGCTCACGCTCTCGGGCTGGGCCGTCGGCTACCTGTTCTCCAACGCCGTGCTGGTCGAGCAGGTCTTCGCCCGCCAGGGCATCGGCAGCGTGCTGACCACCTCGGCGAGCAACGGCGACATTCCCGTCGTGACGGGCGTCGTGCTCGCCTCGGCTGCGATCTACGTGATCGCGAACATCATCGTGGACCTGCTCTACGAGTACGTCGACCCGCGCCTGCGGGCCTAAGGGAGGGCTAGGTCATGAGTGCCGTAACCCCTGGCTACGACCACGTCCCCGAGCTGAAGTTCGGCTCGGCGGCGTTTCTCCGCGCCTTGGCGCGCAGCATCCCCGCGGGCGTCTGGGTGTCGTCGTTTGCGCTGCTGCTGTTCCTGATCGCCGCGATCGCCCCGGAGCTGCTGCAGACCCACAACCCGTATGCGCAAGACCTGGGCGCGACGCTGCAGGCGCCGTCGAGCAGCCACCTCTTCGGCACCGACCAGCTCGGCCGCGACCTGTACTCGCGGGTCATCGAGGGCACCCGCCAGTCGCTGGTGATCGGCTTCTCGGCGACGGCGCTCGCCGTTGCCGCCGCGATCGTCCTCGGGCTGATCGCGGGGCTCGGCGGCAAGCTCGCCGATGGCGTCGTGAGCCGCCTCCTCGAGGTGCTGTTCGCGTTCCCGGTGCTGCTTCTCGCGCTGCTCGTGGTGTCGGTCTTCGGCAACTCGCCGGAGACGCTCATCGCGGCCGTCGCGATCGGCACGGCGCCGGGCTACGCGCGCATGCTCCGGGGCCAGCTGGTCTCGGTCCGCGATGCGGGCTACGTCGAAGCGGCGCGGGTCGTCGGCCACTCCTCCGGGCGGGTCGTCAGCCAGCACATCCTCCCGAACGCGATCCGGCCGCTGGTCGCGCTCTACACGCTCGGGGTCGGCCAAGCCGTCATCTGGGCATCGGGCCTGTCGTTTCTCGGCCTCGGCGTGGCGCCGCCCTCACCCGAGTGGGGCGCGCTGCTGGAGTCCGGCAAGGACTACGTGACCGGCGCGTGGTGGCTTGAAGTCGCCCCGGGCGCGGTGATCGTCGTGCTCGCGCTGTCGGTGACCGTGATCGGCCGCCACCTGCAAGACCGGCTCGAGGGCCGCATCCGCCTCGACGCCTAACCCGGCGGGCACTCGGCTCGGTGCCTGCGCCCAACCCCCAACCACGAAGAAGAGACCACTGAAATGAGCGAATCCGACAAGCCGGGCGACGCGCCGGCAGACGCAGCACCGCTCGTCCGAGTCGACAACCTCCGGGTGTCGTTCGGCCGGACGGTCGACGAGAACCCGGTCGTCAGGGGCGTGTCGTTCACGCTCGAGCCGGGCCGGTGCCTGGCGATCGTCGGCGAGTCGGGGTCGGGCAAGAGCGTGACCGCGCGGACGCTGCTCGGGCTCACCGGCAGGGGTGCGAAGGTCGCCGCCGACCGGTTCGAGATCGGCGGCGTCGACGTGGGCGCGTACTCCGACAGCGATTGGCGCAAGCTGCGGGGCCGCGATATCGGCCTCGTCTCGCAGGACGCGCTCGTGTCGCTCGACGGGCTGCGGCGGGTCGCGCAGGAGGTCGGCGAGGGCCCCCGCCTGCATCGGACGCTGAAGTCCAAGCACGAGATCTTCGACCGGGTCGTGGAGCTGCTGGACCAGGTCGGGATCCCGGACCCGGAGGTCAAGGCCCGCCAGCTGCCGCATGAGCTGTCGGGCGGCCAGCGCCAGCGCGCGCTGATCGCCTCGGCGCTCGCGCTCGATCCGACGCTGCTGATCGCCGACGAGCCGACCACCGCCCTCGACGCGACCGTGCAGGCGCAGGTGCTCGAGCTGCTCGCCGCCACGCGCGACCGCGGCAAGGCGCTGATCGTGATCAGCCACGACCTCGCAGTGGTCTCGCAGCTGGCCGACGAGGTGATCGTGATGCGCCGCGGCGAGGTCGTCGAGCGCGGCGACGCCGCCGACATCTTCGCGTCGCCGAAGCACGAGTACACGCAGAAGCTGCTTGACGCCGTGCCGTCCGGGCACTCGCGCGGAAGCCGCCTGGCGCCGTCGGAGGCGCCGCGGCTCGCGTCCGTCGGCGACGTCAAGGTCGTCCGCGAGCACCACGGCTCCGTGCGGACCGGTGCCGACGGCCAGCCGCTGCCGGTGCTGCAGGCCAAGGGCCTCGTCAAGCGGTACGTGGGCCCCGATGGCGTCGCGCGTGCCGTGGTCAACGATGTCTCGTTCGACCTCAAGCCCGGCGAGACGCTCGGGATCGTCGGCGAGTCCGGCTCCGGCAAGTCGACGACGGCCAAGCTCGTGCTCGGCCTCGAGAACCCCGACGAGGGCGAAGTGCTGCTCGCGGGCGAGCCGTGGGCGCCGCTCAAGGAGCGAGCGCGCCGCGATCGGCGGGCCGACCTGTCGATCGTCTACCAAGACCCGCTCAGCTCGTTTGATCCCCGGTGGACGGTCGAGCGGGTCGTCCGCGACACCGTCGCGCGGAGCGTCGCCGACAGCGACGCACAGCGCGCCGGCGTGCACGAGCTCCTCGACCTGGTGAGCCTGCCGGCGCAACTGCGGCGCCGGCGACCGCTGGAGCTCTCCGGCGGACAGCGCCAGCGCGTCGCCATCGCCCGCGCCCTCGCGACGAGCCCGCGCGTGATCGTCTGCGACGAGCCGGTCTCCGCGCTCGATGTCTCGATCCAGGCGCAGGTGCTCGACCTCCTCGTCGACCTGCGCGACCAGCTCGACGTGAGCTACCTGTTCATCTCGCACGACCTCGGCGTCGTGCACCACGTCAGCGACCGCGTCCTCGTGATGCACAACGGCAACGTCGTCGAGCAGGGCGACGCCGATGAGGTCCTCCACCATCCGCGCGAGCCGTACACGCAGAAGCTCGTCTCCGCCGTGCCGCGCCTCAAGGTGCCCGGCAAGCCCGTCGCGGTGCCGGCGCCCGCGCCGGCACGGGTAGAGGCAAAGGCCGAAGCGCCCGCGCCGGCGCCCTCGGCCGACGCGCCTGACGCCGCCGACGCACCCGTCAGCGCCGTCGCCTAGACGCCCGAAACGCAGAGCGGGCCTCCTCGCCAGGGGAAGCGAGGAGGCCCGTTCTCGTGGTACGGAGCGCCGCCGGGGGAGGGTGGCGCGTGCGATTCGCGGAGCGCAGTTCAGGGGAGACCTGCGCTCGTTGGCTCGAGGAGGGGACCCAGGGGAGAGGCCCTTCGCTCTATGTGCACGGTATCGACCGGATCTTGACCGGACTTGAACCGGAAATGTGAATTTTGTCCGGCTTTGAACAAACGCGTGCCCGAGTTCGGACAAACCTACAGTCTGATCGCCTGAGATTGCGGGGGATCACCGAAGCGGGCGGCGCTGTCCGTCAAACGTCTAGTCGCAGGCGTATCGGCCCAAGATCAGGGCGCGGCGACCGGCGGAGCGACGACGATCCGGTCGCGGCCACGCCGCTTGGCGTCGTAGACGGCGCGGTCGGCCGCGAGCAGCAGCTCGTCGTGGTCGCGGCTCAGGCGCTCGCGGGTGGCGATGCCGCCGCTGGCCGTCATCCGCACGCCCTCGATCGAGCGGTCGGCGCGCAACACGTTCGCGAAGTGCACGGCCCGCGCGTGCGCCTGGTCGGCGGTGGCGCCGGGCATCACGACCGCGAACTCCTCGCCGCCGACGCGCGAGATCAGGTCGGTGGCGCGGCAGCAGCTGAGCAGCAGCTCCGCGAACCGGCAGAGCGCCTCGTCGCCGACCGCGTGGCCGTAGGTGTCGTTGATCGCCTTGAAGTGGTCGACGTCGAGCATCAGCACCGAGAGCGGCGCGTCATGCGCCGCCGACGTCTCGAACTGCCGGGCGAAGCTGCGTTCCAGGCTGCGGCGGTTGAGCAGGCCTGTCAGCGGGTCGGTCGCCGATCTGTGGCGCAGCGAGCCGATGGTGGTGCCGAGCGTCTCGGCCAGCGCACGCACCGTGCCGACGACCACTGCGCCGACGAGGAAGACCACGACGTAGTCGGCGATCTCCAGCCCCGGGCCCTGCTGCCCGGCGGCGGCGATGAAGCAGCCCGCCACGCTCAGCGCGGCGTAGACGACGAGCTCGACGCGCGACAGCAGGTAGGCGGCGCCGAGCAACGGCCAGATGTAGAACATCGGCACCGTCACCACGCCCTCGAACGACGCGGCGAGCGCGGTGATCAGCGCGATCGACGTCGTGATCACGCACCGGGCGAACAAGCGGTAGGCCGGGAACGTGACCCGGGATACCGCCGCCGCCATGGCCACCAGCGCGATGGCCGACCCGTGGACGAGGACCGGGCGGTTGGTGCTCATGAGACCAATGAGCAGGCCGCCCTCGATCAGGACAGCGCCGACGAGCAGCATCGCCATGCCGAGGCGGCGCCACCGGATGATGGAGCCGGTCTCGACGGGCATCGCCGCTGGCCACGGGCCGCCGGCGCGAGCCGAGGCCTGGGCGGGGTACGAGATCTGTGAAGGGAGTGAATGCATGTAGGAACCGGTCCGGCGGGAGCCGGACATTCAGGCGCTGGGGACATCAGCGCCGTAAAGCGACGGTAGACACACTGCGACGCCACGGCAAATGCCAGGCCGTCGTACATTCGTCTGTTTTCTGGAGTGTGCTCTCGCGGGAGCACGGGCGGCGTCCGACCCGGCACCCCGGAATCTCGCCCTGAATGCCGTTCAGCGACCGGGCTGGACGCCGGGTTGCCGCTATTTCTTCGCGGTGACTCGGATGGGCGTGCTGCCGCCCCAGCGCACCGAGAAGCCGCGCTTCTTGCCGTGGTGCTGCTGCACGTTCGTCATCTTGATGCGACGCACGATCTGCCGGCCCGGGGCCAGGTTGAGCTTGAGCGGGCCCTTGCGCGCGCGGAAGCGCAGCTTGCCGAGCTTGTTGCCGCGCTTGCGCACGAGCACCCGCATCGGGCCTTCGCAGCGCACGGCGACGCTCTGGCATTGGATGCGCACGCGCAGCCCGGTGCCGTAGTTGCTCCACGCGAGCGCGACGGCGAGCTTGGCCTGGCCGTCGGACCCGATCACGGCCGAGTTCGGCTTCTTCGGCGTCGACGACGAGGACGGCGACTTCGAACCCCCGGACGACGCCGCGGTGACGGTGTCGTTCGTCTCCGGCGACTCGGCGAGATCGGACTCGTCGGGGCCGGTGGTGAAGCTCGTCGTGCGGCTGATGCGCACGTTCTGGCCGCTCGACGTGGTCGTCTCAGCCTCGACGCGCAGGTTGTAGATCACACCCTCGCGCAGCGGCGAGGTCGGGATCACGATCGCGCCGCCGTCGAGGTAGCGGCCCGAGCGCGGGCTTTCGGCGTCGACCCAGGCCAGCGGCGCCTCGGCACCGGTGTCGGCGGCCGTAAGGGTGGCCGAGCGCACGGCGACGTTGGGGAAGCGCTGCGGGCCGACCGCGTAGACGTAGATGTGCGGACCGGTCTTCGTGCCCTGGCGGATGCCGAGCTCCTCACCGGGCGTGAACGGCGCCTCGCGCGCGACCTCGGCGGGACGCACGAACTGGCCGGTGCCCGGAGCCGTGATCAGCTTGATGTCGCCCGTCATCCCGCCGGGGCGTTCGCCGAGCGTGACCATGCAGGCGTAGTTGCCGCTGACGCCGACGCCCGTCTGCGTGAGCCACGGGTGCAAGACCTGGAACTCGTGGAACGGCGCGTACTTCCACGGGTTCGACGTGAACCCGGCCGTGTTGCGCGCGAGCACCGCCTTCGTGCCGTAGAACGAGCCCTCGCTCGTGAAGCCAGCCGCGCCCGCGTCCTCGTTGTGCGTGAGGACGCTGTTCTGGTTCATGTAGAGCGCGTGCCGCACGCAGCCGTTCTCCAGCGGCTTGCTCGTGCTCAGCGCATCGATGCCCGCCATCTGGCGCTCGTAGTTCACGGCCCCGAGCACGGCGCGCGCGTCGCCGTTTGCGGTAGCGACGGGGATGCTCGCCAGGGTCGCGACACCCGCGAGCGATGCGAAGGCGCGGCGGCGCTTCACGCGATCTGCTCCAGGCGGCCGACGATCTCGGCGGCGTGACGTGAGTAGAAGGTGATGTCGAAGACCGTGTCGAGATCCAGGCCAGCGCAGCGTTCGTCGGCGGCGGCCAGCTCGCGCAGCGGGGTGCGGGTGTCCCATGCGCGCTGAGCGAGTTCCTGCGCGACACGATAAGCGTCGTCGCGGACGAGCGGGTGCTCTGGGTTGTTGATCAGCGCGAGCAGCAGGCGCTGGCTGAACATCGCGCCGTACGTCAGCTCGATGTTCTCGCGCATGCGGTCGGTGTGCACGACCATGCCTTCGGCAAGGCGAAGGGCGAGGGACTGGGCGTAGTCGAGGAGGATGGTCGCGTCGGGGAGGATCACGCGCTCAGCACCGGAGTGGCTGATGTCGCGCTCGTGCCAGAGTGCGACGTTTTCGACGCCGGCCTGCGCATACCCTCTGAGCACGCGCGCAAGACCGGTGATCCGCTCGCTCGTGATCGGGTTGCGCTTGTGCGGCATCGCGCTCGAGCCCTTCTGGCCCGGCTTGAACGGCTCCTCGACTTCGCGCACCTCGGTGCGCTGCAGGTGGCGGATCTCGGTCGCGAAGCGCTCCAGTCCCGCGCCGGCGAGCGAGATCGCCTGCAGCACCTCGGCGTGGCGGTCGCGCGGGACGACCTGCGTGGAGACCTGTTCGGCAGCGAGGCCGAGGCGGGCGAGGACGCGTGCTTCGTAATCGGGGCTCGTGGCCGAGTACGTGCCGACGGCGCCGGAGATCGCGCCGACCGCAGCCTGCTCGAAGGCGCGCTCGAGGCGCTCGACGTTGCGGTGGGCCTCAAAAGCGAAGCCGGCGAGCTTGATGCCGAAGGTGGTCGGCTCGGCGTGCACGCCGTGCGTGCGGCCCGTGCAGAGCGTGTCGACGTGCGTCCGTGCCTGGGCGACCAGCGCGTCGCGGTAGGCCTTGGCGCCCTTGATGATCTCGACGCCGGCGTCGCGGATCTGGAGCGCGAGGGCGGTGTCGAGCACGTCGGACGACGTGAGGCCGAAGTGGATCCAGCGGCCAGCCTCGCCGAGGCCGTCCGAGAGGACATCCACGAAGGCGGCGACGTCGTGGTCGGTGACCTTCTCGCGCTCCTTCGCTGCCTCGACGGTGAAGGTGGCTCCGCGGATCGCCTCAAGCTCTGCGGGCGTGGGCCCGTCCATCTCCTCGCAGGCCGCGACTTCGACCACGCGCCAGGCTTCCATCTTGGCCTGGTCGGTCCAGATGGATCCGAGAGCCGGGCGTGTGTAACGCTCGATCACGCCCCGCATACTGACGAACGAAACTCGTCCATGCAGGGCCGTTTCCGCCACCGGCGTCTGCTAGCTGGCGTCAAACCCCGGAATCAGCAGGGAGTTTGGGTGCGCCACGGAGGGGTCGCCAAGTGGGGAATCTCGTTGCAGTGGTGGCGCGACTCGGCTCAGTCTCTGAACGGGTCGCCGGCGAGCAGCACCTTGTCGGCCGCGGCGGCGCGCTTGGCATCCGTGGGCTTCTTGCCGTTGACCTTCTTGGCGAAGGTGGTGAACACCGGAGCTTGGTCTCGCGTGACGAAGACGGTGCCCTTGACCTTCGGAAGCCGGACCTCGGTGCGAGCGTGGTTCTGCTTGCGGGCGCGGTCGAACTGGCGCTCGGTCTGCGGGACCGCGTAGTCGATCGCGACCCCCTTGCCGCCGTACGACATCGATCCGACGTACGCCAGCCAGCGGTTCGATTTGGGCGCCTTGAACAGGTCGTACTCGATCCTGGCGACCTCGGCGCCGTCGATTCGGCAGCCGAGCGTGTTGACCATGAACGCGGTCTGGCCGGAGATCACCAGCGTGCCGCTGGAGGTGGTCGTGCGGCTGAGCTCCACAGGCGCGGGGCTTCCGCCAGCGGGCGCGGGCGGCTGGCACGTCGGGGAGGTGGCCACTGACGTCGCCGCGACGGGCGAGATGGTCGGCAGTGCCGCGGCGCCGAGCCCAGCGACGGCCGCCGCGCTGAGCGCGATGAGGGATTGGCGTGTGCGAGTGGTGCCCATGATGTGACCGTAACTCGCGGGCGCCGCCGAAGTTGCGCGGCGGCGACCGCTGGTCCGGGTGTCGCGGAACGCCTGGCCTGCGGACGTCCAACCCTGCGCTACGCCGCCCCTGCGCACGGCTCCGGATCTGGCGTCGACGTTCGACGCCAGGCGCGGACCCGTCAGAGCGGCAGGGGGCGCCGGCTGACCAGCGCCCAGGCGGCGAGCGTCGCCGCGTCGGTGATGTCGCCGGAGCGCAGCAGCTCGTCGAACTCCTCGGGGGTCACCGGCCACGGCGTGATCAGCCCGACTTCTTCGGGCTCCAAGTCGGGGTCGCCGTCTTCGAGGTCGGTCGCCAGCCAGATGTCGCAGAACTGGTTCGAGATCCCCGGCGCGAACGCGACGGCGCCGAGGCGGTGCAGCTTGCCGGCGCGGAAGCCGAGCTCCTCCCGCAGCTCGGTGCGGGCGACGGTCTCGGGGTCCTCGTCGTGCTCGGGCTGCGTCGTGTCGCCGGGGGCGCCATTGATCGTGCCTTGCGGGAACTCGATCGACCACGATGCGGTCGGGTAGCGCCATTGCCGCACCATGTGCAGCAGCTCGCCGTCCCACGGCACCACGAGGGCGGCGCGGCGCTTCTCGACGACGGCGTAGCTGCCGACCAGGCCGCCGGGGCGCTCGATCTGGTCCTCGCGCAGGGTCGTCCACCGGCTTTCGAAGACGACGCGGCTGGAGGTCGTCTTGATCGGCGGCTCGTCGCTCATGGGCGGGATGATGGCAGCGGCGACGCAGCCTCTGCTGCGGACGCGGCCGTCGAGAGCGGATAGCGAGCGGACGCGCAGGGAGGTCGTGGCGCCCGGGGCAGACCGCTCCGCGCGCGGTTCCGCGCTTCACTTAGAGGTCCAAACAGCCGATCACGCGGGTATGGGCTTGCCCTCCCGTCTTCGCGTGCCTTCCGGCCTCCGTCTGCGCGACCAAGCGCCGGACTCCGCGCGCGCTGCCTGGAACGACCGCCAGCCCGAGGCGGGCGCCCTGATGCGGCTCGTCGCCCTGCAGTTCTTCATCGGCGCGGCCGTCCTGGGGGTCGGCCTCCTGCTCCCGACCGACGACACGTCCGACCGGCCGTACCTCTTGGCCATCGGCGCCGTCGTGCTCGTGGTGGGCGCGCTGCTGTGGTGGGTGCCGGTCCGGCGGCAGGCGTTCGTCGACGGCGGCCTGGCGGGGCTCGTGGTGCTCGTCACCGCGGCGGTCGCCGTGGCGCGCCCGATGGGCCTCACGCCCCTCTTCTACTTCTGGCCGCTGATGCTCGCCGCCTACTACTCGTCACCGGGCCGGCTGGTCGGCCTCGCGACGCTGGCGATCGCTCTGTTCGGCGTGGCGGTCGCGACGGTCGCGCAGACCGAGAACCCGCCGCTGGAGTTCACGCTGTTCGCGGCGATGACCACCGTGGTCGTCATCGCCGTGCGGCGTCTGCGTGCCCGCAACCTGGAGCTGTTCACAGAGCTCGACCGGCTCGCGTCGGACGACGCCCTCACCGGCGCGCTCAACCGCGGCGCCTTCGAGCGCGCGCTCCGCGACGAGCTGGCCGCGGCCAGCGTGCTCGGGAATGGCTCGCCCGGCACGTCGCTGTTGATGCTGGACGTCGACCACTTCAAGGCGATCAACGACACCCACGGCCACGCCGGTGGCGACGAGGCGCTGCGGTCGCTCAGCGCCATCATCCGTTCGATCCTGTCGCCCGCGGACGTGTTCGGCCGGGTCGGCGGCGAGGAGTTCGGGGTCGTGTTGCCGGGCGAGTCGCTGCCCGAGGCGGTCGCGGTGGCGGAGCGGATCCGGATTGCCGTCGAGGAGCGTTCACGCCGGGACGGCGTGGCGTTCACCGTCAGCCTCGGCGTCGCGGGCGCGTCGTCCGGCCGGCTCGCCGACGAGGTGTGGGTCGAAGCCGACCGCGCCCTCTACCGCGCCAAGCGCGCGGGCCGCAACCGCACCGAGGCGGCGCAGCCCTTGCGCGCCATCGACGACCGCGCGGCTTAGATCAGCGGGTCGCGCGGTTCGCGCACGTCGCGGACGGCTACGGCGTCGACGCGCCGCGCGCGGCCGTAGACCAGGAAGCCGAGCACGAGTCCGACGATGCCGATGATCATCAGGATCAGTCCGACGGTCGAGATGTCGACCCCGCTGAGGTCGGCGTCGACCGCGAAATAGAGGATCGCGCCGACGGCGATGAGGAAGAGCGAACCACCAATGGTCATGCCTTGACGCTAAACCCGCTTGGGTGCCGCCCCGCGGGCGGCGCCGGGCAGCGGGGCCGGTCGCTAGCGGTCAGCCTGGTCTCTGGGGCGCATCAAACCCGTGGCGTTTGGGAGACCAAGCGCGGACGCGCCGCTATTGGTGTTGGCATGGGTGATTTGCGGGACCGGATGCTGCGCGGCGAGCTTTACCGGGGCAGCGACAAAGCGAGCCGCGCGGCCTATGTGCGGGCGCAGACCTTGCTGCGGCGTTACAACGGCCTCAGGCCGCCCGACGACAAACAGCGCGACCGGGTCCTGCGGATGCTGCTGCGCCACGTCGGCGAGGGCGTTGAGGTGCGGCCGCGGTTCATCTGCGAATACGGCGACATCAGCATCGGCGACGGGACCTTCGTGAACTTCGACGCGGTCATGCTCGACGTCGCCGAGATCACCATCGGCAAGGCGTGCCAGATCGCCACGCGGGTGCAGCTGCTCACGGCCGGGCACCCGATCGATCCGCAGCCGCGCCGCGACCTCTGGGAGTGGGGCAAGCCGATCTCGATCGCCGACAACGTCTGGCTCGGCGGCGGCGTGATCGTCTGCCCCGGCGTCTCGATCGGCCACGACACCGTGGTCGGCGCGGGCGCCGTCGTGGCGAAGGACCTGCCCGCGGGCGTCGTCGCCGCAGGGGTGCCGGCGCGCGTCATCCGCGAGATCGGCGAGCGAGACCGGATCGAACCGCCCGCGGAGCCTCCCGCTGGAGCCGCTTAGATCGAGAGGATGCGCAACGCGAGGTGCGCGGCGTTCTTGGAGTTGTCGACGCCGACGGTGGCGACCGGCACGCCCGGAGGCATCTGGGCGATCGACAGGAGGGCGTCGAGGCCGCCGGCCACGGTGAGGCGGCTCGAGAGCGGCACGCCGATGACGGGCAGGTCGCTGTGGGCGGCGGCGAAACCCGGCAGCGAGGCAGCCAGGCCGGCGGCGGCGATGATCACGCGCAGGCCGCGGGCACGGGCGCCCTTGCAGTAGGCGGCGACCTTCTCGGGTTCGCGGTGGGCGGACATCACGCTGACCTCGACCGGGACGCCGGCGTCACGCAGGATGGTCTCGGCGGCGGTGACCGCTTCGATGTCGGATTGCGAGCCGACGATGATGCCGACGAGCGGCCCGATCTCGGCCTCGACGGCGGCAACGGCGGCTTCGGCCAGCGTTGGGACGGCGGGGTCGGTCGACATCATGGAGGAGAGCCTGGGATCTGGTGATGGGTGCGATGGAGGGCGCGCGCAGCGTCCGGCCTCGTGGCTGGCGCGCTCTGCTGCGCGCGGCGTGGGTCGGTGCTCTGGCGGGTGCGCGTCCGCCGTCGCTGACGGCTACTCCGCAGCGGCGGCAGCGATGTCGCTGCGGTGCTGCTGGCCGTCGAACGCGATCGCGCTCAGGCCAGTGTACGCAGCCGCGCGCGCGGCGGAAAGCGTGTTCCCCAGCGCTGTGACTGCGAGCACACGGCCACCAGCGGTCGCGAGCGGGCCGGTGCCGCTTTCACCGCCTTGGGTGCCGGCGTGGAAGACGATGGTGTCGTCTGCGGCGTCTGCGGCCTCCACGCCGGTGATCTCGTCGCCCTTGCTGGCCGACGCCGGGTAGCCGCGGCTCGCGAGCACCACCGTCACGGCCGGGCGCGGGTCGACCTCGAGCGTCGCGCCAGCGAGGCCGCCGGGCGTCGCGGCGCGCTGCATGAGGTCGGCGAGGTCGCTGGTGAGGCGCGGCAGGACGACCTGGGTCTCCGGGTCGCCGAAGCGCGTGTTGTACTCCAGGACCTTCGGCCCTGCCGACGTGAGCATCAGACCTGCGTAGAGGACGCCGTGGAACGGGGTGCCGCGGCGGGCGAGCTCGTCGACGATCGGCTGATGCACGACGGCCGAGAGCTCAGCGAGCGTCTCAGGGTCGACGCCGGGGACGGGCGAAAAGGCGCCCATGCCGCCGGTGTTCGGGCCTTCGTCGCCGTCGAGGGCGCGCTTGAAGTCGCGGGCCGGCGCGAGGGCCAGGGCGCGCTCGCCGTCGCACAGCGCGAGCAGGCTGACCTCTTCGCCGTCGAGGAAGTCCTCGACGAACACCTCGCCGTCGCCGAAGACCTTCGTCTCGAGCATGTCGGTCAGGGCGGCGCGGGCCTCGTCTTCGGACTGGGCGATCACCACGCCCTTGCCAGCCGCGAGCCCGTCGAACTTGACGACCGCGGGGTAGGAGCTGATCGCGGCGAGGCCGTCGTCGACCGTCGTCACGACGGCGTGCCCGGCCGTCGGGACGCCGGCGGCGATCATGATCTCTTTGGCGAAGGTCTTGGAGCCTTCGAGGCGCGCGGCGGCGGCAGACGGGCCGAACGCGGCGATGCCCTCGGCGCCGAGCGCGTCGACGAGCCCGGCGACCAGCGGCGCCTCGGGGCCGACCACGACGAGGTCGACGCGTTCGGCCTTGGCGGCGGCGACGATGTCAGCGACCTCCTGCGTGGCAGCGACCTGGCGGGCAAGCTGGCGGATGCCCGGGTTACCGGGCGCGCAGAGCAGCTCCGGCTGCTGCGGCGACCGCGAGAGGGCGTGGACGATCGCGTGCTCGCGCCCACCGGAACCGACGACCAGGATCTTCACGGCACGTAGTGAACCAGAGGGCCGGACCTGGCCGGCCCGCCCGCTTTCGCCAGCGGTCTAGAATCGTCCGGTGCGCCGCTCACTTCCGGTCCTCGCCACCACGTCCGCGGCCGCGCTCCTCGCAGCTCCGGCGGCCGGGTTCGCGCAAGCCCCGCCAGCCGTCGAGGTGACGCCCGGCCCCGAAGTCGCCGCGCCGTCGTTCTCGGTGCGGTACACCGGCAGCTCCCACCAGAAGACGACCTACCGCGCCACGCCGTCGAACCCTGGCGGCCCCGCCGACCTCAACACCGCGCGCGACGAAGGCCGCACCAAGTGGGTCCTCACCTATCCGGCCGGGATCGCGATCCCGGCTGCATGCGGTGGCGAGGTCGACCCGTGCTCCGGCGTGGCGGGCCCCACGGTCGCCGACGGCAAGACATCCGCGACCGGCCGCATCGACCACAAACACGTCGATGGCCTGTACGACCAGCTCGACGCAGCCGAAAAGTGCACGGTCCGCTCGAAGGGCGTGCCTCGGCGCAACCTCCCTGCGATCATCGACGTCGACTACGACCCAGCCGGCGGCGCGTTCCGCGTCACCGCGAACAACCCCGTGTACCAGGCGCTGGTCCTCACGCCGCAGGGCTGCAACGACAAGTACCCCGACGGCATCGACCGGATCCAGAGCAACTACTTCGCACCCGGGTTCAGCTTCGACGTGTCTCACGGCCCCGATACGTGGTTCCGCTCCGAGAGCGTCGCGATCCCGTTCGCGACGTGGCGGACGAGCACGCGCATCCGCCTGCGGCTCGGCCCCACCAAGGCAGGCACGCCGCCGAAGAACTGCGCCAAGCGCTTCAAGTACGAACGCTGCACCTCGACCGGGAAGTGGTCCGGGGTGCTGACGCTGACGCGCCGCCCAGCCTGAGCTGAGCAGCGCGCCTGAAGGCGGCGTCTAGCCGAGCGGGACGGTGGCCGACGGCGTCGAGCCGGCGACGTTGCCGAAGATCTCGTTGTTGCCGAACGACTGCACGCCCGCGCCACCGGAGACCTGGAAACCGATCAGGTTGCCGCTGATCGTGCTGGAGCCGAAGCGGACGCCCGCGTTGGAACCGGACGCCTTGATGCCGATACCGGTCGCCGTCGGGAACGTGACGGAGTCGTTGCCGTTGCTGTCGATCGTCGAATCGCGGATCGTGACGGTCGACAGACCCGTGCTCGACTCGGCGATGACGCCGTTGGAGTTGTCGTCGAACGACGAGCCGCTCACGCTCACCTTCGCGTGGACGCCGCCACCGGGGCGGACCAGCAGGCCGGCCGAGTTGGCGATGCTGTTGCTGTAGTTGCCGTGCACGCTCGTCCGGCGGATCTGGACCTGGCGAGTGGTGCCGACGCTCGGGGCGACGTCGATGCCGGCCTGCGTGAAGCCGAAGATCTCAGAGTTCTCGATCCGCACGTTGGCGACGCTGCCGAGGATGCGCACGCCGGTGATGCCAGCGGTGGTGCCAGCGCCGTTGATGCTCAGGTTGCGGAGCGTCACGCGGATGTTGGAGTTGACCGGGGCACCGCCGGTGCCGTTGACCACGACGCCGTTGGTGGCGCTCGCGAGCACGCCGGCGAGGTGCTTGCCGCCGTCGATCGTGATCGACTTCGTGATCGTCACCGCGCCGAACCCGCCATCGTCGAGGGCGTCGATCTCGCCGCCCGCGGCGGTCTTGGAGATCGCGCCAGCGAACGTCTTGCAGGGGGCGGTGCGGCTGCAGGGGTTGACGTCGTCGCCCACGCCTGACACCCACGTGCGGGTGGCTTGGGCGGAGGCGGCGGACGGCACGGCGAGAGCCGCGAGCAGGAGCGGTGCCGCCGCGCGCGCGGCGCGGCTGGCGGTCTGAGAGGAGCGCATGCTTGTCACCCTACGCGCCAAAAGGCGCCTTGAACAGGCGCGACGACAGGATGTTTAGGCACGTTCGCGGTATGAACGACTGGGCACCCGCGTCCACTCAGGCCGCCAGGCTCGGCTCAGCCCTCGGGCTCGGGCTCGGGCGGCGTCGCGCCTCCGAGGCAGTTGACGTCGGACGTGGTCGTGTCCCGCAGCGTCTTGCCGAAGCCGTCGACGACCGTGGCCCGGTAGGTCACCTTCTTCGCCCCCGCCGCGATCGGCACGGGAGCGAACACCGACTCCTCGTCTGGTGCGGGCTCGAGGCTGTCGTACGTCTCGTCGACCACCTTGACGCCATCGACGAACGCCTCGAGCCGCGCCTTCTTCGGGGCCGGCAGCCACGCGGCATCGGCCTTCCCATAGGTGAAGTAGACCTGCGACGGCAGGCCGCAGAACGCGAGCAGCGGGCTCACGCGCACGTAGCTGGACGCCGACAGCTGCTCTTGGCTGCCGGGCAGGTCGCCGCCGGCGAGATCGACGATCGCGGCCTGGCCGTTGCCGTTGCCCTGGGCGTAGTCGATCAGCGCGTACTTGCCGTTGCGCGAGATCGTCGCCGCCGGCGTGGTCAGCGAGTCGGTGATCGGCCACTCCAGCGACCGCGCGTACGGGCCGCCGAACGTCGACCAGGCGCCGGTGGCCAGCGTCACGGCGCGCGCAGGAGCGTTCGCTTCGCGGTCGGCGCTGATCGCGATCCGCGAGGCATCAGGGGCGATCCACGCGATCGCCCCGCGGCCCGCGCCCGCGGGGTACGGGTAGGCGCGCACCTGGCCGGTGGCGAGCCGCTTGACCTGGACCTCCGAGGGCGGCTGCCCGGGCCCCGTGGCGTGGGAGTAGGCGATGACCGCGCCGTTGGGGCTCACGACCGTGTTCTCCGGCGTCTCCACGTACTGGCCGCGCGCGAAGTAGAAGCCGTAGTCCAGGTCGACGATCCCCGCGAGCACCTTGCCGTCATCGCTGAGCGAGCGCTCGCTGAAGCGGATGGCCTTGAGGCCGGTCGGCACGGGCGTCTCGGCCTTCGTGCGCAGGTTCACCAGCTTGGTCGAAGCGACCGCGTCGCCCGTCGCGTAGCTGGACTCGCTGATCGCGATGGTGTTGCCGTCGCCGCTGATCGCCGCGTCGACGGTGCTCATGTCGTCGAAGGTGGCGAGGACCTTGGCGGCGCCGGTGAGGGTGGAGACGAGCACGAGCTGCTGGTCGCTGTCGGCGGTCGACGTGACGCGCCGCAAGATGAGCACCTTGCTCTCCAGGCGGTCGGCGCCGAAGATGCGCGACACGTTCGTGGCATAGCTGCGCGTGGTGTTGGCGACGATGTCGCGCACCTGCAGCGTCTGCAGTGGCGGGAAGACCGGACCCGAGGTGTAGAGCGCGAAGCGGCCGGTGTCGCTCGCGCCGCCCTGGGCGACCCAGGAGTCGAACGGGGAAGAGCCCTGAGCTCCGCTGGCGCGGGTGACTTGCTCGTAGGAGCCGGCGACGGCCGCCGGAGCGGCGGCAAAGGCGCCTGCCAGCGCGGTCGAGGCAAGGGTCAGCGCGACGCTGCGATGGCGCCGGCCGGGAACGGGACGGGGCATGGGACCTCCGAGAGCCGCCGGGGACTCGCCGGCTCGCTGGGGTTGCGGGAACCCGCGAAGTCTTAACACGGTGCGTAGCGATACGCAACGTTTTACGACGAAACGTGGCCTGGCCGGGGGACGCCCGGCGCGCGGGTCACGCCTCCCTGATGAGGCCCCTGCCCTTGATCACTTCGAGCATCCCGGGCAGTTCCTTGATCATCAGCTTGATCAGGGCGTCCTGCATCCCGCCCGACGTGTCGATCGTGCGCTTCACGAGCGCCTCGATCATCTTCGTGGAGTTGTCCGTCGGGACCGGGGTCAGGTCGAGCACCGGCTGCGCGGAGGCGGCGATCGCCGCCGCGGTCGGCATCGGCGGCCCGGTCGGCGCTTGCGGGCGCGCCAGCAGCGCAGCGCCGCCATTGCCAGTCGATGAGCGCATGGCGCCGGCCGGGGCCCAGCACGCGAACCCCGCCTGTTGGTCTGCCACGACCTGGCGGAACTTCGTGAGCGCCTGCTCGATGATCCGCTGGGTGTCCTTGCTGGTGGCGAGGGTGCGGTCGCCGCTGAGGATCCAGGTCTCGAACTTGTTTTTGACCTCGACGCCCTGGAGCCCACCGCCGGCGTCGCGCTCGCTGAGGTGGTCGTGGGCGGCCTTCACGAGGCCGCTCTCGATGGCGTCCTTGCCCTCGGGGGCCTTGTACATCTCGGCGAGAAGGTGTTCGAGCGCGAAGTGCCTCGAGAAGTTCGGCCTCCAGCCACCGAGCTTGGCGACCGGCGCCGCCGGCTCGTATCTGCCGAGCAGCGCTTTTGCGTCTTTGTTCGCGAGGACACCGCGCGCGACGGTCTCGAACAGGTCGTCGAGCTTGTCCTGGGCGAGCTTGCCGAGGTTCGCCCGCAGGCGGCCGAGGAAGTCGTCCTTGTTGAACAGGTGGCCCGCCGAGAAGGTATCCATCAGGTAATGCTCGGCGAAGCCCGCGTTGATCACGGCGCGGTCGCGCGCGGCCTGTGTGGCCGCTGGCTCTGACGCGGCCGTGGCGGCGTGGTTCGCGGCGACCGTGTCGGTGAAGTACTTCAGGAACATCGACCGGTTGTCGGCGCCGGCCGCGGGCGCTCCGGCGGCCGGGGCGATGACCGCCGGGTTGCCGGGCCCGAAATGCGGCGAGTTCGCCATCGCGAGCTTGGTGTAGCGGCCTCCGGTGGCGGTGTCCCACTGGTCTTCGCGGACGGCCTTGCCGGCGACCTGGTCGCGCACGAGCCCGAGCACCGTCTTGAGCTCGGCAGGGTTGGCCTTGGCCAGCTCCTCCGGCGAGCCGTAGAGGTCGGCGAGCGCGTTGATCTCGCCCGACGTGACCGTCTCGCCGGCGATCTTCACCGTCTGCGAGCCGGGCGCCTTGTCGCCGGCCTTGGCGTGCTCGAAGGAGTCGTAGCGCGCGATCTGCGGGCCGCCGGGCTTTGCGCGCCGGCTGAGGACCCGGCCCACAGCCGCGTTCCCGGCGCTCTGCTGGAGCCGCGCGATCTGCGTCGACTGCGGATCGCGCGCTGGCGGAGCGGGCTGCGCCTGTGGCGCACGCTCGCGGCGCAGCTCATCGAGCGTGGATCGGCTCAGCGGGACATCGCGCACCGGCCAAGCCTAAGCGCGGTGCTTTCCGCCGAACAGGTCCAAACGGGCAGCCGTGCGGGCGGGTCCGCTCAGGCTGCCAGAGTGGCGAGCGGGATCACGTGAACGCCGGACGGCAACGTGTACGCGTACTCGGTCCCGGTCAGAACAGCAAGGAACGCCGCGGCTCCGGCCCGGTCCTCGGCCACCCGCCCATCTCGGAGTTTCAAGAGGTTGCGCTCGCCGACCTCGACGGCGCGTCCGCCGAGTTTCACTTCGATGCCCGCCCACTGTCCATCCGGCCGCTCGATGACCGTGTCGACCTCCAGTCCGGTGTTATCGCGGTAGTGGTAGACGCGGCCGCCGTCCTGTTCGGCGTAGACCCTGAGGTCGCGAACCGCCATGGCTTCGAACACGAATCCGAAGTATTCGGGGTCTCGTGCCAGGCGGGCGGGATCGACGCCTAGCGCGGCGCAGGCGAGCGACGGATCGGCGAGCTGCAGTTTGGCGAGCTGTCGCACCCGCGAACGGCTTCGGAGGTTGACGCTCCACGCTGGTAGCGGCTCGATGGCGAAGACGGCTGCAAAGGCGTCGAGGTAGCTGCGCACGGTCCGCGCGTCGATGGAAGGGCCGTCGGCGCCGACGTCGGCCGCGAGTGCGTTGATCGACGCTTCGGTGGAGAGGTTGCGAGCGAGCGAAGCGAACACTCGGCGTAGACGTTCGGGCTGGTGTCGAGCCCCCGTCGCATCGGGGATGTGGGTCCGATACAGGTCCTCGCAATATGCGCGGTTGAACTCGACGGCCTGATCCACCGGCGACTCGAGCAAGGCAGGCCAGCCGCCGCGCACGGCTTCGTCGGCAAGCGCTTCATAGCTCAATGGAGACTTGCCGCTGACGGATTCCTGGCCGTTGAAGAGTTCGCCTAGCGAGATCACTGCGCTCGACCGCTGGCTCTCGGCCAGCGCCATGGTCCGCATGCGGATACGCGCGAAACGGCCGGCCCCGGAGTGGCGCGTGATGTCGTCCGCTGGAGTTGCCGAGCCGGAGAGGATGAACTGGCCCTGTAGCTGTCTCGCGTCGATCTCGTGCCGGAGGGCGTTCCAGATCGACGGTGCGATCTGCCACTCGTCGATGAGGCGAGGAGTGGCGCCCTCGAGCAGCGTCGCCGGGCTGGTCTCGGCGAGAAGAGCGAGCTCCGGGTTTTGGTCGAGGCGCTCGGAGCTCGCGGCCTGTTGCAGGGCGGTGGAGGTCTTTCCGCAGGCGCGAGGGCCCTCGAGCAGGACTCCGCCAAGGGAGGCGAGCCCGCGCTCAAGCGATTGGTCTACGACGCGTGCCAGGTACTTGATGACGGCAAACTACTCCATCGCACCGACGGAGTGTCCCGTTTGCAATGGATTGCTTGCATCAACTGCAATGAAAAGATTGCATCAATTGCAATGTCTCGATTGCATCGGTTGCAACGTGGACAGGTCCAAACGGGCAGCCGTGCGGGCGCCCCTCGCTGCGTCGCCTGCAGGCCGCGCCCGCCTAGAGCGACTTGACGAACTCCTCGACCGGCACGGCCGAGAGGGTCTGGTAGGTCGTCGTGCCGCGCGAGCCGAGCTCGAGCGAGACACGCGCGATGGTCTGCGTGTCGGGGGCCTCGACGACGCTGACGAAGTCGAACTCGCCGAGCGTGGCCCACTGCGCGGTGACCTTCGCGCCGAGGCTCTCGATCTCGCGGTTGACCTCGAGGACGCGCTCCGGGTTGTTCTTGATCGTCGCGGTGCCCTGGGGGGTGAGCTTGCAGAGCATGAGGTAGGTCGCCATGGAGAGCCTTCAGGTCGTGGGGCAGATCGCCGCACCTCTCGTTCTACCCGATCCGGTGCGGGGCGTCTGGCGGCGCAGGCGGGCGCCCAGCCGTTTACGCCGAGTCCTGGGGTAACGCGGCAGCGCCGGACAGGGGGGACAAGCGGTGTCGTCCGTCCATCCGGCCCGGTACCGTCGGCGGGCGATGCGTTCACCGCTTCTTTACCCGCGCCCGCGTTTGGCGGCTGCGCTCGCGGTCGCCGCGAGCACGTTCGGCGCCGCGGGCGCCGCGCAGGCGGCCACGCTCGGCCTCGACCAGCGGTGCTACGTCGCCGGGGAGCAGGCGTCGGTCTCCGGCAGCGGCTTCACCGCCAAGGCGCCAGTCACGCTGACGCGCGGCACCGACCCTGTCGCAGGGGCCACGGCCGACAACAGCGGTGCGATCCGCGGCACGCTGCTCGTGCCTGAGGTGGCGTTCGGCCTCGTCGAGTCGCAGGTGCCGGTCGTCGCCACCGACGGCACGAACTCGGCGACGGCGTTCCTCAACATCGTCAAGGCCGGAGCCACGTTCACGCCCAACTCGGGCGATCCGAAGACCATGCGCGTCTCGCACGTCGTGAGCGGTTTCGGGCTCGCGGAGACGAAGCCGTCGGTCTACCTGCACTTCGTCTCGCCGGCGGCGCAGAAGGTCGTCACGAAGCCGATCACGCAGAAGACGCCCAAGCCGTCCGGTGGCACGACCACCACGCAGTTCGACGCCGAGGGCGTCAAGTCGATCCGGCTCGGGCAGCTGCGCGGCCCGTGCGGCGTCCTGCGCACTTCGCCGCGCAAGCTCTTCCCCTTCAAGGTCACGCCGGGCAAGTGGCGCCTGCAGTACGACACGCGCCCGCTCTACACCAAGGGCACGAGCACGTCGGCGTTCTTCTGGGTCAGCCAGACCTTCACGATCAACAGCTGAAGCCGCCGGCCCGCTGGGCCGAGCTCTTCGCTCGGGCCGGATGCCGCTGCGCCCAGCGTGCGCCGCTCGCGCTCGGCCGGCTTCGGGCTCGGCGGCGTCAGCGCTTGGCTGGCGCCGAGTAGTACTGCGCGACCAGCGCAGAGCGCGGCAGCACCCGGAAGCGGTTGGTCGCGATCCGCGGCTTGGCTGGTGCGGCGAGGCTCGCGAGGTTGATCGCGTACTTGCCGTCGGGGATGGTCACCGTCACGGGCTTGTTCGACGGGTTGACCGCCACGAAGCCGAGGCCGAAGCGGCGCACGATCGCGCCCGCGGACTCCTCGCGCGGCGCCATCGCCGGGCCGAGGTCGACGTTGTAGCCCCTCCAGCCGCGGCCGGGGTACTCGCACATGTCGCCGACCGAGTCGCCGGGGCGGGAGACCAGCAGCGCGGAGGCGAGATTGAAGGCCGCGGTGCGCACATGCGCGCGCCACGCCGCGTCGCCCTGGCGCCAGGCGGGCTGCCGCTTGGCGTAGTCGCCATCGCGGCACGACGGAAGCCGGCCGAACTTCGGCGCGCTGCGGGTGAGGTCGGTGCTGCTCGTCTTCTCCCACTGCAGGCGCACGCCAGCGGCGTGCATCGCCTCGGCGTAGGCGAGCAGCCGCCGGTAGGACCACTGCTCCTCGACCGGGCCGGCGTAGTGCAGGCCGGGGTCGATCGCGCCGCCCTCGATCACCAGCTGGTCGGCGAGGCGCGCCGACCGCACGAGCGGCGACTCGAAGTTCAAGCCGAGGTTCGGCGCGTAGGGGAAGTCGACGTCGGTCCAGTGGGCGTTGATCGTGAACGGCACGTCGGCTGGGAGCGCAGCGCGCAGCTCGCGCAGGAGCGCGACGACGCCCTCGCCCCAGCTGGCCGCGTCGATCCCCGGGTCGGGGCGGAACCACTGCGTGGGCACCGTGAGGACGTTGTCGACCCATAGGCCGCGGTAGCCGCAGGCGATCAGGTCGAGGGCGGAGCGGCGGGCCCGCTCGGGGAGGCAGGTCGCTTTGCCGTCGCTGCCGTAGAGCCACCAGCGGCGCGCCTCGGGGACGCGGACGTCGAGCATCTGCCAGCCGTCGACCTTGACGGGCGTCCTGCCCTGGCGGACGAGCCACCGGCTGGCGTCGTGCAGCTGCTGGCGGTTCCAGAGGTTGACCCCAGTGGCGTTGACGTAGACCGCGACCTGCGGGGCGGTGGCCCAGCCGGTCGCGTTGAGGCTGACCGTGGGGTCGGAGTCGTGGGCGACCAGCGGCTTGGCCTTCGACGACAGCCACTCCTGGGCGCCGTTCATGCCCCGCAGCGAGGTGTGCGGTTTGCTCGTCCGCGTGTAACGGTCGAGCGAGGGGTCGGACCGGCGACTCACGGGGAGCAGCGACGGCGCGGGCGCTTCCTGGGCCGAGGTCTGCTCGGGGGCGAGGACGCCGCCGCCGACGTAGGCGCCTGCGCCGACCGCGAGCGCGCCGGCGAGCACCGCCCCCAGCATGGCCCCGCGTCGCATAGCCGCGATGGTACCTGGAACGTGCCGTTGCGCCTGCCGGTCGCCCTCGCAGCGGCGATGCGCCACCCGGCTGGTACCGGCCGGTCCTGCCCATGCTTGCTCGGTGCCGGTGTAGGCGCGTCGGCGTCTCAATGACGCTCTGGAGGGACCTATTGAGCCCTGCTCAATATGTGTTGCCCATCACACTGAGGTCTGGGAAGCTGACGCCGTCCCCAAGCGCCCCTCTGGGCTCTGTCCACTGGCTCCGGGGCGTGACTGTCCCCACGCTCCGGAGTAGTCCCAACTCTTCTCGCCGTTCGCGCAAACGAGCCGCGCACCCTCGCCGTCCCAGCGGTGCGTGCGCTCGTGGCGTTCTGGACCTCCAGGCCCGCTCGCCTGCACCGCGAACGGCGAGAAGCTCGAACTTCTCCCACAACCACCTCCCCGGAACCGCCCGGTCCCCGCCGCCGCTCTCCCTGGCGGCGGGGCGGAGCGGGCCGCGTCGCAGGCCAGCGCCGTGATGCCCGGATGCCGGACTACCGCGGTCGGTCGATCGCGTCCTCCGGTTGGATGACATGAAGCTGCGGGTTTCGGCAGACTCCGCACTGCCTTGTAGCCGGCCTTTGATGTCACACCTCCTGCCTCTGGGCTGGCTGCGCCCGCGAACGCTGCTGACACCGCCGTGCGGCCGACCGGCCGGTCTCCTGCGAGATTACGGGCACCGGCGGCTTCGCCGGACCCGCGCGGCCATCGGGCGACATGAGTGTCTCGTGCTAGGCGGCACGCATCTACGTGAGCAAATCACACAGACTGAGAGTTGATGTGTGCTCAGCGGTAACTATGATGCCCACCCATGGCTCCCACATTTCGCCGCTTTGTAGCGGTGCTGTTCACCCTCCTTGGGGTGGCAGCGATCGTCCCTGCCCTGTCCACCGCCGCGCCTGAGGATTGGGGCTCGCCACCGTCGCCGACGGTCGTTCCATCCCGCGGTGCAGCGGTCGTATCGCCGGCCCCGGGCCGGGTCGACGCGTTCCAGCGCAGCGGGCTCGACGGAACGCTCATGCACCAGACGTGGACGCAGCCGACGGGCTGGTCGAAGTGGGCGGCCGTTCCCGGCGCCCGGCTCAACATCGACTCCGAGATCGTCGCTACGAGCCGGAGCCCGTGGACGATCGACGTCTTTGCGCGCTCGACCGACGACCACGTGATCACGGCGACGTGGTCGAGAAGCGGCGAATGGAGCACGTGGTCCCAACTGCCCGGAACCGTGAACGGCGGCCCCAGCGCGGCGTACAACGCGACCGACCAGACGTACGCCGTCGGCGCCGTTTCGCATGCGACGTCGACCGTCACCGCCGCCCCGATCATCACGACGTGGAACCCGTCCACCAAGGCGGCTGGCTCCTGGACGCGCGTCCCGGCCAACGTCTACCCCACCACTGGCCCGGGCCTCGCCTACCGCTCTGGCGGCACCCTTGAGCTGTGGATCACAAACAGCAGCGGCCAGCTTGCGTCCGCGACACGCCCCTCCGGCGGCAGCTGGACCGGGTACACCGTCCGCGACACGGCCACTCTGCTCACGAGCTCGCCGTCGGTGGCGGTGCCTTCGACGGATCTCACCCGGGCCGATATCGTCGCCCGCGGCAGCAGCGGGCAGGTCGTGCACGCGTACTCGACCTCCGTCGGGACCCTCGCGGGCGGCTTCGAGCAGCTCGCCGGATCGACGCCGGCGTATGCCACGCCCTCCTCGCTCTGGTGGTCCACCGACGAGGCGGAGACGGGGACCGCGTCCCGCTACGACGTCTACGTCACGGCCAGTACCGACCTCGGGCTGTACCGCAAGGAGTGGTCCGGTTCCGCGTGGAGCAGCTGGAGCGGCCCGCAGAAGTCTTCCTCCTCGCCGATCATCCCGCCTGCGGCTTTGCCGACGGCGCTAACACCCCCGGCGACGGTGGCGGCCGTCCAGCGCGGCGGCCCGGTGAGCGTCTTCGTGCGCAACCCGGCGGACGGCGAGCTGCTGACGACCCAGCGCAACCCGACGTTGTCAGGGCCGACCTGGTCGCGCCTCGGCCTCACGCTCGCGCCTGACTCGGATGTCTCGGCGGTCTACGCGGGCGGCCGGATGACCGTCTTCGTCCGCGACCGCGACAACTACATCCGCGCGCGGGTGTGGTCGAGCTCCGGATGGGAATCCAGCTGGTATCGCGTGGGCGCCGCCAAGGCCGACGCGGGCCCGAACGCCACCGTCGGCGCCGACGGCCTGCTCTACGTCGGCGTCGCCACCGGTGGCGTCGGGTCGATCAGGACGTACGACCCGGTCGGCAAGGTCGCGAGCACGCTGACGTCGGTCGGCACCGTTGCGACCTGGGGCAACACGGCGCCAGCCGCGTTCCCCCGCGCCAACGGCTCCACCGACGTCCTGACCACGGCGCCGCAGGCCAACCGGCCGTACGACGCCGGCGGGTACGGCCGCCTCACGCTGTTCAACAAACGGGTCGACGGCACGACAAGCTCCGTCAACGTGATCAAGACCAAGGTGACGTCGGCCCCGTCGGTGGCTCCGCGGCCCGATGTGGCGGATCGCGTCGACCTCCGCGCGCGCGATGTCGACGCCACCGTGTGGCACGCGATCTCGCTGTCGCCGGGCACGGTCAGCAGCACCGAGACGGTCGGCGGAACGACGTCCATCGGCGCGAAGCCGTCGTCCATGTGGTGGAGCGGCGGAACCAGTTACGAGGTGTGGACCGTCGGCGGCGCCGGGAACCTCCCGCTCAGCCGCGCGTGGTCCCCGTCGGCGTGGAACGCCTGGTCCAGCCCGGCTTACGGCAGCTACCCGACCGCGAAGGCAGCGGGTGAGCGCATGCCGCTTGCTCGCCGAAGCGAATCGTCGATGCGGTCGCACCTGATGCCTGCGCAGCCAGGCGTCCCGAACCGCCTGCTGACGCCCGAGACCAAACTCGAGATGTCGAACCGCTGGAGCGTGTTCACCGCCGACGACACGCCCGAGAGCGAACTCTCCCGCGACCTCATCGCATGGAGTCCGATGAAGACCCATGCCTACTGGAACGCGACCGGCGTCAACTACAGCCCGTACGACAACGCGCCGCCGGGCAGCGGTACGACGAACAGCGCTCGCCTGCAGTACGTCGTCAACAACAACCTCCTGATCCCGGCAGCGAACCCGACGGCGGCTGAGCCGTACGCGCGGATCGACCACTGGCTCGCGCTCGACCTCCGCAAGGACGCGGCGCGCCGCTGGTGGCTCTACGGCAACGACAACGTCGCGAGCTGCCCGTCGAACAGCCCCGCGAACGCGGCGGCGCTCGACCTCCTCGCCTGCGGCTACAAGGGGCTCTGGCTCGACAACGTCGTGTTCAGCATCTCGACGTTCGCGAACACCGGCGTGGCGTTGCCCGCCTCGGTCACGCAGGCGGACTGGACGGCCGGCGTGGTCAAGCTCCTGCGCGAGCTGCGCGAGGCGGCGCCTGCGGGGACGAAGTACACGGTCAACACGCAGTGGTCGGACCCGAACTTCGACAAGGCCGCCACCGGCGCGCTCGACCCGCGGTCCGACCTGCTCCGCGAGCTCGGTGCCGCCGACCAGGTGATCATCGAGGGCGGCGCGCCGGTCAACCGCAACTACCGCGAGGGCAACTGGAACGACAGCAACAGCATCCAGCGCCTGCTGGGCTGGGCCGACGCCATCCACACGACCGGTGGCCGCGTCCAGTGGGAGATCACGAACAGCACCCTCAAGCAGAGCCAGGCGGATCTCGATGAGGAGTGTCAAGGCGCGAACCAGGGCAACAACTACACCCCGTGGGCGGTCGGTTCGGCGCGAGACCTCTCGCACCGCCGCCAGGCCAAGTTCAACCTCACCGCGGCGCTGCTCGCCTACGTCCCCGGTGACGGCATCGGCGACAACTGCGAGTACCCGGGGACCGGGTGGGCTGGCTACGACGCCGTCAAGGGCCTCGGTCGGCCGGTCGCCGCGCGGCTGCAGACCAACCCGCCGAACAGCCGCACCGACATCCGCTTCATCAAGCGGGACTTCGAACATGGCAGCGTTGTGATCAACCAGGGCGTCTGGGGCTATCCGAACGACGTCACCACGACGACGCCGTTCACGATCACGCCTGGCTTCCGCGAGATCGACGACCAGTCGACGCCGCTCACCGCGACGAGCTATCCGATCCTGCCCCGCGCCGGGTCGCTGTTCGTCCGGTCGAACCTCGCGCCTGCGGAGCCGACGCTCTAGCGATCGGCGGCCTAGGGTGGGGGGGGGGGGCCGCGGGGCCGCGGCCGCCCCCCCCCC
>JAEYAL010000037.1 GCA_023404805.1 Actinomycetes bacterium | reverse complement strand
CCCCCCACGACCGCGGTGCCGACATTGCCGGTCGCTCCGGTGATCGCGATCCGCACCTGGTCCTCTCTATGCGCCGACGGACGCCGTGGCCCTGTCGGAAGCGGTGGCAGCAGCGGGGCCGTGCGGCTCGAGGACGAACTTGAAGCCGCCGTCCTGCTTCTGCTGGAAGGCCGCGTACGCCTCGGGCGCTTCGGAGAGCGGCAGCCGGTGTGAGGCGAAACCCTCGACACCGAGCACGTCGTCGTCCTGTTCGAGCAGCGGGCGGATGTCGTCGATCCAGCGCTTCACGTTGGCCTGGCCCATGCGCAGTGCGATCTGCTTGTCGAACATCGTCAGCATCGGCATCGGGTCGGCCGCACCGCCGTACACGCCGAGGATCGACACGGTCCCGCCGCGCCGCACCAGATCGATCGACAGATGCAGCGCGCTGAGGCGGTCGACGCCCGCGGTCTTCATCAGCGGCTGCGCGAGGCGGTCGGGAAGGAACGACGCAAGCTGCTGCGCGAGCTTGCCGATCGGGGCGCCGTGCGCTTCCATGCCGACCGCCTCGATCACCGCGTCGGGGCCGCGGTAGTTCGTGAGCTCCAGAACGGCAGCCTTGACGTCGTCGACGGCGGACAGGTCGATCGCGTGGACGCCGTGCGCGGCCGCGCGCTGGAGGCGGTCCTGGACGAGGTCGATGCCGATCACCGTCTCGGCGCCCCGGTGTTGCGCGATCCGCGCGGCCATCTCGCCGATCGGGCCGAGCCCGAGGATCACGACCGAGCCGCCCCGCGGGATCTGCGCGTAGTCGACGCCTTGCCAGGCGGTCGGCAGAACGTCGGAGAGGTAGAGGAAGCGGTCGTCGGAGGGGCCGTCCGGAACCTTGATCGGGCCGTACTGCGCCTGCGGCACCCGGAGGTACTCGGCCTGCCCGCCGGGGATCTGGCCGTAGAGCTTGGTGTATCCGAGCAGCGCCGCGCCGGTGTCGTGCTCGCGCACCTGCGTCGTCTCGCACTGCGACTGGAGGCCGTGGCCGCACATCCAGCAGTGGCCGCAGGAGACGTTGAACGGGATCACCACGCGGTCGCCGACCTTCAGGTCCGGCACCTCGGGCCCGACCTCCTCGACGATGCCCATCGGCTCGTGGCCGAGGATGTCGCCCGGGTCGAGAAAGGGGCCGAGCACCTCGTAGAGATGGAGGTCGGATCCGCAGATCCCGGTCGACGTGACCTTGATGATCGCGTCGGTCGGTTCCTCGATCTTGGGATCGGGATGGCTATCGACACGCACGTCGCGCTGCCCATGCCAGGTCAGAGCTTTCATGGAGACTCCCTCGTCGGTCGGTCGACCCGACCGTAGGCACGGGCCCGCGCCGCGCTGGGCAGAGATCTCGGGCATGGCCGGGCGCCCGCCCGTGACCCAAAATCGCGGCGTCCGCTGACCGGGTCCGCTCTCTGCCGTAAGAACTGGTTCATTTCTTCGCGCCGCCGATTTTGATTTCTTTCTGGCACCGGAACGCTGGTTCCGCCCCTTGGATCCGGAAAGGAGTTCGACCTTGACCACCCACAACGTGTTCTCCAACGCCGTCGTGCAGGGCGGGCAGGCCGTGCTGCCAGCGCCCGCCCAGGGCCTGCACGAGATCCCGGCCTCCGGCAGCGCCGGGCTCGTCGAGCTGCTCTGGCATGAGCGCCGGGTCGAGAGCTTCGGGGTCACGCACCGCATCAGCGTGCCGCTGGCCGGCCGCCCGTTCATCGGCCCGACGAGCCGGCTTTCGGAGCTGCTCACGCAGTGGTGGAGCGAACCGGGCCGCCTCTCAAACGGGACGGCCGTGAGCTTCGTGTCCGCCGACATCGTCGCTGACGCTCTGCAGCCCCCGGAGCTCGTGCTGACGCTCACGACGCTCGACCCGGCAGGCGAGGCGCAGGTCGCCAACCTCCGCACGATCCGCGACCTGCGGCGCGCCCTGCGCGAGCTCCGCCGGGCGGCGCACATCGGCTCCGGCATGGGCCTCGCGGTGGCCTGACGAGCAGCGGTCCGAGGCGCGCGTCGAGCGGGAGCGAGCGCCCGCCCGTGCCCAAAGCGGCGGAAAGCTGGCCGACTGGCGGCACATAGCGTCACGGCCATGCCCACCCTTGCGAAGCCCTCCGATGCCTGAACGCGCGCTCGGCGAACACTGGCCCGAGTTCGACCAACGCGGCTGGCTCGGCGCGGATGCGTTTGCGTCGCGCGGCCTCGAACTGGCGGCGGTCCGCGCGGTGGCGCGCGGGGGCCTTGGGGCGGGCCGCGTCTTCGACGGCCACCGCAACGCGGTGGAGCGGCTCCTCGAGCACCGCCCCGACGATGTCGCGCCCGAGCTGCGGGCCGAGGTGGCGTCCGGCTCGCTGCGCCTCGGCGTGTGGGGCGCGGACCCGGGTCCGGCCGATGGCACGCCGGCGTGCCTCGATCCGGGCGGCCAAACGGTCACAGGGGTCAAGACCTTCTGCTCCGGCGCTGGACACGTCGACGCCGCGATCGTGCTCGTGCGGCGCGAGTTCGACGGACCGCCGATCCTACCCGTGCTGCTCGACGTGCGCGATACCGGGCGCGCGCAGGTCGATACCGGCTGGTTCGTCTCCCCGGTGCTCGCTGAGAGCCACAGCCACCGCGTCGAGTTCGCTGGCGCACCGGTCCTCGCCGTACTCGGCACGGAAGGGACGCTCACGGAAGACCCGTGGTTCAGCGGCGACGCGCTGCGCAGCAGCGCAGTCTGGGCCGGCGCGGCCGACGTGCTCGTGGAGCGGATGGCTGCCGCGGGGCGTGACGACGACGCGGCGCTTGAGGCGCTGGGCCGCGCAACCGCCATCCTCGGCACCGTCGACGCGTGGCTCGCCGCAGGCGCTCGCGCGGTCGACGCCGCGCACGAGGATGGCTCGGATCCGTGGCCGGTGATCGCTGCGCTGCGCCTTGAGCTGACCGAGCGGCTGCGCGAACTGCTCCGGCTCTCGGCCGAGCACCTCGGCTCGCGCGGGCTCGTGACCGACGACGCGTTCCACGAGGCCCGCAGCGGCCTCGACGTGCTGCTCCTGCAGCACCGCCTCGCGCCGGCCGCGGTGCGGCTCGGTCGGCAGGCGCACCGCCCGGCGGTGTTCGCGTGATCGCGGCAGCGCCGCGGCCCTCGCTCCGATCGGTCCGTGGCTGATGCTCGATCCCGCGCTTCGGCATGCCCGGCCCAGCTGGGTCGTCATCCCTGCACGCGACGAAGAAGAGCGCATCGGCGCAGCCCTGAGCGCGCTCGATAGCGCCGCCCGGCTGGCGCCGGGCCCGGTGCACCTCGTGGTCGTCGACGACGGCTCGACCGATGCCACGCCGCTGCTGGCCGCCGAGCGCGCCGGCAGCTGGCCTCACGGTGAGGCGCATGTCTTGCCCGGACCGTCGGCGGGCGTGGGCTGGGCCCGGCGGGTGGGGTTCGAGCATGCGCTGGCATCGGCCAGCGTCCATCACGAAACCGGTGCGCTGATCGCGACCACCGATGCCGACTCGATCGTCCCGCCGAACTGGCTGACCGAGATCCATCTGCTCGTCGACGCAGGCCATCCGGTGATCGCGGGCGACGTGCGCCTCGGCAAGGGCGCCGACCCGCTGCTTGCCAGCGAGAGGGAGCTGCGGCTGGAGCGCCGCCTCGCCGCCGTGCGGCGCGCCGAGCCCGCCGCCGTGCATCCGCACTTCGCCGGCGCCAACCTGGCGTTCACCGCCGAAGCCCTGAGCCAGCTCACCCCGCTTCCGACGCCCGAAGCGCTCGAGGACGACGCGCTCATGGCGCGCTGCATGGAGGTCGGCCTGCCGGTGCTGCGTGCCCACAACGTGACCGTGACGACGAGCCCGCGAACCGATGGCCGCGCGACGCAGGGCCTCGCGGCCACGCTCGCCGCCGACGCGCGGCGGCTCGGCCTGATCGGCACCTGACCATCAACGACGAAGGAGCGACAACGCGATGACGAAGCCCGACGACGACCGCGAACCAGCCACCGAAGACGATCCGTCGACGGTCGACCCGCCAGCCGAAGACGAAACGCCCGGGGGCGGCGACGACACCGACCGCGACGGCGACGACAAGCAGGTCGACAAGGAGAGCGAGCAGTCGTTCCCCGCGAGCGACCCGCCAGCGAACTACTGAGGCTCTGCGCGCCGCTGTGCCCGGATCGGGCGCGGCGGCCCCGGCGGCGGCTCAGCCGATGAGCGTCGCCTCGTGGTCGGGGTGCGACAGCTGCTCACGCGGGTCGCGCTGCGGATGGTTGATGAGCCCGCTGCCGCGGCTGATCCAGCCGCGGTTGCGCACGAACCAGCGGTAGCCGGCGTCCGCGGCTCGCGGCAGGCGCCGCATCGGCCACGCGACGACCCCGCCGCCGGGGAGCTGCGCGATCGTCGTGGCGAGCCCAGCGCTGCCGTGTTCGAGCGTGCCGTCGGGATGGACGATGTGCCAGGAGCTGTAGCGCTCCGCGGGAGGCACGTCTGAGAGCAGCCCGCGGTCGTGGCGGGCGATCCGGTCGAAGGCGAGCCGGTGGCGGCGGTCGAGGGCGGCGATCACGTCGCGGGAGTGCAGGCAGATGCCGCAGCCGCCGTCGAACAGCAGCAGCAGCTTGCCGTCGGTGGGCGGCGCGTCGCCGGGATGCAGCGCCTCCGGGTGCTCGACCGCGGGCGGCCGCAACCGCGCGAGCTTGCGGATCGGCAGCGCGGCCACGTGCGCGGCGAGCTGCGCAGGACGCGATACCGGACCGCGCAGAAACCACGGCTGCTCCGGCGGGTGGCGCTTGCCGGTCGCGAGCGAGTCGGACGGCGTGCGGATCGCCGTTGGATCAGGGTCAGGGGTCGCTCCGTCGCTGCGGGGTGCTGCCATTGGTTCACCGTAGGCGGCGCCGTGGTGCCCTTCCCTGCCAGCGCCGGGCATGGCGCGGCGGCGCGGCCCGTCAGCCATCGCCGACCTGGCTCGCCTCGATGAGCTGCGCGTGCATGTTGCGCCGCATCATCTCCAGCGCGGCGTCGCCGAGCGCGGGATCGATCGGCGCGACGGCGTCCTGCACGATGCGCACGTCGAAGTGCCGGATGTAGGCGTCGAGCGCGCTGTAGAGGATGCACTGCTCCGTGACCTGGCCGATGAGCGTCACGCGGCGCACCTCGAGCTGGCTGAGGGCGTACTCCAGGGGTGTCTGGAAGAAGACGGAGTGGCGGGCCTTCAGCAGGAGCGGCTCGTCGTCGCGGGGCAGGAACGGTTCGACGAGCTGCGCGTCTGTCACGCGCGAGCGCACCAGGTCGATGAGCGAGGTGCGTTCGGCGGTCCAGTCGCCGAACTGGTCGTTGACGTAGAAGACGTGGTGGCCGCCATCGCGCGCAGCCGCGAGCGCCGCGGTGATCGTCTCGCCCCGCTCTCGCACGGCCGCTGCGGCCTGGTCGCCGTCCTCGTGCTCGTAGGTGTTCAGCAGGTCGACCACGAGCAGCGCGTCGGTCGAACGGTCAGCCATCGGACGGGTTCTCGTCGACATCCATACGGGCACAGTAGAACGCCCTGATCCGCCGCTTCTCGTCCGTCGGATGTGACCGGCGCTGCCCCCGAGTGGCGGGGTGGAACGGCGCGCCCGCCCGCGTAGTTTCGAGCCTATGTCGCCCCTTCCGCGCGAGCGTGTCCCCGACAGCACGCTGGCTCTCCTCGCCGATCCGTACCGGTGGATCGCCCGCCGCGCCAAGGCCCACGGCACCACCACGTTCTCGGCGCGCCTGCTCGGCGAAGAGACCCTCCTCGTGACCGGCCCCGAGGCCGCGGCGCGCTTCTACGGTGGCGGGCTCACGCGCCAAGGCGCGCCGCCCGCTCCGATCCTGAAGGTCCTGCAGGACGAGGGCAGCGTCACGACCCTCGACGGCGGCCGGCACCGCATCCGCAAGGCGCTGTTCGTCTCGCTGATGACGCCTGAGCGGCTGGCCGAGGCCTGCCGGCTCTTCGAGGCTGAGCTCGGCGCAGCGCTTGGACGCTGGGTCCTGGCCGGCGACGTCGTGTTCGACGATGCGATCGCCGAGGTGATCACCCGGTCGACCTGCGCGTGGGCGGGCGTGCCGCTGGCTGCCGCCGAGGCGCCGCGCCGCTCCTCCGACTTCCAAGCGATGTTCGACGGCGCGGGCTCGGCGGGGCCGCGGTACGTGCGCGCGGCGATCGCGCGGGCGCGCACCGAACGGTGGATGCGCGGGATCGTCCGCGGCGCGCGGTCTGGTGCGGTCCTTCCGGCGCCGGGGACGGCGCTGCACGCCATCGCGACCCACGAGGGCCGCACGGGCGAAACCCTCGACGACGAGACGGTGATGACCGAGCTCGTCAACGTGATCCGGCCGACGGTGGCGGTCGGCCGCTTTCTGACCTTTGCCGCGATGTCGCTCCATGCGCACCCGGAGCGGCTTGCCGAACTGGCCGAGGCGCCCTCAGCGTCGCCGGCCGATCCTGCCGCGGACGGCCCCGAGCGCGCCGTCGACGACCCGGACGACCCCGTCTGGCGGTTCGTGCAGGAGGTCCGCCGCACCGCGCCGTTCTTCCCGCTCGTCGCAGGCCGCGCGATCGACGACCTCGACTGGAACGGCGAGCGGCTGCCCGCAGGCCGCCGGGTCGTGCTCGACCTCTACGGGACCAACCACGATCCCAGCGCCTGGGCCTCGCCGGACACCTTCGACCCCGCGCGGTTCGCCGGCTGGACCGGCGACCCGTACCGCTTGATCCCGCAGGGAGCTGGCGGCCATGCCACGGACCACCGCTGTCCGGGCGAGTGGCTCACCATCGCGCTGATGCGGGCCGGCGTGACCGCGCTGGCGCAACGGGTCACCTACGAGGTGCCGCCCCAGGACCTGCGCGTGTCGCTGAGGCGGATCCCGGCCCGGCCCGCGAGCGGATTGGTGCTGCGCGGATTCCGCCAGCGTGCCCGCACCGCCGCTTCGCCGAGCGACGCTCGGGCCGTCGCATGAACGCGCCACGACGCGATTCCGTCGCGGTGGTCGTCCCTGCCCGCAACGAGGCTGAGACGATCGGGCCGATCTGCGCTTCGCTGGCCGAGCTCCGACGCAGCGGGGTCGTCGACCGGGTGGTGGTGCTCGACGACTCCACCGACGGAACTGCGGGGATCGCGCGCGCTGCCGGGGCTGAGGTGTACGCCCAGGGATCGATCCGGCCGGACGTCGGCCCGCTGCGCGGCAAAGGCGACGCGATGTGGCGAGCACTCAGCTGCTGCCCCGAGGACGTGCTGGTGTTCGTCGACGGCGACACGACGGCTTTCGACCCGCAGGTCGTCGTCGATCTCGCGGAGGCGGTCCGGCTCGGCGGCGCCGCGTTTGCGAAGGCCGACTACCGGCGCCCGTGGGACGACGGGACCACCCGCGCGCCGTCCGGCGGAGGCCGGGTCACCGAGCTGACCGCCAAGCCGCTGTTGCGGCAGCTGTTTCCGGAGCTGGCTGCATTCGGCCAGCCCCTGGCGGGCGAGATCGCCGGTCGCCGCGCGCTGCTGCAGCAGCTCGACTTCGTCACCGGCTATGGCGTCGATGTCGCGCTGCTGATCGACGCCTGGCGCGCGGTGGGGACCGCCGGACTGGCCCAGGTGGCTGCTGCGCCGCGGCAGAACCGGCACCGGCCGCTCCATGAGCTGGCGGCGATGGCCGACGAGGTTTCCTCGGCGATCCTCGACCGTGCTGGCATCCCGAGCGCCGGGCGCCTGTTGGTCGAGCGTCCCGCGCTGGCGGCGAGCGCCACCGCTCTGGCGGCCTGACGGTCAGCCGTCGGCCGAACGCTTCCGGGTCTGCCGACGGCTGACCGCTGCGCGCCCGGCGCTGCCCCGCGAAGCGGCTCGTCAGCGCCCTCGCCGCGGACTTACGTCAGAGGCGAGCCAAACTCCGCGGCCGTGTGCTGGCGGGGTACCCGGACTCAAGGAGCTCATCCACATGATCCATCGCTTTGACCGCCTGCTCACCGAGCTGCCGCCGCCGTCGGACTACGACCCGGCAGGCGCCGCCGTCGTCCAGGAGCTGATGGGCGGCAAGTTCGGCGAGATGTCGACGCTCATGAACTACACCTTCCAGTCGTTCAACTACCGCGACCGCGCGGGAACACGGCCGTTCTACGACCTCATCGCGAACATCGCCGCCGAGGAGTACGGCCACATCGAGCTCGTGGCGACCGCGATCGGGACGATGCTCACCGACGTCGACGCGACCGGCAAGGTCAACCCGGCGAAGACGCCGCTGGAAGGCGGCCCGCAGTCGGGCAACCCACACCACTTCGTCAACGGCGGCAAAGGCGCGCTGCCCCAGGACTCGCGCGGGCTGCCGTGGACGGGCGACAACGTCGTCAGCACCGGCGACCTCGTCACCGACCTGACCCACAACTTCTTCCTGGAGACGGGCGCGCGCAGCGGCAAGCTGCGCGTCTACGAGTCGGTCGACCATCCGGCGGCCCGCGCGCTGACCGGGTACCTGCTCGTGCGCGGCGGCGTGCACCAGGTCGCCTACGCCCGCGCGCTGGAGAACCTCACCGGCGCCGACATGACGAAGCTGTTCCCGTCGCCGCGGATCCCCACCGAGAAGATCCCCGAGTGCAAGCCGCACATCGAGCGCGGCGACGACGCCCGGATCTACCGCTTCTCGCCGACCGACTTCGTCGAGATCGCCGCCGTGTTCAACGGGACCCACCCGGAGACGGGCAAGCCGCTCGAGGTCGTCGACGACGACCCGTACGCGCGTCCAGTGCCGGAGGACCCGCCGGCCCAGCCCGACGTCTTCGCCCCGAGCTATGAGCCGGAGGAGATCGAGGAGATCGCCGACAAGCTCAAGAAGCAGGCCGGCATCAAGTGACCGGCGCCCGCCGCATGCAGGAGGCCCGCTAGATGACGCAGGTCGAGAAATGGGTCGCGGCACAGCCGGCCGACGTGTGGGCGATCCTCGCCGACCCGCGCGGCTACGCGTTCTGGGTCGTGGGGTCGCACGACATCCCCGAGGCTGATGCCACCTGGCCGGCGGTCGGCGCGACCTTCCGGCACGTGCAGGGCCAAGGCCCGCTGAAGATGACCGACACCACGACGGTGCTCGAGGTGCAGGCGCCGGAGCGGCTGGTGCTCCAAGTGCGCGTGCGGCCGATCCTCACCGCGATCGTCGAGCTCGAGCTGCGCCCCCAGCGCGGCGGCACCTGCATCGCCATCGACGAGCGTGTCAACGGCGGCGCGCTGCGGCTGCTGCCACGGCTTGTCACCTCACCGCTGATCGCGCTCCGCAATGCCGACGGGCTGCGGCGGCTGGCCGCTATGGCGTGGGTCCGCGCGCAGGCGCGTCAGACGTCGAGCAAGCCCGACCAGATCCGAGCCAGCGCATCCTGATCGGCGCCGGGCAGGCGGTCGAGGAACAACGCTCGCACCGCAGCGCGGTGCGAGCGCCCGGCTGCTTCGAGCTTCTCGGCGCCGACCGGGGTGAGCGTGGCATAGAGGCCGCGGCCGTCGCCCTCGGCTGAGCTGCGGGTGACGTAACCGAGCTCGACGAGCCGGTCGCAGAGGCGCGTGAGGCCGCTGCGGCTGAGCAGCACCCGGTCGGCGATGTCGGCCATCCGCAGGCGGCGGTCCTCGGCCTGACCGAGGAAGAGCAGCACCTCGTAGGACGACACGGAGAGGCCGTGCTCAGCGCGCAGCTGCACGTCGAGCTCGCGGGTCACTTCGGCGTGCACGCGCAGCAGCCCGCGCCAGGCGGCCAGCTCACGCGGGGTGAGGGGATCGCCGGCTCGGAGCGCGGTCGACTCAGGTTCGCCGGTGGCGGTCACGGGTCCAGCCTACCAAGTAGTTGCAACCACAACTACCTTGGGATATAGTTGCATCCACAACTACTTCGGCTCCGAGGGAGGAGCATCATGAAGCTCGAAGGCATGCACCACATCACGATGATGACCGGAGACGCGCGCGCCAACGTCGCGTTCTACGCGGGCGTGCTGGGCCTGCGCTTCGTCAAGAAGACGGTCAACTTCGACGCCCCGGAGGCCTACCACCTCTACTTCGGCGATGAGCAGGGCTCGCCCGGTTCGATCCTCACCTGGTTCGAGTTCGCGGGCGCGCCGAAGGGCCGCGCGGGCGCGGGCATGATCCATCGGGTCCAGCTCGGCGTCGCCTCGGAGGCCTCGCTCGATTTCTGGGCCGACCGCCTGAGCGCGGCCGGCTACGAGTCAGAGCGCGGCGAACGCTCGCTGCGCTTTGAGGACTACGACGGCCTCGGCCTGGAGCTCGTCGTGACCGATGGCACCAACCCGCCGCTGCGCGCCGAGCACCCGGACGTCCCGGCTGAGCACGCGATCCTGGGCGTCGAAGGCGCGCGGGCCTACAACGCGCGGAGCCTCGACGCCGACCGCGGGCTGCTCACCGAGGCGCTCGGGTTCACCGAGGTGTCTGAGGGCGAGTACCGGCTGCAGGGCGACGAGCGCCACTTCCTGTGGGGCTACGACGCCGCGCCGGACGCCCGCGGGCTCCAGGGCGCGGGCACCGTCCACCACATCGCGTGGCACTCGCTCGACGAGGACCACGTCAGCTGGCAGCGCCGCGCCGCGGCGGCCGGCATGCATGTGACGCCGGTGATCGACCGGGACTACTTCAACGCGATCTACTTCCGCCAGCCGCAGGGCGTGCTGTTCGAGATCGCCACGTCCTCGCCGGGCTTCGCCGTCGACGAGGACCCGGCGCACCTCGGCGAGTCGCTGCGCCTGCCGAGCCAGCACGAGCGCCTGCGTCCGCAGCTCGAGCAGCTGCTGCAGCCGCTCGCGAACCCGCGGGCCGCGCAGCGTGCCGCGGCCGACGCCGAGCCCCGCACCGACGCCACGGACGCCGCTCAGACCGAGAAGGTGCAGGCATGACCCCGCTGACGTATCTGGAGCGGCCGGCCGCTGGCGACGCCGCGGGCCTGCTGGTGCTCCACCACGGCCGCGGCTCCGACGAGCAGGACCTGCTCGGCCTCGCCGATGTGCTCGACCCGCAGCGGCAGCTGCATGTGGTCACGCCGCGGGCGCCGCTGCAGCTCCCCGGCTCGCCGGGCTACCACTGGTACGTCGTGCCGCGGGTCGGGTATCCGGATCCGCAGACGTTCCACGGCGCGTTCGACCAGCTCGCGGCCTTCCACGATGAGCTCTGGGAGCGCACCGGGATCGCGCCAGAGCGGACGATCCTCGGCGGCTTCTCGATGGGCTCCGTGATGAGCTACTCGCTGGGTCTCTCTGGCGATCGCCCGGCGCCAGCGGGGATCCTCGCCTTCTCGGGCTTCGTCCCGACGGTCGAAGGGTGGACGCCAGACCTCGCGTCCCGGCCTGACCTGCCGGTGTTCATCGCGCACGGGCGGCAGGACCCGATCATGCAGGTCGACTTCGCGCGGAACGCCAAGGCGCTGCTGGAGGCCGGCGGCCTGCCGGTCGAGTACCACGAGTCCGACGCGGGGCACTTCATCGACCGGCCGCACCTCGCGGCCGCCGTCGACTGGGTGCAGGCGCGGTTCGCCTAGGCCGAATCGGCGCCTCGACCGGGGGTGAGCCGCCTGCGGAGCGGCGGGCTGGCGGGCGGGTACCTGAAAGAACCGAACCAACGGGTACCCATCGCCGCGGGCAGCGTCGATACTGCGCGGTGATGAGCGCCCCGTTCCGCCATGTCGACCGCGACCAGACGATCATCTTCGGGTCCGGCGCCCTCGAGGCCGCCGGCGACCTGATCGGTTCCGGCTACGTCCTCCTCACGACGCCCCGGGCTGAGGCCGCGGTCCCGTCGCTGTCGGAGAAGGCCGTCTCGGTGGTCTACGTGCCGCCCGGCCAGGTGGATGCGGTCGCGGCTGCCGTGCTCGATGACGTGCGCACCGACGGCTACCAGCCGGACGACGGCGTGGTCGACCGGCTCGTCGCGCTCGGCGGCGGACGCGTGATCGACGTCGCCAAGGCCGTCGCCGCGGCGCAGCGGCTCGATCCGCCCGTCGTGATCCCGACCTCGCTCTCCGGGGCTGAGATGACGGGTGTGCACCGCCACGCCCGCGGCGTCGAACAGTCCGTGCCGCGGGTGCGCGCTGCCGTCGTGGTCAACGATCCGGCCCTGAGCGCCTCGCAACCTGATGCCGAGCTCGCCGCGAGCAGCGCGAACGCGCTCGGGCATGCGATCACGGCCGTCGTGAGCGCGAAGTCCACGCCGATCGCCCGCGCCGTCGGCAGTGACGCGATCGTCAAGCTGGGCGTCGGCTGGGGCCTCACCACGGCGCCAGGGTCGACCGCCGCAGCGGGCAGCGGCGACCGCGAGCAGATCGCCCTCGGCGCGCTCCTCGCGGGCTGGGCCGTCGACCGCAGCGGCCTGGGCCCGCACCACGCGCTCACGCAGACGGCGGTCCGCACCGGAGACCTCAGCCACGCGGCGACCAACGCGGCCCTGCTGCCGCACACGCTGCGCGCCTTCCGCCAGCGGGCTCCCGAGGCGTTCGCCGCGCTCGATGCCGCGCTCGGCCGACCGGTCGACGATCTCGCCGACGCCCTCTGGCGCACCGCCGACACCCCCGGGCTTGGCTCGCTCGCGACCGACGCCGGGCTGCGGGAGCAGGCCGTCGCGATCGCCGCCGCCCGGCCTGAGCTGCCGCGCGTCGCGCCGGCGTTCGAGGCCGACGAGATCCGCGCGATCTACACCGCCGCGAGCTGAGGCGCCGTCGCCGAGGCGGCGAACTCCCGCCATCCACGGTTGCCAGACCGCCAAGGACGACGGGGGTCCCGGCGCCCGGGCGGCCTCCCGTGATGTGAGGTTGCCTGGGTACCTCGGATTGCCGAGGTTCGCGACGTGGCAATGGCGGCAAGCCCGGTCACGGGCGTGGCGCAGTGTGATCTGTCGACCCAGCGGGCGTTGAATGCCCATTCCGCGGCGTATTGGCGCGTTCGCCGCATCTCGGCCCGGTATACGAAAAAGCAGCGCGACGTCCCACGGTCGCGTGACCCGGCGCCGGCTCTCGGCGCCGTACCCACCCCACCTCACAAAGGCACTCCCACCGTGTCCAAACGTTCCCCCGTGCGCGCCGCACTTGCGGCGGCGCTGTTGTCGTCGGCATTCGCGTCCGGTCCGGCCTACGCGTCGAGCGCGGCCGTCGACACCACCTTCGGCAGCAGCGGCGAGACGGTCGTCAAGCTCAACGGCGGTTGGGGCTCCGGCGCCGATGCGGTCCGCACGCCCGACGATGGGTTCGTCGTGGCGGGCTCGGAGGACGGCTACGGGCTCGCCGTCGCCCGGTTCACCGCGTCGGGCCAGCTCAACACGGACTTCGCCGGGGACGGCATCGACACCCTGCCGGTGGCCGGGGCGGACACGTTCATCGACGTCAGCGGCGTCGCCACCGATGCGAGCGGCAACGTCTACGTGGCCGCCATGCGCAACGACTTCACGTCGGCGGTCTACAAGTTCGGCCCGACCGGCGGACTCGTCAGCGGGTTCGGCTCCGGCGGCGTGGCTGGGTTCGGATTCGGGCGCTTCCCGGGCGGGCTGCGGCTGAGCCCCGACGGCGCACGCATCTACGTCTCCACGGCGCAGAGCGACCTCTTCCAGGTCCGGGCGCTCGGCGCGACCTCGGGACAGCCCGATATGACCTTCGGCGGCGGCGACGGCATCGCCGAACTCTCCGTGGGACCGGGCGCGTCGGTCAAGGACCTCGTCGTGCGCCCCGGCGACGGCAAGATCTTCGTCGCTGGCGCGGTGCTCGGCACGCCCGGCGGGCCGGCGAGCTCGCTCGGCGTCGTGCGCTTCACGAGCACCGGCGACCCGGACACCAGCTTCGGCACGGGCGGACTCGCCCAGCCGTTCCTCGGCAGCTCGGCGCAGGAGTCGTCGGCGTACGACCTCTTCGCGCTCGCCGATGGCACCACCTACGTGGTCGGCACCGGCGATGTGAACGCGTCGATGGCGATCGCGCGCATGACCCAGACGGGCGCCCGCGACATGAACTTCGGCAACGGCGGCCTGCTGACCGACTACGCGCCCAGCACCTACGCGTGGTGGGACGGCGTGAACGTGCAGGCCGATGGCAAGGTCGTCGTCACCGGCGGCCGCCACAACGGCCCGTCGACGCAGCCGTCGGCGGTCACCCGCCGCTACACCGCGTCGGGTGCGGTCGACGCGACCTTCGCCGACAGCGGTTCGCTCGTGCGGACCAACACCTGGCAGGCGTTTGCGCTCGTCGCGCAGACCTCCGGGGACGGCCGCTACGTCAGCGCTGCGCTCGAAGACGAGCCGAACACGACCAACGGCCATCGCCAGCTTGTCGTCACCGGCATCAAGCCGAACCTGTCGGGCGGCAACACCGGTGGCGGCAACACCGGCGGTGGCGGCTCGACGGGCGGCGGCAACACCGGTGGCGGCAACACGGGCGGAGGCTCGACCCCCGGCGGCGCCAGCTCGACGCCCGCACCGCCGGCCGAGAAGCCGGTCCCCGAAGGCTGCGCGCGCACGGTCGCGGTCGGCCCGCTCGAGATCAAGGGCGACTGCCTGAAGCGCGAGGGCATGACCTGGACGACGTCCGCGTCGGCGTCCGTCGGCGGCCTCAAGTTCGTCCCGAACGGCGGCTCAGCCAAGCTGGTCATCGACCCGCTGAACCTGCGGATCGCCACGAGCGGCAGCGCCAAGATCGTCTTCGAGGCGAGCCTCTACGGCCGCTCCGTCGGCCCGGTCAAGCTCTACGAGGGCGCGTTCGACTGGACGTTCCAATACCGCCCCGACCTCTCCGGCCTGGCACGCCTCGTGATGCCGCAGCCGGGTGCTGGCGGCAAGTCGGTCCAGCAGTCGACGCTCAAGGGCCTGCCCGGCCTATCCGGGGTCGGCGCGCTGCCGAAGCTGAACGTCGGCATGCCGGACTTCTCGAAGGTCTCGGCGCCCGACGTGGCCAAGCTCGCAGGCAAGATCCCGTCGCTGCGGACGCCGAACGTCGAGGTCCCGCTGTCGCTCCTCGGCCTGCAGAACCTGCCGGAGCTGCGCTTCCAGCTGCCGTCGGCCGCGGGCGCGATGTTCGGCTTCCCCGTGCAGGGCGACATCGCGCTGAAGATGGGTGAGCGCCAGGGCACGCGCGGCGTCGACGTGGCCGCCAACCTCGCGCTGCCCGCCGTCTTCGGCGGCATCACCGGGTCCAGCAAGCTGTTCGTGGGCGTGAACGGCCAGGTCATCGTCGATGCGGTCGGCGTCGCCGCGCAGGAGGTCACGCTTCCGGGCCTGATCACCGTCAAGCCGGTCAAGCTCGCCTACGACGGCCCGTCCGACACCTGGTCTGGCGAGACCATGGTCTACCTCGGGTTCAAGACCGGGGACTCCGGCCTCGGTGGCCGCTGGGTGATCCAGGGCGGCAAACTCAAGCGCATCGGCGTCTCGGCGGCGGGCATTCCGCTCGGCGGCGTCGCGACGCTCGACTCGATCAGCGCCGACCTCACCCTCGACCCGACGCGCGTCTACGGCAGCGTCTCGGCGGGCTTCGGCCCGAAGATCCCGGCGCTCAACGTGCGCGCCGTGACGGTCGACGGCAAGTTCGACTTCAACGGCGACTTCGCCAAGATCAGCGGCGGCCTGCGCGTCGCGAACATCCCGCTGGCGAGCGCCAGCGCGGAGTACCACTGGAACGGCTACTTCTACGCCGAGGGCAAGGTCTCGTACTTCCTCGACTCCAAGAACGAGTTCGGCTTCGTCGGCCAGATCGAAGGCGAGGCCGGCAAGAACGGCTTCAACGCCGAAGGCTCGGTGTCGTTCAAGGCCAAGGGCAACTCGCTGTCCGGTAAGGGCATCGTGTCGAGCGTCGGCGTCGCCGGGTGCGCGTCGATCAAGGGGTTCCTGTGGCGCGACATCAACATCGGCGCTGGCTACAAGTGGAACGCCAAGTACATCGACTGGCTCGGTGGCAACTGCGACTTCGGGCCCTACCGCGCGAAGGTCAGCAAGTCTCAGCTCGCGCGGCGCGCGCAGGCAGGCCCGGTGACGCAGGTCGTCGGCAAGGACGAGCGCGCGGTGTCGTTCAAGGTGCTCGGCAGCGGGCCCGCAGGCGCGCCGCAGTTCACGCTCACCGGGCCGTCCGGTGAATCGGTCGCCGTGCCGGCCGACGGGTCGACGGTGATCAACGACCAGTTCGTCGTCGTGCCGCAGCCGGACGAGGGCGCGACCTACGTGGCTGTCGCGCGCCCGAAGGCCGGCAGCTGGACGTTCACCCCTGCCGAGGGGACGACGTTCCGCGAGGTCCAGGGCGCCGAGGCGCTGCCCAAGCCCGAGGTGAAGGCGACCGTCAAGGGCGGCAAGGTCGAGTACGAGATCAAGACGATCCCGGGCCAGACCGTGCGGTTCCTCGAGCGCGGTACGGGCGTCAGCGTCGAGCTCGGCACGACGGGCAAGGGCCGCGGCAGCTTCAAGCTGCAGCCGGACGCCGGCAAGGGCGGCAAGCGCGAGATCGTCGCGGTCGTCGAGCAGGACGGCATGGCCCGCGAGAGCCTCACCGTCACCCGCTACACCGCCAAGGTCAAGACGCTCGGGGCGCCTCGGGTTTCCCTCAAGCGCACGAAGTCGGGCGTGGCGAAGGTCTCCTGGAAGAAGGTCCCCGGCGCCGAGGGCTACCGCGTCACGGTGAAGCTCAACGGCCGCACCGAGCAGCGCACCGTCGACGCCAAGACCTCCAAGGTCGAGATCCCCGGCGTCCTCGTCGAGTCCGGCATCGAGGCGTCGGTCCAGGCGCTCGGCGGCCCGACGCGCGTCGGCAAGACCGGCAAGGCGTCGGTCAAGAAGCCCAAGACGAAGGCCCGTAAGAAGGCCGGCGGCAAGAAGTAGCCGCCTGCGGCGCGAACTCCCGCCATCCACGGTCGTCCGACGACCGCACATGACGGGAGTTCGCCCCGCCTAGGCTGGGCCCGCTGGGACCTCGACCTCGGGGCTCCAGTCGGGCATGGCGAGACCGCCGTCGTGCTCCCGGCTGTTCGCCGCCGCGGCGGTGCGCGCGTCTTCCTCAAACTCACTCCGGAACCGGAGCTGTCGGTCCTTGAAGACCGCGCCCTCGACCGCTGGGTAGGTACGGGCCGCGTTCCGCGCGTGCTCGACCACTCCACCGGCGTCGGCGTGCTGCTGCTGGAAGCGCTGCCGACCGATCAGCCGCTGCGGCTGACCGGCGCCACGCCGTCGCTCGAGGCGGTGGCCGAGCTGTTTCAGGCCCTCCAGGTTGCGGTAGACAAAACGGCCGACTTTCCGCCGTTGGCAGGGCGCGTCGCCTTCCTGTTCGACCGCTGGGAACAGCGGCTCGCTGACGACCACACGCTCGCGGCAGTGGTCGGCGTGGCGCGGCTGGCGCCGGGCCGTCTTCTCGCGCAGGAACTCGCGGCGTCGCACCGCACGCCGCAACTCGTTCACGGCGACCTGCATCCAGGCAACGTCTTCGACGTCGGCGCTCCGGTCGGCCTGATGACCCTCGATCCGCGCCCGTGCGTCGGCGACCCGGCCTTCGACCTGATCGACTGGATCCTCTGGCAGTCCGACGTGCCCGACGAGTGGCGCCTGCGCACGAACGCGCTCGCCGGGCTGACCGGCATCGAAGCCGAACGTGCCTGGGCGTGGTGCGAGGCGTTCGCTGCGCTGCTCGCGGCGCTGGAACTCGCCCGCGGCGGCAGCGCCGCCCGCGTCGCCGCGCTGCTCGCGATCGCGCCCTTAGCCCGCGATCAGCTTGCGCACCTTCTTCGCGCTCGGGCCGCCCGCGACGCGGACGCCCGGCGCGAGCTGGAGCAGGCGCAGCTCCTGCGTGAGCCAGAAGGCCTCGGTGAGGTGGGGCGGCCAGGCGGCGTCGCCGAGGGCCTCGGCCGCCTCGGCGATCTCGTCCTCGATGGCGTGGATCGCGTGCATGCGGTCGCGGTCGACGCCGATCTGCGACGGCGCGCGCTGCAGCCGCGCCACGTGGCCTTCGAGGTAGCGGACCACGTCGGGCAGGCGGGCGGCGCCCGTCGCGCTGATCCAGCCGGGGTGCACGAGCAGGCCGAGCTGGTGGACCACGTCGTCCCGCGCGTCCTGCAGCTCGCCGCCGATCGGGGCGTAGTCGAGCGCCGACTGGACTTGGCGGGTCGCGAGGAAGACCCGGACCACGTCGTTGATGATCGCCGCGGTCTTCGCGTGAACCCCCGCGCTGACATGCGCGCGGATCCGCTCGAACTGGGCCAGCTCGAAGGTCGCGCCGCCGGCCTCCGCGAGGAGCACATCGACCGCCGCGCCGAACGCGTCGTCGATCACCGCCGGAGCGCCGCCGCCGTACGGCGCGCCCGCGAGCTCGAGCTGAGCCTGGTTCGTCAGCCCCTTCGTCGCGGCCTTCCCCGGCGGCGGCACGAGCAACAGCAGCAGCCGGCGCGTGCCGCCGTGCATCGCCGCGGCCTGCGCGTCCTTGGTGTCGAGCACGCGCACCCCGACCGTCTCGCCCTCGTCGACGAGCGCCGGGTACGCCCGGATCGCCTGGCCGGTGCCCGGCAGCGCGACGACCTTCGGGATGTCGCCGGTCGGCTCGAGCACCCGCGGCCACTCGCGGAAGCCGGTCCGCTCGACGGCGCCCGCCTTCTCGGTCAGCGCTTCGCGGAGCTTCGGCCGCAGCGACGTGCGCACCGTCGCGAGGTCGTGGTCGTCGGCGAGCGTTTTGCCGTCGGCGTCCTCCACGCGGAACCGCATCCGCAGGTGGCCAGGCAGCTGGCCCGGGTCGAGCAGCGCCGGGTCGATCCGCACGCCGCGCAGCCGCAGCACCTGCTCGGCGACGGCCTCGCCGATCGGCTTGCTCCGCGGCGTCACCGCCCGCAGGATCTGCGTCGCCAGCTCCGGCACCGGCACGAGGGAGCGCCGCAGTTCCTTGGGCAGCGACCGCAAGAGCCCGGCGATCAGCTCCTCGCGCAGCCCGGGCACGAGCCAGTCGAAGCCCTCCGGCCGCAGCGTGCCGAGCGCCTGGAGCGGCACGTGCACGGTGACGCCGTCTTTGTCGGTCCCCGGCTCATATTCGTAGGACAGGTCGAGCTCCAGGTCGCCCTGGCGCCACTTCGTCGGCCAGTCGCGCGCGTCGACGGTCTCGACGATCGACGCGTTGAGGAGCAGGTCCTTCGTGTACGACAGGAGCTCGGGATCGGTGTGGCGGTTGCGGCGCCACCAGCGGTCGAACTCCGACCCGCTCACGATGTCCTTCGGGACGCGCTCCTCGAAGAACGCGCGCAGCACCGAGTCGTCGACGAGCAGGCCGCGCTTCCTCACGCGCTCCTCGATCCGCTCCACATCTGCGATGCGGTCCTTGTTCACCGTCAGGAACTGGTGGCGCGCATCCCAGTCGCCTTCGACGAGCGCCTTCTGCACGAACAGCTCTCGCGCCTGCTCCGGGTCGATCCGGCCGTAGCTCACCGCGCGGCCCGCGACGATCGGCAGGCCGTAGAGCGTCACCCGCTCGGTGGCGACGACCTCGCCGCGGCGCCGGTCCCAGCGCGGGTCGTCGTAGGAGCGCCGCACGAGGTGCTCGCCCATCGTCAGCGCGAGCTTGGGGTCGACCTGGGCGACGGTCCGCGCCCACAGCCGGTTCGTCTCGACCAGCTCGGCGGCCATCACCCAGGTCGGCTGGCGGCGCTGGAGCGACGATCCGCGGCCGATCATGAACCGCGACCCGCGCGCTCCGAGGTACTCGCGCGTGTCGCCGTCCTTGAGGCCCAGGTGCGAGAGCAGGCCCGACAGCAGCGCGGCGTGGATCTCGGCGGGCTCAGCGGGCGTCTCGTTCAGCCCGATCCCGACCTCCTTCGCGGCGCGACGCAGCTGCGAGACGAGGTCCTGCCACTCGCGGATCCGCAGCACATGCAGGAACTGGGCCTTGCACTGCTTGCGGAACTGCGAGTTGGACTGCGCGCGGCGCTCGGTCTGGATCCACGACCAGAGGTTCAGCAGCGAGCCGAAGTCGCTGGTCTCGTCTTTGAAGCGCGCGTGGGCCTGCGCCGCCTGCTCCTGCTTGTCGGCAGGGCGCTCGCGCGGGTCCTGGATCGACAGCGCGGCGGCGAGCGTGATGACCTCGGTCGCGCAGTGGCGGCGGTCGGCTTCGAGCACCATCCGGCCCAGGCGCGGGTCGATCGGCAGCCGCGCGAGGCGGTGCCCGAGGTCGGTCAGCTCGATCGTCCCCGTTGGCGCCTTGATCGCCGCGAGCTCATGCAGCAGGTTGAGGCCGTCGCGGATCTGGCGGGCGTCCGGTGGCTCCAGGAACGGGAACGACTCGACCTCGCCCACCCCTCCGGAGGAGACCCCATCCTGGTCCGCAGTGCCTGAGGTCGCCGTCGAAATCAGACCCAGCGATGCCATCCGCAGGATCACCGACGCCAGCGAGGTCCGCAGCACCTCCGGGTCGGTGAACTGCGGGCGCTCGTCGAAGTCCTTCTCCTCGTAGAGCCGCACCGCGACGCCTGGCGCGACGCGGCCGCAGCGGCCCGAGCGCTGGTTGGCGCTCGCCTGCGAGATCGGCTCGATCGGCAGCCGCTGCACCTTGAGCCGCGCGGAGTACCGGGAGATGCGCGCGAAGCCGGCATCGACGACCGACCGGATCCCTGGCACCGTCAACGAAGTCTCGGCGACGTTGGTCGACAGCACCACGCGCGGCTTGGCCCCGCTCGGCTTGAAGACGCGCTGCTGCTCGGCGCTCGACAGCCGCGCGTAGAGCGGCAGCAGCTCGGCCTTGTCTTTGAGCCGGCCGCGGAGCATCTCCTCGGCGTCGCGGATCTCGCGCTCGCCGGAGAGGAACACGAGCACGTCGCCCTTCCCCTCGTCGAGCAGCGCGTCGACGGCCTCGGCGACAGCGTCAGCTTCATCGACCGGCTTGCCCTCGTCGTCGACCGGCGGCTGGTACCTGACCTCGACCGGGAATGTGCGGCCCGAGACCTCGACCACCGGCGCGGGCGTGCCGTCGGCCGCCGCGAAGTGCTTGGAGAAGCGCTCGGTGTCGATCGTCGCCGAGGTGATCACGAGCTTGAGGTCGGGCCGCTTGGGCAGGATCTGGTGCAGGCAGCCGAGCAGGAAGTCGATGTTCAGCGAGCGCTCGTGGGCCTCGTCGACGACGATCGTGTCGTAGCGCCGCAGCAGGTGGTCGTGCTGGATCTCGGCGAGCAGCAGGCCGTCGGTCACGAGCCGGATCTGGGTCTGCTCGCCGGAGCGGTCGTCGAAGCGCACGGCGTAGCCGACCGTCTGCCCGAGCTCCGAGTTCAGCTCGGTCGCGATGCGCTCGGCGACGCTCCGCGCCGCGATCCGCCGCGGCTGCGTGTGGGCGATCTGGCCTTCGATGCCGCGGCCGATCTCCAGCAGCATCTTGGGGAGCTGCGTCGTCTTGCCCGAGCCCGTCTCACCGGCGACGATCACGACCTGGTTCGCCGCCAGCACCTCCAGCAGCTCCTCGCGCCGCTCGCTGACGGGCAGGTCTGGGTACGACTCCGGCGTGATCGTCGGCGCATTGAGCCGCCGCTGCTCGGCGAGCTTCGCGCGGCGCTCGGCCCCCTGGCGGCCGTTCTGGCTCCCCGTCCGGGGGCGGCGCGGCGGGCGGCCGGGGTCCTCGGGGTTGCCGCGGCGGCGGTTGCCGTCGGCGGCGGGTTTGCGGCGCCGCCGACGCGGCGGCGCGCCGTCTCCGCCTTGGGGCGCGCTGGATCGATCCGGCTTGTCGGACTCCGCGGCCACCCTTCGAGGATAGGCGGGGTCCGTCCGCGGCGCCGTACGCAAGACTGGCAGCGATGCAACGCGCCACCTTCGCTGTTTCGCTCGGGCTCCTCGCCAGTGCCGCCGCGGGCTGCGGCGACGACGCCAAGGACACGGCCAACGCCCCGGCCGGTGCCTCGGCGGCGGCGCCGAAGGCGGCCCGGCCGTGGCACGTGGTCAAGACCTACGACGTTCCGGGTGAGCTGCCCCACAGCTCGTCGGGCACGCTCAGCTACGACGACCGTGGAAACGCCGTCGCCGCCTGGCCGATCGGGCCAAAAGACGGCGCTGAGTACCAGCACGACCTCGCGCTCCTGCCCGTCAGCGCGGACGGGAAGGCAGGAACGCCGAACCGTCACGACGGGTTTGTCTTCGCGGGGCCGGTCGGAGCGCCGAATGGCGACGGCGAGTTCGTCGAGTCCGGCAACAACGACGATGCGCGCGCGTTCTCCGGGTTGTCGGTCCGCCGCGCGGGCACCGACGGCGCCGTCGACGACGTCCAGCAGCTGCTGCCGCACGACAACACGACGATGCAGATCGGTGCCAACACGGCCGTGCTCGCCGGCGCCCCGGGCGGCGCGAGCATCGTCGCGTGGACGCAGTACGAGGCCGACGCCGGGCCCGATGGCGAGGAGCGCCTGCAGGCCGCGATCCGGCCCCGCGCAGGCGCAGCCTACGGAACGCCGATCACGTTGCGGCTCGGTCCCGGCGGTCTCAACGATCCAGGCGGGCTGTCTGCGGCGATCGACAAGGACGGCCGGGTCGCGGTGGTCTACGCCGACGACGGGCTGGAAGGCCAGGCGGGCGTCCAACTTTGGACGGGCAGCGCGACGGCGGGGTTCGGCTCCCCGATCGAGCTTGGTGAAGGCAGCACGACCAACGAGGCGCGGACCGCGATCACGACCACCGGCCGGACCATCGTCGCGTGGGGCGAGTACGCGCACGGCGAGGAGCCCCACAGCCCGTGGATCGTCCGCTCCGCGTCGGTCGCTGCTGGCGAGACGAAGCCGTCGCGCGTCGACACGATCGGCAAGTCGACCGACGTCGTCGTCCCGTCGACGAACATCGAGCTGGTAGCCGGGCCGAGCGGCACTGCGCTCGTCGCATGGACGCAGTACCGCGGCAAGCTCGACACCGGCAACCGCATCGCCGAAGCGAACGCGACGGGCCGGTTCGGCATGGACCGCGACCTGCCGGGCGACTCGATCGGCGGTCTGGCGGTCCGCGAGGACGGCGCCGCGGTGGTGACGGTCAGCGACGGCGGCGACGCCGATCCGGCGCAGTGGTACGCGCTCGGCCGCCCGCCGGGCGGGATCGCGTTCGGCGCGGTCGAGCCGCTCGCGGGCGGCGCTGCGGCCGCAGCTGGGCTGACGGCGCCGGAGCCGTTCTACAGCCCGAAGACCGCCCAGGCGTCGATCGCGTGGGCGGAGCCTGGTGCCGCCGGGAAGCCGGCGCGGCTGGTGGTCCAGACGCGCGAGCGGCAGTAGGCGGGGAAGCGCGTCGCGACCGGTGGCGCGTAAACGGGACGCGACCGGTTTTGCCCAGAACAATTTGGCGCGGTGGTAGCCCTTCAATACGAATTTGCTTGAGCCGGCAACCCGTTCTGGCGACCGTTAGGGGCGTGGGTCCGTCCTGGGCCTGCCGTGCCTGCTCGCCTTGGAACCGTCGGGGGATAGTTCCGGGGCGGGTTTCGGCGCGGCCCGAAGCGCCGGACGGCGGCGGCCTCGATCTGGTCGTTTGGGCCCAGGGCTTCCGCTGCACCGGCATAGGTCGCCGCGAGGCAGCGCCGGTCCGCGAGCGCAAACGCGCCACTTCGGCACAGGCGCCGCAACTCAGGTGCGAAACGCGGGTCCTCATCTCCGATGACCGCGCGCGCCACGCACCGAGACGAGCCCCAGCTGCCGTCGGCTGCGCGTGCCCGCGCCCGAAACTTTCGGAATCAGATGTCACAAACGGCGTCTGCCGGACAACTAGTAGGTGTGAGCTCGCTTGAGCACGCCGTGCAACTACCCGCTCCGACGTCATCGGGGGATGTCGTCGGAGCGGGTACTGCGCCGGCCGAAGCCGCTGCGCGGATCGCGCGCCGCAGCCCGTTCACGGGCCGGGTCACCTACGTCGACCCGCAGGGCGCCCGCGCGCTCCGCAACCGGGTCCCGCGGCCGATCCTCGCGTCGGCGTCGCTGATGGCGATGGCCGTCGGGATGTTCGTCGCCACGGCGGGCGCGCCCGGCGCCTCGGCGCCCGACGCCCCTGCGCTGACTCCGTCGTCGGTCACCGTCACGGTGAGCCCGTCGGACCTCGGCGCGACGCGCTAGCGGCGCCGAAACGCTCAAAACCCCTCGACGTTGAGCGTTCACGCGCCAAGGGCGAAGAATCTCGTCACAAGACCTTCCCTGAAGACAGGTAAGTAGTGCGAGCTCACCTGCTGGGCTCCAAAGCATGCGAACGGGCTCGCATCAGACAGTCGGGGGACAGTTCTGGTGCGGGCCCCGCCGCTTGCGCCGCCGGCCTCGGCTGTCGGGCGTTCTGGAAGGGGGAGCCAGGACGTCCGCAGCGGCCTGGCTCGTCGAGCGCCTAGCGTCGAACGCATGCGGATCGGATTCATCGGCGCCGGCAACATCGGAACGGCGCTCGCGCAGAACCTCGTGGCCGCGGGCCACGACGTCGCGCTCAGCAACTCACGCGGACCGGACACGCTCGCGGACCTCGTCGCGTCGCTTGGCCCGACGGCGGCGGCCGCGACCGTTGAGGACGCCATCGAGTTCGCCGACATCCTCGTCGTGACGGTCCCGCTCCACGCGGTCTCGACCCTGCCGACGAAGGGCACCGAGGGCAAGACGCTGATCGACACCTGCAACTACTACCCCGCGCGCGACGGGCAGATCGACGTGCTCGACTCGGACGAGCAGACCGAGACCGAGTTCGTAGCTGCGCACTTCGCCGGCGCCAACGTCGTCAAAGCCTTCAACTCGATCTACTCCGTGCACCTGGCCGAGCAGGGCAAGCCCGGCACCCCGCCTGGCACGCGCCGCGGCATTCCGATCGCCGGCGCCAGCGAGGCCGCCAAGCGCGAGGTCGCGCAGCTCATCGACCAGATCGGCTTCGATCCGGTCGACGCGGGCGAGCTGTCCAACACCCGCCGGGTGCAGAACGGCGGCGACCTCTACGGCGCCGATCTCACTGGCGACGAGCTCGCCGCAGCGCTCAGGAGCTGACCTTGCCGCCCGGGGCCGCCCCGCGCTGCTGGGCGTCTACGACGCCCAGGTCAGCGTGCCGCCGCTGCCGAGCTGGTCGCCGATCGCGCGGATCGCGTCGGGGTGCACGTAATGTGGCCGCGAGCTGTCGGGCAGGTTGAAGCGCAGGAACGTGCCCTGCGCCTTCGCGTGCTCCCAGCGCCGCAGCACCGAGTCAGCGGAGCCCTCGACGATGTGCAGCTCGCCATCGATGGTGATGTAGGTGCGCTCCATGCCCACGATCCTGACGCCCCGGCCGGTCGGCATCCCGTGACCGATCCGCTGTGGCACGAGCTGGTGCCCCGCGGCCTACTTCTTCGCTTGCTTCTTGGGCAGCACGAGCCCCAGGTCGGCGACGCCCTCGGCGGTGCCCGTGGCGCGCACCACGCCACGCACGGCGACCGACTTGCCGCCCTTCTTCGCGAGGGTCTCCCACTTGGGCGGCAGCCGGAGGCTGACTTCGGCGGTCTGCCCGGCTGCCACGTTGAACGCCGCGGTGCCGAGCGACAGGACGCCCTTCACCTTGCCAGCCGACACCGGCTTGGCCGTGACCAGTTCGACGGTGCCTTTGCAGCCCGCCGTCGCCGTCGCTGCACAGGCGCCCGTGATCTTGATGTAGCGGCGCTTGTCCGGGGTGAGCTTGGCCTGCTGCAGCGTCAGCGTGCCGAGCACTGGCAGCGGCGGCACCGGGACGACCGGCGTCGGGATGCGCGAGCCGCCCTCGCAGTCGCTGGTCGCCGTGTCGACGCCGACCTCGTCGAGGTCGTAGCTGTCGGTATCGGCGCCGCAGCGTGCGAGATCGGCGGTGCCATCGACGGCCTTCAGGGTGTCGTTGCCGAAGCCGCCGTCGAGCAGGTCGCTGCCGCCGCCTCCGCTCACGACGTCGTCGCCCAAGCCGCCGAGGAGGATGTCGTTGCCGTCGCCGCTGGTCAGCGTGTCGTTGCCCTCGCCGCCGTTGGCCAGCACGGCCGTCGGGAAGCCCGGCGAGACGGTGAGCGTGTCGTTGCCGCCGCGGGCGTTGAGCTTGAAGGTCTCGGTGTCGAAGTCGATCTGAAACGCACCGGGCGCGATCCGGTTCAGGCGGCTGAGCTCCCCGGGACGCGTCAGCGTGAACGTCTCGCCGGCGGCAGCGCCGTTGACCTGCGTCGTGTCCGACCCGGGACCGCCGAGCACGACGTCCGACCCGTCGCCGTTGTTCCAGACGATGAGGTCGTCGCCGTCGGCGCCCACTGCGCTGTCGGCGCCGCGCCCGCCGATCATCGTGTCGTCGCCCAGGGCGCCCCACAGGTCGTCGGGGCCGTCGGACCCGTAGAGGGTGTCGTCGCCGTCGCCGCCGTACGCCGTCACTTTTGCGACCGGGGCAGTGGTCCGAAGGATGTCGTCGCCGCCGTTGGCGAACACCGTGACCGTCAAGGCGCCCGCCGGCATCGCCTGGGTGCCGCCGACGGACGTGTTCAGGTCGGGCGAGAGCGGCGCCCCGTCGAGACCCCACAGCAGCGATCCGTCAGGCGCCAGCGCGAGCGTGATCCGGTCAGAAGAATCCTCGAAGGTGAGCGTGACGCTGTTGCCGAACAGCGACGCAGTCGGCGCTGAGAAGGCGGCGCTCGGGCAGGCGAGCATGGCGGCGCCGACGGTGAGCAGCGTGATCCAGCGGGCGGGCATGCGGCCATCCTTGCCGCGCCGACTCGCGATGGCAAGTGGCAATGCGCCAGCGGAGCACGATCTGGCTGGTCGAACGGCGGCCGCATACCGGGCCCCACGGCGCTCTGTGACGGACGCCGGTTGACCGATCCGCTCCGTACCGGCAGCATCCCAGCGGCTTTGGGGGTGAGGCTTGCTCCCGTGGCTCTGTGTCTGCCTTCAGGAGCATCCTGGTGTCCAACCTGCCGTCCGCCAACCGTCGACTTGTCCTCGCCTCCTTCGCCGCTCTTGGCGGCGTCGGCGCTGCGGCTGCACCGGCCGCGCACGCCGAGACACCACGCAAGAGCATCGACGTCACCGTCGACGGCCTGACCTGCCGCACGAGCGTCGGTGACCAGGACTACCCCGGCCAGCCCGTGCCGGGCACGTCGTCGGCGCGGGTGCAGCTGTCGGTGCCGACGGTGGTCGCCAACGGCGAGGAGGTCTCCGTCCGCGATCTCAAGGTCGCCTTGACGTCGAACGCGCCCGGCGCGCTTGCGGCCCGCGGCGGCTTCACCGCGTTCTGGCACACGCCTTACGCCTTTGGCGCCTGGAACAACCTCCCGGCGGGCACCCGCGTCGAGACACCGGGCACCTACTCGTCGACGACGGCGATCTCGCCGGCCGCCTCCGCGGTGTTCGCCGCCCCGTACGCGGCCGGGACGAGCGGCCGCAAGCCGAGCGGTTGGAACTGGGCTGCCCCGGCATCCGGAACCGCGCCGATGGAGCTGTCGCTCAACGGATTTGGCGTCTACGGCACGCTCTCGCCGCCGGAGCCGGGCGAGAACCGCACGTACGGCAGCTTCGACTGCGTGGTCCCAGCAGGGACGCCCGCGGCGCTCGCCAGCGTGCCAGTGCGTGACGACCTGCCCGCAGTTACGTCGATCTGGCCGTCGACCGTGTCGACGCTCGTGCCGTCGCTGATCACCATCCGCGGCCGCAACTTCAGGAACGTCCGCTCGATCGACCTCGGCAAGGGCGGCCGCGTCTCGTCGTTCCGCGTCGTGAGCCCGACGCAGATCCAGGCGCTGATCCTGCCGTTCGACTCCGGCAACTTCCGCCTCAGCGTCGTGACGCCGGCCTACTCGACGCCGCAGCGCCTGCTGATCGTCAAGCGCTGGTTCTGATCACGACCCGTTCGCGAGCCGCCGCACCGCCATCCCGGTGAGGATCTCGCGGACCGTCCGCTCGGCGACGAGCGCCGTGATGTCGCGGGACGCGATGCCGCTGGGCAGCACCTCGACGACGTCGGCGCCGCAGATCGGCAGCTTGGTCGCGATCTCGCGGACGGCCCACAGCAGGTCCGCGGAGGTCATGCCGCCGGGCTCGGGCGTACCGGTGCCGGGGGCGAAGGCCGGGTCCAGCACGTCGACATCGACCGACAGAAACACCGGCCCAGCCGACGGACCGGGTCCATCGAGCGTGCGGATCACGTCGCTGACGACGGCGCGGATGCCGCGGTCGCGGATGTCGTGCATGAAGAACGAGCTGATGCCGCGGTCGCGCTGCCAGCCGAACTCCTCATCGCCGGGCCAGTAGCCGCGCAGGCCGACCTGGGCGTAGCGGACCGGGTCGATCAGGCCCTCCTCGACCAGCCGGAACATCGGCGTCCCGTGCGAAAGCGTGGCGCCGAAGACGGTCTTGCCGGTGTCGGTGTGCGTGTCGAAGTGGACCAGCCCGACGGGCCCGAACTTCTCGGCGCAGGCGCGGATGTCGGGCTCGGCGATCGAGTGGTCGCCGCCGAGGATGATCGGGACCGCGCCCGCTGCCAGCACCTGCGCCACGGTCGCGTGGATCGCGGCATGGGAGGTGACCGGGTCGGCCGGGATGACGGGCGCGTCGCCGAAGTCGACCACCTTGAGCACCTCGCCGATCGCGTCGACGCCCGCCTCCAGGTGCGGCCCCGGCGGGCAGCTCGCCGCGCGGATCGCGCGAGGCGCGAAGCGCGCGCCCGGGGCGTCCGACACGAGGTCGTCCATCGGAGCCCCGACGATCGCCACATCGACGCCCTCAAGCTCGGCCGGGTCCTCGGTGTACGGGACGCCGCTGAAGGTCAGCAGGCCGGCGTAGTCCGGCTTCTCGCCGTACTGCGCCCAGCGGTTCATCGGGTTGATCATGCGGGTGGGGATCGTCGACAGGTGGTCTCCATCGACGCTACCCGCTCGCCGACCGCCGTTGGGGCGGCCGCACCGAAAATCGGCCGGCTACGAGGAGAGCGCGGGCGGCAGGCCCGGCAGATCGCGGTAGCGCTCCGGGTCTCCGCCGAGCCCGCGGATCAGGACCTCGCGGCCCTGCAGCAGCGAGGCCGCCGCGAGCTCGGGGCTGATCGCGAGCGAGTCCTGCCGCAGGACAAGCCCAGCGACGCCGTTCCAGGCGCCCCACAGGAACACCATCGCCTGAGCGAGGTCGACCTGGGCGATCTCACCGGTGTCCATCGCCTCATTGAGGTCGGCGGTGACGCGGGCGACGATGCGCTGCACGCGCTCGGCGATCCGCTCGTTGATCTCGTCCTGGGCAGTCGCCTGGTCGGGCTCGAGCACGCGCATCGCGACGAACCGAAATGCGACAGTCTGCTCCATTGCGAACCGCAAGTACCACTCGCCGGCGATCAGCACGCGGGCCAGCGGCGAGCTCGCCTCCGGCGCTTGCATGTACTGCTCGTTGATCTCCAGTGCCTGGTCGATCAGCTGGAGCAGGAGCGAGTCCTTGCTGCCGAAGTGCACGTAGAGCGAGCCGACCGAGACGCCGGCGGCCTCGGCGATCTCGTCGACCGTTGTGCGCTCAACGCCCTGCTCGCTGAAGAGTCTGGCGCCGGCGTCGAGCAGGGCCTTTCGCGTGCGCGCCTTGCGCCCGTCGGGCCGTTGGACTCGCTTCGTCGTCTGCTCGCTCACGGGACACTCCTGCGGCTCCAAGCGGTCGTCATAGACCGACTTACGGAGCACTTGCCTGGCACACGGTAATGGTCCGGAGCGGCAATTGGCAGGGCGAGCTACGCGCCCATTCTTTTTGTGGGAAGGCTCAGTTACCGCCCGACCGCAACCGGGCGGTAACGGGCACTACCGGTCGCGGAGCGTGAACGCCGCGCGGACGGGCGTTCCGGTGCCCTGGGCGTCGCTGGCGACGGCGTAGAGCGCGTAGCTCCCGGGCGCCAGCGCGCGGCCCTTGGTGACGCGGCCGCCGAACTGCACGTGGCTCGTCCCAGCGGGCGCCTGCAGCGTGGCGGTGCCCTTGACCGGGGTCTCCAGGGCGCAGCGCTGCTTGCGCGGAACGCGCTTGACCTTGGCCGAGGTGCACTGCCCGCCGACGAGCTTGCCGGTGCGCACCTTGGCGACGCGCAGCTCGACCGAGCCAGCGCGATCGAGCGTGAAGCGCACGGTGCGCTTCTTCGACTTCTCGGTGACGAGCTTGGGTGCGCGGCCTGTGGCGCGCAGGGTCTTCGTCTTCAGGCGCAGCTGCGTGAGCGCGGGCGCCGTGGCCGGCGTCTGCCCGGTGCCCGGCGTCTGGCCCGTTCCGGTGCCGGGCGTGGTCGGCGTCGTCGGCGCGACCGGAGTCGGCAGCGGCACGACGGCGGCGACGATGCGTGTGGTCCCGGCCGTGCCCTGGCGGAAGGCCGTGACGGCGTAGCCGCCGCCCGCGCCGGTCTCGGCGGGCGCGCTGGCGGCGCCGAAGGCCGGGTCGGAGAGCGTCTCCAGCGTGCCCGCGGCCGGGCCACCGGAGATGCGGCCGAGCACGCGGCCCTGGCCGGCGGTGACCTCGGAGAACATCGAGACGAGCCCGACGCCGCTGTCGGCGAGGCCGACCGACGCCCGGCCAGCCGTGAGGTTCGTCCCGTCGCTGACGGTGGTGGCGGTCGTCCACGAGCCGCCCGCGCCGAGCGTCGCAGCCTCAGTGCCGAAGGTGAGTTGGCGGTAGTTCGCGGCCAGGCCGGCTCCCGAGGCGTTGGTCGTGATCTTCGGGAACTCGGCCGACTCAGCCGGATCGGCGGGGAGGCCGTCGATCTGCTGCGGGCTGCCGAAGGTGGTCCCGTCGAAGGAGCGGACGAGCGCGCGGCCCTTGTTGGTGCCGCCGTAGTCGAAGCCCGCGCGGAACGCGACCCAGGCGCGCCCATCGCCGCCGACCGCGACGCTGCTCATGTCGTTGAAGCTGTTCACGCCGGTCTTGCCGCCGAACGTGGCGACGGTCGCGTCGACCGCTGCGCCGACCTGCGCCGGAGCGGTGCCGCTGAGCTTGCGGGCGTACGGCTTGTAGTCGAGGCCAGCCGTCTCCGTCCACGAGGTGACGGCGGTGGCGCCGGTCGCGTCGACGGCGATGTGCGCGCCGCGCTGGTCGCCGGCCTCCACCTGCTCGGCGGGTGCGGCGTTCAGGACGCCCGCGGCGCTCGGGAAGTCGCCACCGACCTGCGTGAAGGTGCTGCCCTGCACGCGCCAGGCGCGCACCTGGAAGCCCTGGTGGACGGTGAAGTAGCCGTCGCCGTTGCCTGCGAGGTCGAGGTCGACGTTCTTCCAGCCGGCCGGGTCGAGCTGCAGGTCGAGCTTGGGCTGGAAGGCGCTGATCGCGTCGGGCGCGATGGCGGCGTAGAGCTTCTCGTTGCCCGCGGCGCCATTCGGGAAGACCACGACCGTGCGGCCGCCGTTGGCGACGGCCACCGACGGCTTCGTCGAGGCCGTGGCGAGGCCGAGGTCGACGCGGACCGGGACGCTCCAGCTGCCGCTCACGTAGCGCGACACGAAGGCATGGTCGACACCGCCCACCTTCTGGCTGAACGCGATCGCCGCGGAGCCGTCGGGCGCGACGGCGACGTCGACCGTGTCGTTGCTGTTGATGGCGAGGTCGGCGGACGGCCCGGCGACGGTCGCGCGCGTCACGGCGGCCTGCGAGTCGGGGGCGGCGATCGCCAGGCCGCCGAGCACCGCGGCGCCCAGCGCCAGCGACAGCGCCGCGCCGCGGCGGCTGAGCTCGGCTTGAGAAGTCATGCGCCGAGACTCCCACCGCTGGGGACCTGCGTCTGTAACCCCGTTGACGCCCGCTGTGTAACGGCCGCGACACACCGGCGGCGTATGGGATGGATTACCCGGCGTATGGCCGGGTAAACCATCCGGTTCATCCGGGCTCGTGGGGCACGGGTCGGATTACCCGGCGTATGGCCGGGTAATCCATCCCGTACGTCTGGCCCGGGCGAGGGCGCTGACAGCGCAGTCGCTCAGCCGAGGCGGTTGCGGCGCAGCAGCGCGAACGTGCCGCCGGCCAGCAGGATCGCGGCGAGGCCGGCGAATCCGGCGGTCGCCTCGCGCTTCTCGGGGCGGGTGCCGAGCTGGCTGCCCATCTTCTCGTAGACCTGGTCGAGGGCGTCGGCGTCGTCGGCGGTGAAGGCCTTGCCGCCCGAGATCTCGGCGATCTGGCGCAGGGTCTCGGGGTCCGGCGGGACGGCCCGGGTGATGCCCGGCTGCAGGGTGACGGTGCCGTCGGGCGTGCCGAGCGCGACGGTCGAGATCGGGATCTCAGCCTTCTTCGCCTCCTCGGCGACGCCCAGCGGATCGACGCCGGCCGAGGTCATGCCGTCCGACATCAGCAGGATCGCTGAGGGCGGCGGGGTCTTGCCGCCGGACGCCTTGAGGCGCTTGACGGCTTCCGCGAGCGCGTCGCCCGTGGCGGTGCCGCCGTTGGCGGAGATGGTCGACGCCGAGTCGCGCACGGCGACGCGGTCGGTGGTCGGGTTCTGCAGCGTCTCGACGGTCGTCGAGTACGAGATCAGGCCGACGCGCATCTGCTTGGGGACCTCGTCGAGGAAGCTGCCGACGGCGCTGCGGGCGGCGTCGAGGCGCGACGGCGCGACGTCGGTGGCGCGCATCGAGCCGGACGCGTCGGTCACGAGCATCACGGAGGCGCGCTCGATCGGCACCTGCACGGTGATCTGCGGCTTGGCGAGGGCGAAGGCCAGCGCCGCGACCGAGGCGGCGAGCAGCGCGCCTGGCAGGAAGCGGCTCAGGGCCGACTCGCGCGGCAGGATCGCCGCGATCGTCCCCGCGGTGGGGAGGCGGATCGCGAACTTGCGGCGGCGGGCTTTGGCGAGCCGTGCGGCCAGGATCCCCGCGGGGATCAGCAGCAGGGCCAGCAGGAAGATGGGGTTCTGGAGGGTCATTGGCAGGGGCTAACGCAAGCCCACCCCGAGGTCTCGGAGCCAGTCGCGGGAGGTGGAGAGGGGCACGTGGCGGGCGCGGGCCTGGCGGAACGCCGAGGCGAGGTGGCCGGCGTGCTCGGCGGCAGCCTGGGCGTAGGCGGCTCGCAGCTGCGCCGAGCCCGTATTGACCTCGACGTCTTGGCCGGTCTCGGGATCGCGCACGACGACGTGGCCCGCGTCGGGCAGCTCGCTCTCGCGCGGGTCGGAGATCTCGACGCCGATCAGGCGGTGCCGGCGCCCGAGCGCCGCGAACGCGCGGTCCCAAGGCGACGGGTCGCGGAAGTCGGAGATCACGATCACGAGCCCGGGCTGGCGGGCCAGCAGACCCAGGCGCCGGATCGCGTGGTCGAAGTCGCACGCGGGGGTGGTGCCGTCGGAGGCGACGCCCGCTTCGATCAGGCGGTCGATGCCGCCGAGCGCATGGCGGCCGCCCTTTGGCGGCAGCAGCGCTTCTTCGTGGGCGCCCCAGCGGAGCACGCCGACGCGTCCGCCGCGCCGCACGCCGATCCGCGACAGCACGGTTGCGGCGCCAGCGGCGACGTCGGACTTGAGCCGCACCTCGCTGCCGAACGCCATCGACGGCGAGACGTCGAGCAGCAGCCACGTCGTGAGCGCGCGCTCAGGCACGTGGAGCCGGACGTGCGGCTCGTTCGTGCGGGCGCTGGCGGCGGCGTCGATCTGGCGCACGTCGTCGCCTTCCACGTACGGGCGCAGCTGGGCGAGCTCCGTCCCGAGGCCGACGCCCGCGCCGATATGGTCGCCCGGGAGGCGCCCCGCTGCACGCCGCGCGAGGGCAAGGTCGAGCGCGGCGACCGCCGAGTCGGGAACCCGCCCGTGGCCTTGGCGGCCAGGCGGATCGATGAGCAGGCCAGCGGTCACCGAACGGTGCCGGCCTGCGTGTACTGCGTGGTCGGCGCTTCGGAGGCGGCCGGGACGTGCGGCCCGCCGCCGGTCCCGGAGCCCGTCGCCCGCGGGTCGACGACGCTCATGATCTGCTGCAGCACCTGGTCGGGCGTGACGCCGTCGGCGTGGGCCTCGTACGAGAGCACCATGCGGTGGCGGAGCACGTCGAACGCGAGGTCGTGGATGTCGCGGGCCGTCACGTAGTCGCGGCCGCGGAGCACGGCGAGCGCCTGGCCGGCCTGCACGAGGCCGATCGGGCCACGCGGCGAGGCGCCGATCTCGATGACGGACTTCAGGTGCGGGAGGCCGTAGCGCTCGGGGTGGCGCGTGGCGTCGGCGAGGCGGACGGCGTACCGCACGACCTGCTGCTCGGCGGGCACGTCGCGCACGGCCGCGCGGTAGGCGACGAGGTGCTCGGGCGTGAGCAGGCCGCGGATGTCGGCCTGGGCGCCGATCGAGCGGCGCACGACTTCGGCTTCGTCGTCGAGCTCGGGGTAGTCGACGAGCACCTTGAGCAGGAACCGGTCGACCTGCGCCTCAGGCAGCGGATAGGTGCCCTCGGACTCGATCGGGTTCTGCGTGGCGAGCACCAGGAACGGTTCGGGCAGCTTGTGCGTGACGCCGCCGAGCGTGACCTGCCGCTCCTGCATCACCTCGAGCAGCGCCGACTGGACCTTCGCGGGGGCGCGGTTGATCTCGTCGGCGAGCAGCAGGTTGCCGAAGACGGGGCCCAGCTGCGTGTCGAACGAGCCCGTGTCCGGACGCCAGATCCGCGTGCCGACGAGGTCGGCCGGGACGAGGTCCGGGGTGAACTGCACGCGCTTGAACGTGCCGCCGGTGACGGTCGCAAGGGTGTTGACGGTCAGCGTCTTGGCGAGGCCTGGGACGCCTTCCAGCAGCACGTGGCCGCCCGCGAGCATCGCCACGAGGACGCGCTCGAGCATGGCGTCCTGGCCGATGACCACGCGCTTGGTCTCGTAGAGGACCGCCTCCAGGCCCTTGGCCACGGCAGCGATCTTTTCGGACTGCGTTGGCCCGTGGTCGTCGTTCTTTTCGAAGGTGGCGCTGGTCATTGCACACCAACCTACGGGGGGCTCCGTCAGGCGTACGTAAGGAGCGTGTGGGAGAAGGCTGAGAGCCGGCGGAGGCGGCGGCGACCGTCACGAGTGCCCGCCTGTCGGCACCGGGCTGTGGCGCACCATGGCGGCGAGCTGGACCCGCGACTTGATGCCGAGCTTGCGGTAGATCTGCCGCAGGTGCCACTCGATCGTCTTTGGCGTGAGGAACAGCTGGGCTGCGATCTCCTTGTTGGTCATCGCCTGGGCGACGCAGTTGGCAACGGCCGTCTCCTGCGGCGTGAGCGTGGCGGCAGGCTTCGCGGCGCTGGGCTTCTCGGCGGCGATCGCGCCCATCGCGCGCAGCTCGGCGTCGGCCTGCGCGAGCCAACCGCGGGCGCCGAGCCGGCCGAACTCGTCGCGGGCACGCCGCAGCTCCTCGCGGGCGAGCGTTCGGCGGCCCGTCCGGCGCAGCCGCATCCCGTAGTGCAGGTGCGCGCGGCCTGCTTCCAGCGGCGCGCTGATGGTCTCGTGCCGCGCGAACGCCCGCTGGAAGCAGGCGTCGAATTCCTCCTCGCGGGCGAGCAGCCCGTACAGGCGGTCGACCGCCGCGAGCGCGCTGGCCCGGTCGTAGTCGGTGGCGACGCGCTCCAGCTCCCGGAGCGCGGTGAAGGCGTCGTCGCGCCGGCCCGCAGCGAGATACGCGTCGACGAGGTCGACCGGCCACGGGAACAGCGCGGGCTCCAGGTATCTGGCGGCGCGGCACCAGTCGCGGGCGCGCTCCAGCGGCAGGACCGCCTCGGCGGCGCGGCCGAGCCCGAGTTCGAGGGATCCGAGCGCCGAGGCGAGGTACGGCGCGACGTGGTCGTAGCCGCTCGCCTGCGCGGCGGCGCCAGTGGTGGAGATCAGCGCTCGGGCGCGGGCTTCGTCGCCTTGCGCCGCGGCGATCAACGCTTCGGAGCTGTCGATCAGGGCGACCTGCCAGGTCTGGCCAGTCGCGACGGCAAGCTGCCGAGCCCGCTCGGCGCTGACGAGCCCGGCGGCCCACTCCCCGAACACGAACCGGCGGTAGATCTCGCAGGTCTCGCCGGTCATCTCCGCCTGCAGATGCCCGCGGGCGCGCGTGCTGCGCAGGTTGCTGACCGAGACCAGGGCGGCGAGTTCGCGTTCGCCGAGCCAGCAGAGCGCCTCGATGACGGTCGGCGAGCCGATCCCGGGGTCGGCAGCCCAGTCGGGAGCAGCGTCGCGCAGCGCCTGCGCGGCACCCCGAGGCTCGCGTCCTCCCAGCAGCCGCGTGGCTGCCGCGATCGCCCGGGCCTGCTGGTGGTCGGCGAAACCTGGCAGCGACTCCAGGTGGTCGGTGGCTTCGAGCGCGCCCTCGATGCGGCCGTCGAGGACGAACTCGTTCACCGTCGACGCCCACACGGTGAGCGCGTACTCCGGGTCGATGGCTTCGGCCGCGGTCGCCAGCGCCACATGGCGCTCGGTGAGGTTCTCGATCGCGCCCGAATAGGCGTCCTGGATGATCTGGTTGAACTCGATGCGGATGCGCAGCCGCGGCTCGGGGCTCAGGCCAGCGGCCTCGTCGAGCAGGTCGCGCGCCCACGAACTGCGGCCGGCGTTGCGGGCGCTGCGGCCCGCGAGGTAGAGGCGCTCGGCGCGCCGGTGCAGGTCAGGAGAGATCCGGGCGGCTCGTTCGGATGCGCGGGCTGCGGCGAGGTGGCCGGACCGCGCTTTGAGCTCGGCCGCGGCGGCCTGCAGCGCCGCAGCCACCTCCTCGTCGGCCTCGACGCAGACCGCTGCGGCATGCCACGCGCTGGCGCTCGGTTCGCGGGCGGTCTCAGCGAGCGCGGCGTGCGTGGCGCGCTGGTCGGCGGGCGCCGCCTGGTGGTAGGTCACCGAACGCAGCAGCGGATGCGAGAACGACACGGTGCCGGGGCGGCGCACGAGGATCTCGGCCCGTTCGGCTTCGTCCAGCGACGACTCCGGCAGGCCGAGCGCGCGGACGGCGGGGTGGATCACGTCGGCGTCGTCGGTCAGCGCGATCGCGACGACCAGCGCGGCTCGGCGCGCGTCGTCCGAGAGCGCCGCCACGCGGCTCGCGAACGCCCGGTCGATCAGGGCGCTAGCCGGGAGCGGGTCGTCGACGATCGAGCCAAGCCGCTCGAGGTCGCCGGCCGCCGTGCGGACGAGCTCGATGATGGCGAGCGGGTTGCCGTCGGTCGCGCGATGCAGCGCGTCGGCGGCGCCATCGAGCAGCGGCCGACCCAGGTGCGCCTCGGCCAGCAGTTGCGTGTCGCTGCTGCTGACCCCGCCGAGGTGGATCTCGGTGCTGCCCGGCAGGGGATGCTCCTCGACGAGGCGCGTCGTCGCGAGCAGCAGGACTGGGTCGTGGTCGAGCCGGCGCCCGATGAACGCGAACACGGTCAGCGACGCCGGGTCGAGCCACTGCGCGTCGTCGAGCAGGATGACCAGCGGCTGGTTGGCGGCCGCCGACGCCAGCAGCGTCAGTGTCGCCATCGCGACTTCGATCGGTGACGCCGGCGCGCTCTGCTGCAGCGCCAGCGCGGCGCTGAGGGCTTCGCGCTGCTGGTCGGACAGCGCGCTCAGGTCGTCGGCGAGCGGCTGCAGCAGCGCGTGGAGCCCGCCGTAGGGCAGCGCGATCTCCGCCTCGACGCCGCGGCAACGCAGCACCGAGACGTCCGGCGCCTCATTGGCTGCCGCCTGCACCAGGACCGTCTTGCCGGTGCCTGCCTCGCCCGTCACGAGCACGGCGGCGCCCCGGCCGTTCCGGATCTGCTCGACATGCGCCCGCAGCGCTGCGAGCTCGCGGTCGCGGCCGACGAGCGGCGGCGTGCTGCTGGGCAAGCCCGCGCTCCGCGTCACGCCGCCCCCTCACGCGTGGGCGCCCCGCTCTGCGCCTGCACGTAGGACGCCAGCTGCACGCGCGATTTGATGCCGAGCTTGCGGTAGATCTGGCGCAGGTGCCACTCGATCGTCTTCGGGGTGAGGAAGAGCTGGGCGGCGATCTGCCTGTTGGTCAGACCCTCGGCCACGAGGTCGGCGACGGCCGTCTCCTGTGGGGACAACAGCGCGGCTGACGCGTCGGTCTTCGCCGCGTGGCCACTGCCGCTGGCCTGCTGCTCGGTGTGGACCTGCTGGAGCCACGGCCCGGCGCTGAGGCGTTCGAAGATGCGAGCCGCGCTCGTCAGCTGCTCGGCCGCTTCGCTGCGGCGGCCCGCGCGGCGCAGGCGGCGGCCGTACTGCAGGTGCGTGCGGGCCTGCTCGAACGGCGACGGCTGTGCGGCGTGCAGCTTGAGCGCGGTCTGGAAGGGCGTGTCGAAGTCTTCGCGGGCCATGATGCCCTCGAGCCGGCCGACGACGGCACGCCCGAGCTTGCGGTCGTTGACCTGCAGGCGGGCACGGAGCCAGCCGAGCGCCTCCTCCGCCTGGACCGTGTCGCCCGCGAGCAGGTGCGCTTCGACGAGATCGCCAGGCCAGGGCAGCGCCGACGGGTCGACCAGTTGCGCTGCCTTGCAGTGGCGGGCAGCGTTCTCCAGGTGAAGAACTGCCCGGGCGGCGTCCCGGTGGGCGAGCGCGTGCACCCCGAGCGCGGACTGGATGTACTGGTCGAAGTGGTAGGCGTTCCGCGCAGAGAGCGCGTCGACGAGCGTCACCAGGGCGTGGACTCCGTCGTCGCCGCGCGATCCGCGCACCAATGCGAGCAACGCCGCCGCCGAAGCGAGGTGCCAATCGATCCGCCGGCTTTCGCACAGCTGGCAGGCCTGCTCGAGTGCCAGATCGGCAGCGGCCCAGTCGCCGGCCCGGAACCGCCGATATCCCTCGCAGAACAACGCGCCGATCAGAACCTGGAGGTCGCCGAGGGCGCGCGCGTTCCGCAGCGCTCGCGCGATGACGCGCTCGGCGGCGTCGTCGCGCTCGAGCATCAGCAGCGTTTCGGCAGCGCCGGTGGTCGCGAGCAGCACCATGTCGGGTGCTCGTCGCGCGACCTCGCCGGACAGCTCGATCGCGCGGGCCTCATCGATGCCGTAGTGCACGAGGATGGCTGCTTCGGCGGTCCGGATGTGGATCTGGATGACGGGATCCTCGGGCTGGCCGAGCGGCCGCATGCGTTCCAGCGACGCCATCGCGACGTCAGGCGCGCCGACGAACATCGCCTCAACCGCAGCCTGGGCGAGCGCGTCGATGGCGATGTCACGGCTGACGCCAGCGGCGTCGTCCGCGAGCTGAAGCTGTCGTTCCAGGACGCCTTCGTTGGATCCCGACGACGCTTGCAGAGGAATCCGCTCAGATTCGATCTGAAGCTGCAGGGCCCGGTTGGCGCTCGCCTCGCGGTAGGCGTCGTCCAACAGCTCCATCGCCCAGTCGGGGCGCCCGCCTGCCCGCGCGCTGATCCCGGCACGTTGGAGCCGCTCCGCCCTGGCGTACGCGTCCGGCGTCAGCCTGGCCGCCTGCTCGAGTGCGCGCGCCGCCGCGAGTTGTCCGCCTCGTTTTTGGAAGAGATGGGCCGCGTCGGCCAAGGCCGCGGCGATCGACTCGTCGGGCCGCTGGCTCGCGGCTGCCGCATGCCAGGCTTGGGCGCCGGGGTCGCGCGAAACGTCGGCCAGCGCGGCGTGGCACCGTCGGCGCGCAGCTGGCGCCGCTCCATGGAAGACGAGTGACCGCAGGAGCGGGTGGGTGAAGGCCACGCTGTGCGGCTGGCGAGCGATGACCCCAGCGTCTTCGGCCTCGTCGAGCACCGCCGCATCGATGTGGAGGTGCTCGAGCGCGTCGAGTATCAGCTCGGCGGAGTCGGCGAGCGCCGTGGAAACAAGCAGGAGGGCGTCGCGAGCCTGCGCGGTGAAGCCGGACAGGCGGCTGGCGAAACCACGCTCGATCAGCTGCGTCGGCGGCAAAGGCTCGTTCAATCCGGTGCTGAGCTGCTCGAGATTGTCGCCGAGCAGCCGGACCGCTTCGACGACCGCCAGCGGGTTGCCGCCGGTCGCGGCCGACACCGCCGCCGCGGTTTCGGGCAGCAGGCTCCGGTCGAGCAGGCGCTCAGCGAGCTGCGCGGCAGCGTCGGTCGGGAGCGGGTCGAGGGTGATCTGCTCGGCGATGACGTCGGCGGTCGCGGCTTGCTCGCGGGCCGCCATCAGCAGCAGGACCCGGTCGTGGCCGAGCCGCCGTGCGATGAACGCGAGCGCCAGCAGCGAGGACTCGTCCATCCAATGGAGGTCGTCGACGAGCAGCAAGGTCGGTTCGCTGGCTGCGGCGCCGGCGATCAGGGTCAGCGCCGCCATCGAGGCGGTGACGATCGAAGCGGGCTCCGCGGCCTCCATCGCCAGGGCGGCCGAGAGCGCCTCGCGCTGGCCGTCGGGCAGCTGGTCGGCGCCGGGGAGGAGCGGCAGCAACAGCGTCTGCAGCCCGCTGAACGGCAGCTCGACCTCGGCCTCGACGCCGCGGCAATGCAGCACGCGGAAGTCGCTCGCGGCGGCGCGCACCTGCTCGACCAGCGCCGTCTTGCCGACCCCCGGCTCGCCCCGCACGAGGACGGCGCCGCCGTGGCCGGCCCGCGCCTGGTCGACCAGCTCAGCGAGCCGCGCGAGCTCGTGGTCGCGGCCGATCAGCGGCGCGGGCGTACGTGCCGGAGCGCCGCCGCTCTGCGTGGCAGGACCCGTCAAGCGGAGACCCCGGGCTGCTCGATCAGCGCGGACTTCCCGGGGCCGGGCTCGCCGCTGACGAGGACCGCCGATCCCTCACCACCGCGCGCGGCTTCCAGGCACGCCGCGATCTGGGATCGCTCGGCTCCACGGCCGATGAGCACGCCCGGTGAAACAGCGGGTGTGCCGGTCATCGAGCACCCGCGGCGATGAGGTCGCGACCGGTGGAACGATCAGTACCGAGGTTCCCCTGACGGTGCTGGTTTGTCCCGCGGCTCATTGTCGTACAGACTGACGAGAATCCGGTCCGAACGCGAGGTGGCGCGCCGGGAGCCTGCTGCGCCGGGCGTTCGCCGAACCGCTACGCGGCGTCCACCTTTTCGGCGCGCGGAGACTCCAGGCCGTGCACGTACGACGCGAGCTGGACCCGCGACGTGATCTCGAGCTTGCGGTAGATCTGTCGCAGGTGCCATTCGATCGTCTTCGGCGTGATGAACAGCTGTGCAGCCGCTTCCTTGTTCGTCATGCCGCGGGCGACGCAGTCGGCGACGACCCGCTCCTGTGAGGTGAGGACGGGCCCGCTCTGTCCGTCACTGGTCGTCCGGACCGCCCCCGCAGCGGCCAGTTCGGTGCGAGCCTGCGCGGCCCACAGCGGGGCGCCGAGCCGGTCGAACGCCTGCCGGGCCGTCGTCAGATGCTCGGTCGCCCGCGTGCGCTTGCCTGAGCGCCGCAGGCGCCGCCCGAACTGCAGATGCGTACGGGCGAGGTCGAACGGGGCCGTCGTCTCGGCGAAGTGCGCGAACGCCTCGGTGAACGCGGCTTCGAAGTCGGCGTCGTCGGCCAGGAGCCCCTCGAGGCGTGCGGCGATGCCCAGCGACCACGGCGTGGGGAGCGCCGCCCAGCGCTGGCGGAACGCGGTGAGGTAGCGCCGCGCCTGTGCCCAGTCGCCGACGAGCGCGTACGCTTCGACGATCTCGGCGGGCCACGGCAGGATCGTCGGCCCGTTCATCGCGCCGCGCTCGAAGACGTCGGCGACCTCCTGCAGGACCCGCGCCGCGGCCGGTCCGTCGCCCGCGCCGAGGAAGTACAGCGCGTGCGCGGTGCCGAGCTGGTCTTGGAACGGAATGAGGTCCGGGCCGGACGCTTCCTTGAGCCGTTCAGGCACGACGAGTGTCGACGGGTCGCCGCGCAGCGCTTTGAGGTTCGCCAGCCGGACCTCGAGCGACGTCGTGTACCACGTGAGGTCGCGGATCCCGGCGAGCTGGATGGCCTGGTCGAAGAGCGTCTCGGCCGACGCCCATTCGCCGGTCCGCGTCTGCAGGCCGCCGCTGATGCCGAGCGCGCCCGCCAGCGTGATGAGGTCGCCGGACTTGCGCGTCGCGGGGATGACGCGCGCGAGCAGTTCCCGCGCCAGCTGCTCCTCGCCGAACGGCCAGAGGTACTCCGCGATCAGCACGACCGCGTGCGGGTAGCCGGCAGTGCGGCCCGCGATCATGTCGCGCGCCGTCTCGCGCAGGCGGGCCACGCCACGCTGCGGGTCGTCGCCGGTGGCGAGCAGCGTGATGCCGACGAGCGCGTTGGTGTCGTCCTGCACCGACGCGGCTGCCTGGGGCGCGAGGCGGTCGGCTTCGCGGATGGCTTCGAGCGCGGTGGCGGCGTCGCGCTGCACCACGCCCTCGTACCCGACGTTCGTGAGCGCGTCGCAGGCGATCGTCGGGTGCATCCCCTGGGCGGCGTCGGCGAGTGAGCGCTCGTGCGCGAGGAGGTCTTGCGCCGAGCCGGTGTGCGCGTCAAGGGCGATCTGCTCGAGTTCGATCTCGACGGTCAGCTCCAGCGTGCGGTCGTGCCCCGTGAGATCGAGGGCTTCGTCGAGCAAGCTGCCAGCCCAGCTGCCGCGGCCGGCGCGCCGTGCGGCGTACCCAGCGGCGAGCAGCCGACGGGCGCGCACGAGCCGGTCGGGCGTCAGCCGCGCCGCGCGCTCCAGCGC
>JAEYAL010000363.1 GCA_023404805.1 Actinomycetes bacterium | reverse complement strand
GGCTACGGCCCGCTGATGATGCTGAACGTCCACGTCGACGTGTAGGTGCCGGCCAGCGCTGACGCAGGGACGTTGAGCGTCCACGACGGCGTGAACGTCTGCGATCCAAGCCCGGTGTTCGCGCTGGCGTTGAACAGTTTGGTAGCGATCGGGGCGACGGCTGCCGCCGGCAGGGTGTACGGATACGTGATCCCGGCCGGGGCGGCGGCGACGCAGGTGGCGCCGCCGCTGCACGCCGTGCTCGGCGCCCCGGCGACGGTCGTCGCGCTCGTCGGCAGCGAGTTCCCGCCGCTGGTGAACGTCGTGGAGGTGGCCGTGACGTTCCAGCCGACTCCCGTCCCTCGAGCGTCGTTGACGCTCATGGCCTGCGATTGCGAGGTCGTCTTGTTGGTGCCGTCGAGGGTGACGGGCGGAAAGGTGAGGTTGGCTGGCGCGGGGAAGGACAAGCTTCCGCCGGTCAGGGTCGCGTCAGCCGAGGCTGCGTGCGCTGCTGGCGCGCAGGCCAGCAGTGTTGCGGCTGCGGCCGCCAGGGCTGCGGTGGGGACGAGTATTCGGGGCATGAGGGTCAGGGAGTTGCGTTTGACTGCCCTCTCCATCGACCCCTGGGGCGCGCCCCCGTGCTGCCCGTGGTCGCCCGTACGAAAAGCTGAGGGTACCTCAGCTTTTCGGCGCCAGGGCGAGCCCGGCCACGCCGCTCCGCCTTAAGGACCGCGTGGACGCGCGCGTAGGCGCGACACGCTTTTCGGAGTTCAAATCTGAGGATCTCTCAGCTATGCACCGGTTTCTTGAGCGAGCTGGTCCCGGTGGTTACCTTCGTTGTCCTTGGCGTCCCACGGCGCTCTGTCCCAAAGGAAGTCCCCATGTCTCTTCGCCGCAACCTCCTCCGCGCAGGCTGCCTCGCCGCCGCGCTTCTCGGGCCACTCGCCGCGTCGGCTCAGGCCTCGCCGTCGGGCGCAAACGACTGGAGCTGCCGACCGACCCCGGTGCACCCGCGGCCCGTCGTGCTGGTCCATGCCACGTTCGTGAACATGGACCTCAACTGGGCGGTGGTGTCCCCGCTGCTGAGGCGCGAGGGCTACTGCGTCTTCGCTTTCAACTACGGCGCGACCAACCCCCAGCTGCCCGGCGTCGGCGGTCTGGCGCCGGTTGCTGAGAGCGGCCAGGTGATGCGGGCGTTCGTCGACCGCGTCCGCGAGGCAACGGGCTCCGAGAAGGTCGACCTCGTCGGCCACTCGCAGGGCGGGATGCTCCTCAAGTACTTCATCAGCGGTCTCGGTGGCGGAGCCCACGTCCACCAGGCGGTGGCGATGGCGCCGACGATCCATGGCACGACCCTCAGTGGCCTCGCCACCCTCGGCACCGCCTTCCCCGCGCTCGCAGGCCCCGTCAAGAGCTCGGCGCCGGGCGCGTGGGACCAGTCGACCGGATCAGACTTCATGCGGGCGCTCAACGCGCTGCCTGACACCGCGGGCGGCGCGAAGCTCACCGTGATCTCGACGATCTACGACATGGTGGTGACCCCCGTCGGCTCGCAGCGGCCGACCGGTCCGGGTACCAAATGGATCCTCCTGCAGAACCAGTGCGGGCTCGACTTCGTCGACCACGTCGGCATGGCGCTCGACTCGATCGCCCACCGCAACATCCTCAACGAGCTCGATCCGAGTTCCGCGCGGCCGATCCGCTGCAAGGTGATCGCGCCGATCGTCGGCGGCTGACCGCCCCTGCCACCTGGAGCGCAGGTCCGCTCCAGGTGGCAGCGCGCCGCAATCAGCATGAAAGTGGTCTGACCAGTTCCGGCTTGGTCTGGCGGTGTCCCCAGCCGCCGATAAGCCTCGAAAGCTCTCCCCCGAGGTCCCACACAACATGCGTCTCACCCCACTCCGCACGTCGCTGCCCGCGCTGGCCGCGGCAGCCGCCTGTCTGGCCGTCCCGTCCGCTGCCTCTGCGGCCAACTGCAGCACTTGGAACTGGTATTCGATGGATCAGTCCAAGCCGTTTAAGCAGTTTGGCGATAACGCGAACTACTGGGTGATGATCGGCGGTGGTTTTGAGAAGGCCGCGTATTGGGGCCAGTGGAAGCTGGGTACGGCCAAGGTCGCCGCGGGGAACGAGCCGTTCGGGATCTACCCCGGAAGCAACTCGCTCGCCCTCCAGAACGGCACCTCCGCCACGACGCCGCAGGTCTGCATCAACCCCTCGCACCCGAGCTTCCGGTTCGCCATGCGCGCATCGCTGGCCGGCTCGAAGCTGGAGACCGTGGTCAACTTCACCACCGACCTCGGCTTCAAGGTCAGCGTGCCCGCGCGGGTCAACACCATCGAGCAGGCCGGCGGCTGGCTCGTCGCCGACTCCCAGCCCCTGGCCACGCTGATCCCCGCCAACGTCCTCAAGTACGGCACCACCGCCACGATCACGTTCAAGGCAGCCACGCCAGCCGGCGGCAAGATCAGCATCGACTCGGTGATGGTGGATCCGTACCGCCGCGGGTAGCTCGCCGCCCCTGCGGCAAGAGGCCGTTGAGATCCTCCTCGCGGGGGCGTGGGTCGACCCCTACCGCCGCGGGTAGCTCGCGGCGGCCCAGCAGCTAGTCCTCCGGCGGGCGCTCCCAGGACGCCAGGGGGGCCTCGCCGGGGTGCTCGAGCTCGTACGCCACGGCGCGCCGCAGCATCACCCGCGACCGCTCGAGCGCGCGCCACGCCAGCTCGGGCGGGATGGCGGTCTCGTCGGCGCGGACCACGAGCGCGGCCATGCCGTTCCAAAGCGCGAACAGCATGACGGCCAGTTCGTCGACCGGAGCGACGGGGAGCTCGCCGATCTCCATCGCCTCGCGCAGGTCGACGGCGGACTGCATGACCATCTCGCGCACGCGCCGGGCGACCCGCTCGTTGATCTGCGCGAGCTCGGCGTCGTCAGACGGCTGCAGCCCGCGGGTCATCATGAACCGCACGAACGAGGGCCGCTCGATCGCGAACTCCATGTACGTGTCGCCGTGGCGGTACACCCGCGCCATCGGCGATTTCAACGCGCTGATCTCCTCGCGGTAGCGGTCGAGCACGTCGTACGCGTCAGCGGTGAACGCGAGCAGCAGCGCGTCCCGGTTCGGGAAGTAGTTGTAGACCGTGCCGATCGAGACGCCCGCCGCGTAGGCGATGTCGTCCATCTTGATCGTCGCCGGCGGCTGCGAGGAGAACAGCTGGCCCGTCGCTCGCAAAATCGTCTGGCGGGTGCGCTCGCCCTTGCGAAGCGGGCGGTCGTCGGTGGATCCGGTGTCGGGGGTCACGCAGGTCTTCCTATCGGAGGCGGGGGCGGCACTCGCGCCGAGCTCCCGCAGTCCTAGCGCGCCGCGACGCGCAGATGCCCGGTCAGCAGCGGGGTAAGTCGAGTTTCTCTCAACTTTTCTGCCCGCTGCTGACCGGGCCGGCGTGGTATGAGCCCAGGTCTGCGCGGCGCGCGCCCGAGTGGCGGCGCGGGCTACTTGCAGCTGCTCGCGTAGGCGCTGAGGCTGCCCGCCGGGGCGGCGACGGCGTCCGGGCAGACGAGCGGCGCGTAGCGCGCGTCTTCATCGACGTAGCGCTTGAGCCACGAGACGACGAGGCCCTGGATCGCGGCGTTGCGCTTGGTCGGCGCGAGGTGCCCGGCGCCCGCGAGCGTCGCATGGGCCTTCGGCGTCGACGCCGGGATGCCGCGGTACAGCGGCCCGCCATGGGCCGACGGTGAGGCAGTGCTGTCGTTCTGCGCGTCGACGATCAGTGTGGGACTGCGGTCCTCCGGCGCGGTCTTGTCGATCGCCCACGGCGTCAGGCCCACCGCGGCCTTCAGCGCGCTGCGGCGCTTGGCCGCGTCGATCGCGCCGCCGCCCCCCATCGAGTGCCCGACGACCGCTGTGCGTGACGCGTCGACGCGGCTCGCGACCGCGCTGCTCGTCGTCACGTAGTCCAGCGCCCGCAGCAGCTGCGTGCCGCGAGCGGCGGGGAAGTCGTAGAGCGACGAGGTGTTGAACGTGATCACCACGAACCCCTGCGACGCCAGCGCGGGTCCGTACCAGGCGATCGACCCCTCCGGACCGGTGAAACCGGGCGAGACGGCGACGGCGCCGAACTTGCCGTCGGCGGTGCTCGTGGGGTAGGAGATCGTGGCCGAGCCGAAGCCGGGCGTCGCGCTGTCGGGCACCGCGATCTTGCTCACGGCGTACGGGCCGGCGGCGCGCACGCTCTCCGGGGTCGGGTCGGGCCCGTGAGGCGCCGGGGCGGCCAGTGAGGCGTTTGGTGCGACGAGCGCGCAGGACAGCGTGGCCGCGGCAAGCAGCCCAGAGATGCGGGACATGGATCTCTCCGATGAGGCGGCCCGGTGGAACAGTGCCGAGCAGCGCGCCCGGGCCATGCGCTTGGTGCGTTCGGTGGAGCGACGGTAGCGCTGGTACTCGCCGGTCCGCAACGAAAAACTGGATTTCTGTAGGCGTCTCCAGGTTTTGGGACGGGCGTTGATGTCCGCTGGTCATCGGGGGGTCGCAGGGCCGATAGTCCTCTTAACGCCCCTGTTTCCGGACCTGCCCACGGAGTCCCCCATGCGCACCCCCTCTCTTCGCCTCCCACGCCGTCTCGTCTCGCTCTCGCTGGCGACCGCTGCCGCCGCCCTCGTCGCGCCGGCGGCCGCGTCTGCGGCCGACTGCAGCACTTGGAACTGGTATTCGATGGACCAGTCCAAGCCGTTCAAGGAGTTCGGCGACAACGCGAACTACTGGGTCATGATCGGCGGCGGTTTCGAGAAGGCCGCGTACTGGGGCCAGTGGAAGCTCGGCACCGCGAAGGTCGCTGCGGGGAACGAGCCGTTCGGGATCTACCCCGGCCGCAACTCGCTCGCGCTCCAGAACGGGACCTCGGCGACGACGCCGCAGGTCTGCGTCAACCCGTCGCACCCCAGCTTCCGGTTCGCGATGCGCGCCAGCATGGCGGGCTCGAAGCTGGAGACGTTCGTCAACTTCACGACGCTGCTCGGAGCGAAGGTGAGCGTGCCCGCGCGCGTCAACGTGATCGAACAGGGCGGCGGCTGGCTCGTCGCCGACTCCCAGCCGCTCGCCACCCTGATCCCCGCGGCCGTCCTGAAGTTCGGCACGACGGCCAGCATCACGTTCAAAGCGACGACCCCCACCGGCGGCAAGATCAGCATCGACTCGGTGATGGTGGACCCGTATCGCCGCGGGTAGCTCGCCGCCCCTGCGGCAAGAGGCTGTTGAGATCCTCCTCGCGGGGGCGTGGGTCGACCCGTACCGCCGCACGTGCCGAGCTACGGCTGGGCGCGTGCGGCCGTGTCTCCATCGGCCGCGGCGAGCTTGCGACGCAGCGCCTGCGCCCGGTCGCGCGCGACCGAGACCGAGACCGAAGTGGCGAAGCCGATGAGCAGCTCGTCGGTGTCGGCCGAGAAGGCGGGCTTCGACGGGAACTCCAGGACGACGAACCCGTGGTGCCGTCCGGCCGACATCATCGGCACCGCCAGGCAGGACGCGCCCGGGATGCCGGTGAAGTGCTCGCTGGCTGCGTCGGTGAACCAGGCAGGACGGTCGCCCGCGGGATCGGCCAGTTCCGGGTACTGGCGCGCGGTGGTGCGTGACGGGCCGACCCGCCCGCGGGTCGAGCGCGCGCAGACAAACCCGGTCGACTGGTGAAGCAGCGCGAAGGCGTCGGTGGCGGAGGTGCGGTCGACGAGCTGCGCCAGCGCCGCGTCGAGCGCGGCAACACCGGCTTCGCGCTGCAGAGTTCGCCGCGCGGCGGCGAGCGCCGCGCACCAGGTGCGGTCGTCGATCTGCCGCGACCGGTCGTCAGCTTCGGACAGCTCCGAGCTTGGTTCCGGGGTCTCTGGCGGCAGCAGGATCACTACGGCCGCCGCAGGAAGGTAGGCAGGTGGCCCGATCGCCCAGATGAGCGACCGGGCGGCGGCCTCCGGATCATCCGGGTCGACGTGTTGGACGACCGCCGACCCTGCTCGCGTGCCGGCCGTGAAGTGCTGGAGCGGGCGGTAGAGCAGCGATCCGGGGGACGGGGCGGCGACGACCGTCCCGTGCAGCTCCGCGCGTGCTCGCGCCGCGTCGTTGGCCCACAAGAGCGTCAGCGGCTCTGGGCCGCGGACGGCCACGACCGGGACGCGCAGCGCGCCGAACCCGCGCTCGAGGTGACCGAGGTCGGGTGTCGGCAACCCAGCGCGGACGCGCTCGATCGCCTCGGCGACCGGGACGCCCGACGCGATGAGCTGGCTGGCGGCCACGACGCGGGGCACGTCGCCGGTATAGAAGCGGCGCTTGCCGCTAGACCGGTCGATCTCCTCCGGGAAGTTGAAGCGCCGCCGCCAGGTCCGGACCCGCTCGAGGCTGACACCGGTGAGCCGCTCGAGTTCTCGCCCGTTGAGGCTCGTCCGCGGAGCCGGCTGGCCCGTCTGCGGCAGCGGCTGCACGAGCGAAGAGATCGGCAGGGTCTCGTCGTGCGTCGCGCTGGTGAAGCGCTCCGGCGGCGGGTCGGCGAGAAAGGTCGGTGAGGCAGTCATGGCGGAGAGCAGGCGGTCGCTTAAGGGGAAGCGACGTCGCCGGTCCTTGGCGCAAACCATCACTTCTGGCCTGATCTGAGAAAACCGTACGCATGTTCGCCCTGAACTTGGACGGAGCGAGCGCAAACTGGGTCACATGCACTCATTTCGGGCGGCGGCGATCTGGAAGGATGCGCGCATCGCCGAATCGCACGACCCACCGCCCGGCCGGGCGCCCCGCAGCGATGTGCTGCGCAACCGCGAGCGGCTGCTGGAGACGGCGCGGACGCTGCTAGCCGAGCACCCGCAGGTGAGCATGGCCACGATCTCGGCGGCGGCAGGCCTCGGACGCAACACGATCTACCGGCACTTCCCGAACCGGGACGCGCTGATCGAAGCGGTCCGAAGCCGGAGCAGCGACGCAGGATCAGAGAGCGCAACCGACCGGCTGCGGCCCGCAGGCGAGCTCGCCAACATCTCGCCCACGCCCCTGTCGGTCTGGGACGTGCTCAACCAGGTCCCGCCATTCCAGCTCGGCGTGCAGATCGTCGCCGAGGCGCAGCGGCTGCCCGGCGTCACGTCCGCCGCGATGTATCTGATCGACCTCGATGGCGACCAGCTCAGGCGGATGGCCGGGCCGGAGTCGTTCCCCAGCGTGTTGCCGGTCGACGTCGCGGTCGGGCCGGAGATCGCGTGGGAGGTCAACGCCCAGCTCCGCGAGGCCGTCGACGAGCTCCTCCCGGGCGCCGCGGTGGCGATGATGCACCTGCGGGGCAGGGCGACCGGAGTGCTGATCGCCGTCGGAGCTGAGCACGACAGCCTTCGAGAGCTCGCGCAGGAGGCAGCAGCGGCGCTCGCCGTCGGAGAGCGCTACACCGACGTGCCCGCGCGGGTGCGCCGCTCGCGGCCGACCAGCCCTGCGGCCGAGCTCCAGCAGAACCTGCTGCCGCCGCGGATCGTGCGCATCGGCGGCGCCATGCTGGCTGGCAACGTGCTGCCGGGCTACGACATCGGCGGCGACTGGTTCGACTACACGGACAATCCCGAGCATGCCTGGATCGGCATCTGCGATGTCGAAGGGCAGGGCCCGCGCGCCGGCGCCACTGCCGCCATCCTGCTGGCGGCGTTCCGCTCCGCCCGGCACCGCGAGCAGGCGAGCGCCGCGAGCGCGGTCCGGCTGATGCACGAGACGCTGTTGCAGCTCTCCGACGAACCCCCGAAGACCTCGGTGACCATCGCCACCTGGAACGGCGCGACGAGCCTGCTGCAATGGGTCTCCTGCGGCGACTACCCGCCGGTGCTCGTGGGCGCGCAAGGCAGCTTCAAAGAGCTCGGCGAGCGCCAGCCCACGCTGTCGGCCAGCGACTTCCCGGCCCATCTCCGGATCCAGTCCCGGCGGCTCGTGCAGGGCGACCGGTTGCTCCTCACGTCCGATGGCGTGACGCACCGGCTGGCCGCCGACGGCACGCGGTTCGGGTGGGCCGGCATCCGGGCGGCGGTCGAGTCCGTCCCGGCCGGTTCGGCGGCCATCACGCTCCGGGCGATCCAAGACGCGGCTCGCGCCCACAGCAGCGACGCGTTCAGCGACGACGCGACGATCGTCGTCCTGGCTCCGGGCGCGCCGTCGCCGTAGGGCCGCGGCCCGCGTGGGGCCGCCACCGCTCTTTCGCGAGCTGACCGGGGTTCTGGAGGCAGGGCACGCCCATAGCTGGCATACCGCAGTTATCTGAACTGGTTGCCGGCTGCTTGGCGCGTGCGACTTCCGTACCTACCTTGCAGGCCATGTCACGACTCACTCGATCCACCGTCGTCGCCCTCGCGCTTGGCCTGGCTGGCGGCGCTGCGGTGCCGGCGGCTTCCAGCGCCGCGCCGACGTCGTGCCCGAAACACAAAAACGAACTCGTCCGCTCGGCTGGCGGCGTCCTTTGGACATCCAACGGCAAGAGCAAGCCCGGCAACCTCTACGTCTGCACCGCCTACTACGGCGACCCGCCGGTCTCCAAGAAGATCGGGCCCTGGACCAAGCAGAGCAGGCTCGCGTTCAACGGCTCGACCGTCGTGTGGACGGTCCGCAAGAAGGACTCGGCCGGCGACCCGATCGATGCCGTCTACGCGGCCGACGGCCCGTACGGCAACTGGCTGAACAACGTGCGGCCGACGGTCGGCCCAGGCAACGCCCTCGACCAGCGCGTGAGCCGCCTCGCCGTCTACGGCGACGCCGCCGCCTGGGTCACGACGAAGGGCACCGTGATGCTCGGGGTGCCGTCGCCGAACGGCGCCGAGGCTGAACCCGTCGGCGCCGGAACGCCGGGCGCCGCCGCCCCGGTGGTCCCCGGCGTGACCGACGTGCCGCTGACGGCCGACAACCTGCTCGCCTACAAGCAGGGCCTCGCGACCGCGCCGCTCAAGCCGACCGGGCGCCGCCTGCTCGTCGGCCGCTGGACGGCGCTCGCGGGCCCGGTCTTCGCGGACACGCTTGAGCTCAAGGAAGGACCGGACGGCGACGGCGACGAGTGCGGCGGCGTGAGCAGCTACAAGGTCACCGTGCAGCCGGTCGCTGGCGAGGCGCGCGTCGGCGCGACCTGGTGGAGCGACTGGTCGAGCACGAGCCTGGCGTGCACCTCGTGAGGCCCGTCCGTCTCACCCTCCTGACTGCGGCGGCTGCGGCCGTCGCGGCGACCGGCCTGACGGCGCAGAGCGCCAGCGCCGGCAGCACATGGCCCTGCGCCAAGCGCAAGAACGAGGTGGTGCGTACGGGCGGCAGCGTCGTCTGGCACCGCGGCGGGTCGCTCTTCGGCTGCGTCGCCGGCTATTCCAATCCCGACGAGTTCGGTGATGTCGAGGGACAGGATCCGTGGCCGCACACGCCGCCGACGAAGGCCAAGCGCCTGGGCCCGTGGTCGTCCGGCAGCCAGGTCGAATTCGACGGCGTCGAGGCCGTTTGGGCGTACCGGACGAAGTCCAAGACCGGCGCCGCCATCGACCGCATGTACGCGATCGACGTGCGCGAGGGCAAGCCGTGGATGCGTGCGGCGCGCCCGACGTTCGACACCGCCGACCGCGTCGTCGCCGACCTCAAACTGGGCCAGAACTACGCCACCTGGGTGACCGCGCGCGGCACGCTGATGGCGGCGGCCGAAGGCGGCTTCGGTGAGGGTGAGGCGTCGCCCGACGCCTTCGACCTGGAACGGATCGGCGTCGGCACTCCGGCTGCGGCGGGGCTGGCCGAGGCGCTCGTCCCGCATGACGGGCGCCTCCTGATCGGTCACTTCGAGGAGCACGCCGCACAGGCGCAGGCGACGCTCCAGCTCCGCGCGGTCGGCGACGCCGACATGCAGAACGAGGAGTGCATCGGGTCGCACCGGTGGGAGGCCACCGTGCAGCCGCTGCCGGACGCCCCGCGCGTCGGCGGCATCTGGCGCGCCGCGTACTTCCCGAGCGATTTCCCCTGCGACGGCTGACAGCTGACAGCTGACAGGTCGCCTCGGCTCCAGCCGCCGTGCCGAAACGGACCGCGGTCCAGGGTCGTTTTACGACCACGATCTTGAATCTGTTTTCGGGTGCGGCGCGGACGCGCGCACGGCCCGACCGGAAAAGCGCCTCCTGAACGCTGCTTCATACCACCGCGGTTCGCGTCCGTTGGCCTGGTACGGTGCCGTACCGAAAGCGCCGTGTTCCCCCGGTGGCGCCTTCGCCGATGGAAGGGTCTGACCATGGATTTCGACACCTACGCGCAGCACGACGCGGTCGGCCTCGCGGCGCTCGTCGCCAGCGGCGATACGACGGCCGCCGACCTCCTGGCGGTTGCCCGAGAGCGCGCGGCCGACGTCAATCCGAAGCTGAACGCGATTGTCCGCGCGATGGACGAGGAAGCCGACGCTCGCGCCGCCAGCGAGCTCAGCGGCCCCTTCGCCGGAGTACCCTTCCTGCTCAAGGACCTCTTCCAGGACTACGCCGGCGTGCCGACGAGCCAGGGCTCGCGCGCGATGAAGGCGTGGCCGGCGGTCAAGAACGCCACGGTCGTCGACCGCTGGCTCGAGGCGGGCCTCGTCGTGTTCGGCAAGACCAACACGCCTGAGTTCGGCGCCAAGGGCATCACCGAGCCGCTCGTGTGGGGTCCAGCGCGCAACCCGTGGGACCTCTCGCGGACGCCGGGCGGCTCGTCGGGCGGCTCCGCGGCCGCAGTCGCAGCAGGCATCGTGCCATGCGCGGCAGCCAGCGATGGCGGCGGCTCGATCCGGATCCCCGCCGCGTGCTGCGGCATCTTCGGCCTCAAGGCCGGGCGCGGGCTCGTGCCCGCAGGCCCTGCCGTCGGCGAGGGCCTGCTCGGCGCGGCGACCGACGGCACGGTCTCGTGGTCGGTCCGCGACGCGGCGGCGATGCTCGACGTCCTGGCCGGCGGTGAGCCGACCTCGCACTACCTTCCGGCGCTGCCGGAGCGGCCGCTCGCCGAGGAGGTCGGGGCCGACCCTGGCCGGCTCCGCATCGGCGTGCAGACCTCCTGCTCGCTGGCGCCCGAGCTGCACTCCGACGTCGCGGCCGGCCTCGCCGCCACCGTGGCGCTGCTGCGCGACCTCGGGCACGACGTCGACATCCTCGACGAGCCGCCGTTCGACGACGCCCAGCTCGCTGAGGACTTCCTCACGATCTGGTTCGTCGGCAGCGCCCAGGCGGTGCAGGCCGTCAAGCGGATCACCGCGTGCGGCGATGACGCCTTCGAGCCCGACACGCTGTTCACGGCGTCGCTCGGCCGCGCGACGAGCGTGATGGCCTACGCCGATGCGCTCGACCACCGCCACGACCACGTCACTCGGCTCGCAGCGTTCCACGCGGACTACGACCTGCTGCTCACGCCGACGCTGTCGACGGTCCAGCCCAAGGTCGGCGGTTTCGACCTGCCGCGGCCGATGGCGCTCGCCAGCGACCTGCTGGTGAAGACGCGCCTCGCGGGGCAGCTGCGGCGCACGTCGGTGCTCTCGTCGATCATCGAGCAGAACATCACGTGGGCGCCGTTCACGCAGCTGGCCAATCTCACCGGCCGTCCCGCGATGAGCGCGCCGCTGCAGCAGACCCCGGACGGGCTTCCCGTCGGCATGCAGTTCGTCGCGGCGCTCGGCGGCGAAGGGCTGCTCGTGCGGCTCGCCAGCCAGCTCGAGGCGGCAGCGCCGTGGGCGGGCCGGCGCCCGGCGCCTTAAGCGCTACTTCCGGTAGGCCTTGCCGGGGCCCTGCGTCCACCAGCTGGTCTTCAGCGCGGCGCCGGCCTTGTTCAGCTCGAGGTGCACGTGGTCGCGGTGCGCGGTGGTCGGGTCGACCTTCGGGTTCCACTTGCCGTTCTTGCCCACGCAGGCGCTGTACTTCTGCAGGCCCTCGCCGCCCCACCACGAGCGGCAGTCCCAGATGATCCCCTGCACGCCAAGGCGGCGGGCCAGGGCGAAGGGCTCGCCACTTGAGTCGGGCGCGAGCAGCGTGCGGATGAGGCGCTCGGCATCGGCGCGGTCGGCGGCGTTCTTCACGTCGAGGTGCCAATCGATCGCGCGGCCCTCGGCGTGCAGCGAGGCGGAGTTCTTGCCCCACTTCTCGCAGCGGTTGATGCCCCAGTTCACGCCGCGCGGCGAGATCTTGGGGAGGTAGCGCACGAGCGCGGCAGCGCCCTTGGTCGGGTTCTTGACGCAGTGCGTCGCGCGGTCGTAGCCCATGCCGTCGAGCGGGACGTCGATGAGCGTCTCGACCGGATTGTGGCTGACCACGCCGAAGGGCGTGTCGAGCGGCAGCGCGGCGCCAGCCGGGGCGGCGGCGAGGCCGCTGGCGCTGGCCGCGAACACGGCCGTGAGCAGGAGCTTTCGGAGGGGGAAGGCGAGCGAGCGGGGCATCGGTACAGGCGACATCGGCGACTTGAACCCTGCGCCCGCGCCGTATGGGCGCGGTATGGACCAGCGTCCGAGGCCGAGCGCGCCAGCGCCGCCGGGCAGCGCCGGGCGACGGCCGATCGGCCCCGGCCGCGCCGCCCCTCAGCGACCGCTCACGACGCGTCGTCGAGCCCGTCGAACGCTGAGAGGCACGCGTCGAGCTGGTCTCGCGTGAACGGCTTGGCGATGAAGCTCGCGTCGGACGGCGCGGCTTTCCCCGTCGCGTCGGCGGCGCCATAGCCAGACATGATCAGCACGCGGATCCCGGGGTGGCGGTGCTGCACCAGGCGCGCCAGCTCCAAACCGCCTGGTCCTGGCAGGACGCTGTCGGTGACGATCAGGTCCAGCTCGTCCTGCGGCTGGGTGTCGCTCATCGCGAGGGCTTGGTCGCCGCTCGCGGCTTCGAGCAGTTCGAACCCGTGGAGCTCGAGCATCCGCCGGACGACCGTCCGCACGGCGTCGTCGTCGTCGACCAGCAGGACCCGGCGGCGTTGCCGGACCTCAGCGGGCGACGGCTCCTGCGCGGCGCTGCGCGAGCCGGCGCTGGTCGGAAGCGTCACCGTGAACGTCGTGCCCGCGCCGGGCGCTGAGGACACGTCGATCTCGCCGTGGCTGCGCTCGACGATCCGGTAGACGGTCGCCAGCCCGAGGCCGGTGCCTTCGCCCGCATCTCGGGTGGTGAAGAACGGCTCGAAGATGTGGTGCAGGGTGTCTTCGTCCATGCCCGCGCCGGTATCCCGGACCTCGATCGCCGCGGCGCCGCGCGGGGACGGACCAGGCAGAGTCGTGGCGCGGGTGGCCAGGGAGAGCTCGCCGCCCGACGGCATCGCGTGCCCGGCGTTCACCGCGAGGTTGGTGATGACCTGTTCGAGCTGGCCGCGGTCGGCTTCGACCAGGCCGGCGTCCGGGTCAAAGGCGGTGTGGATCGCCACGGTCGGCGGCAGCAGCTGCCGCAGCAGCGGCAGCAGGTCGCGCAGGACCTCGCCCGGGTCGAGCACCTCGGCCTTGACCTCCTGCCCGCGGGCGAACGCCAGCAGCTGGCGCGTGAGCCCGACGCCGCGCTCGGCCGCGCCCTTGATCTCCTGCGCTTCTGCCCACGTCGGCGATGCGTCGTCGAGCTGGTGCAGCTGCAGCTCGCTGTAGCCGACGATCGCGGCGAGCAGGTTGTTGAAGTCGTGGGCGATACCGCCGGCGACGCGGCCGATCGCTTCCATCCGCTGCCCTTGCGCGATCTGGCGCTGGAGGCGCTCCAGCTCGCCGACGTCTTCGGCGATCACCAGGCGGGCGTCCCGGCCCCCGAAGCGCACGTCGTGCTCGAACGTCCGCACCTCCAGCGGAGTGTCGTCGTAGCGGCGGTGCTGGTCGGGCGCCACCTGCACGTCGCCCTTGCCCAGCGCCAGAAACGCGCTGCGGGAGTATCCGTACGTGCGCAGGGCCGCCGTGTTGACGGCCAGCATCTCGTCGGTGGCGCCATCGTGGATCCACATCGGCAGCGGGCTCTGGTCGAACAGCTGCTGGTAGTTGGCCGCGGCGGTGCGGGCCGCCGCCTCCGCGGCTGCGCGCTGCGCGAGCTGTTCCTGGATCGATGCGATGAAGCCGTTGACCGAACCGGCGAGCTCCGCGATCTCGCGTGGACCCTCGACCGGCACCGGCTCCAGGCGTGCCGGAGAGGCGGCTTGCACCCGCAGGTTGAGCATCGAGACCGGCCGCGCCACGCGGCGGTAGACCAGCGCGATCATGGCCAGCAGCAACGCGAGCCCGGCGCCGATGATGACCAGCTGCCGGTCACGCAACGTGTGGGCGCTGGCGAGCGCCGCAGCTTCGTCGTTGCCGATCCAGACCTGCCAGTCGGTTCCGGGGACGCGAGCTGCGCGGTAGATCCGCGAGACGCGATCGACGTCGGGCGTCGCGGCGAGCCCCGACCCAGAAGGCGCGGCGGCTGCCGGGAGCGTCTGGCCGACCCAGCGCTCCGCGTCCAGGGAGCGGGCGACGATGAGACGGTCCGCGCGCGAGACGATCAGCAGCTCGGCCGCCCGCCCGCCGCCGAAGAGCGCGGCAAGCTCGGGCCCGGCCGGCTCGAGCGCGAGGAACCCGGCCACGACGCCCCCGTCGAACGGCGCGCTCGTCACCAGCGCGTGCGAGCCGGTCGCAGGGTCCTGGACCGGTCCGGCGACGACAGGGCGCTTCGGCGCCGCGGCGAACCAGTCTGCTCCGCGGTACGTCACCGGGTCCGCGCCCTTCGCAGCCGGCCGCGAGGAACAGGCCACGCGCCCAGACCGGTCCAGCACATCGATGTGCCCGGAAGTCACGCCGGCCGGACCGGCGAACGAGAGGCTGCAGTCCTGCGGGCGCTCGAACACATCCGCGATGTTCGGCGTCGCGGCGAGCTGCGCCGCGGTGCCTTGCAGCAGTTTGACGCCGTCGCCGACCTGCTTGGCTGCGAGACCCGCCGCATGCTGCGCGTCGCGAGCAGCCTGCGTCCGCCCGTCATGCGCGCTCTGCGCCGACACGTAGACGACGCCGGCGAGCGCGACGGCCACGCACATCAGCGCTAGCCCGGCAAAGTAGGTCTTCAGGCCCCAGCGGCGCCCTGCATCGCCCCCGGTTGCGCGGCCGCCAGCGCCGGCGTCCTCGGTCTTCATGTTCCAGCTCCCAGTGCCGGCGTCACGGTCGCCGGCTAAGGATCGACCATAGCCGCGCGATTTACTCGGGACCGGCGACTCAGCCGATGGTCGAGGCAGTTGGGGCTGGCCTCAGTTTTTCGCGCACTCGGGCGTCCGGGCCCCGGCCCCTCGCGAGGCCGGGGCGCCACCGCCGCGAGGCGCTTACGCCAGCTGGCTCAGGATCCCGTTGAGCGTCGCCGACGGGCGCATGATCGCGTCGACCTTGGCCTCGTCGGTGCGGTAGTAGCCGCCGATGTCGGTCGGCGAGCCCTGCACGGCGATGAGCTCGTCGACGATGGCCTGCTCGCTCGCGGTGAGCTGCTCGGCGATCGGGCCGATCGCGGCGGCCAGCTCGGCGTCGTCGGTCTGCGCCGCCAGCTCCTGCGCCCAGTAGAGGGCGAGGTAGAAGTGGCTGCCGCGGTTGTCGATCTGGCCGACGCGGCGCGCGGGCGACTTGTTCTCGTTGAGGAACGTGCCCGTGGCGCGGTCGAGCGTGTCGGCCAGGACCTGGGCGCGCGCGTTGCCGGTGGTCTGCGCGAGGTGCTCGAGGCTCACGGCCAGCGCGAGGAACTCGCCGAGCGAGTCCCAGCGGAGGTAGTTCTCCTTCACGAGCTGCTGCACGTGCTTCGGAGCGGAGCCGCCGGCGCCGGTCTCGAAGAGGCCGCCGCCGTTCATCAGCGGCACGATCGACAGCATCTTCGCGCTCGTGCCGAGCTCGAGAATCGGGAAGAGGTCGGTGAGGTAGTCGCGGAGCACGTTCCCCGTGACCGAGATCGTGTCCTCGCCGCGGCGGATGCGCTCGAGCGAGAACGTGATTGCCTCGACGGGCGGCAGGATCTGGATGAGGTCGCCGGCCGGCGGGTCGTTCTCGGGCAGGTACGCCTCGACCTTCTTGATCAGCTGCGCGTCGTGCGCGCGCGTCGAGTCGAGCCAGAAGATCGCCGGGACGCCGGTGGCCTTCGCGCGGTTGACGGCGAGCTTGACCCAGTCGCGGATCGGGGCGTCCTTCGTCTGGCATGCGCGCCAGATGTCGCCGGGCTGGACGGCGTGCTCGAGCAGCGCCTCGCCCGCCGAGTTCACGACGCGTACGGTGCCCGCCGCCTCGATCTCGAAGGTCTTGTCGTGGGAGCCGTACTCCTCGGCCTTCTGCGCCATGAGGCCGACGTTCGGGACCGATCCCATCGTCGTCGGGTCGTAGGCGCCGTTGGCGCGGCAGTCGTCGATCACGGCCTGGTAGATCCCGGCGTACGAGGAGTCCGGCAGCACGGCGAGCGTGTCGGCCTCGTTGCCGTCGGGGCCCCACATGTGGCCGGAGGTGCGGATCATCGCCGGCATCGACGCGTCGACGATCACGTCGGACGGCACGTGCAGGTTGGTGATCCCGCGGTCGGAGTCGACCTGCGCCAGCGCCGGACCAGCCGCGATGCCCTGCTCGATGGCGGCCCTGATCTCGTCGCCCTCCGGCAGCGCGCCCAGGCCGCTGAGGATCGCGCCGAGGCCGTCGTTGGCCGAGAGGCCCGCCTCGGCGAGCACCGAGCCGTACTGTTCGAACACGGCCGGGAGGAACGCCTTGACGACGTGGCCGAAGATGATCGGGTCGCTGACCTTCATCATCGTCGCCTTCAGGTGCACGGAGAACAGGACGTCCTCGTCCTTCGCGCGCTGGATCTGCTCGGCGAGGAAGCCCTGCAGCGCGGCGACGTCGAGCACGCTGGCGTCGACGACCTCGCCCTCGAGGACCGGGATCGCCTCCTTGAGGACCGTGACCGAGCCGTCGGGAGAGACGTGCTCGACGCGCAGGGTGTCGGACGCCGCGAGGGTGACGGACTGCTCGTTGGAGCGGAAGTCGCTCTTGCCCATCGTGGCCACGTTGGTCTTGGAGCCGCTGCTCCACGCGCCCATCGAGTGCGGGTGGTTGCGCGCGTAGGCCTTCACCGACGCGGGGGCGCGGCGGTCGCTGTTGCCCTCACGCAGGACCGGGTTGACGGCCGAGCCCTTGACCTTGTCGTAGGCGGCGCGGACGGCCTTGTCCTCGTCGGACTTGACCTCGTCCGGGTAGCTCGGCAGCGCGAAGCCGAGCGTCTGCAGTTCGGTGATCGCGGCCTTCAGCTGCGGGATCGAGGCCGAGATGTTCGGCAGCTTGATGATGTTCGCCTCGGGCGTTTTGGCGAGCTCACCCAGTTCGGCGAGGGCGTCGGGGACGCGCTGCTCGGGCGTGAGCGCATCCGGGAACGCGGCGAGGATGCGGCCCGCGAGCGAGATGTCGCGGATCTCGACGTCGACACCTGCCTGGCCGGCAAACGCCTTGACGATCGGCAGCAGCGACGCCGTCGCGAGCGCGGGCGCTTCGTCCGTGTAGGTGTAGATGATCGTCGATGCAGGCAACAGGTGCTCCGTCTCTCGGCCGGGGAAATCTCGCCCCACCGTATCGGTGGGCCGCTGCCCGGCGGAGGCCGTCCCTGCCGCGCCGCGCCCGGTGTGCCGCATCGAGGCGCGCCGAGAGTGTGACCAACCCGTCACGCTGCGCGGTCATCTCCCCTGCTGGCACGCGTAAACTCGGGCCCCGTGACGACCGCTGGTTCGCTCCTGATCGCCCAGATCTCGCCGAGACCGGTCGACGACCAGCACGAGGCGGCCCGCCACGCGCGCCTGCTGGCCGACGGGCTCGCTGAACGTGGGCACCGCGTCGTGATCGTGGCGCCGTCGCGCGACCGCGCAGCCATCCGCGCCGTCCGCTCTGCGCTCGCCTCCGACCCCGAGTCGCTGCTGCCTGCGCCGGGCGAGGCGCCGCGCGTGCTCGCGATCGGCGAGGCGATGGCGCCGATGCGCGCCGGCCGCCGCGAGGGCGTCGTCCCGGTCGACGTGACCCGCGCGCTCGAGGAGCTGTTCGAGCGGATCACCTTCGACCTCTGCCACCTGCACGACCCGCTCCCTCCGTCGGTGCCTGCGAGCGCGCTGAAGGCTTCGGGCGCGCTCAATGTCGCGACCTTCCACTCCTCGCCGCAGCGGCAGCTGTCGGCGCCGATCACCAAGCGGATGCGCGAGCAGCGGTTCGGGCGCCTCGATGCGCGCCTGGCGACCTCGCTCGTCGTCGCCCATGAGGTCGAGTCGCTGCTTGGCGGCACGGTCACGCCGATCGCACCGGGCGTGCGGCCCGCGTCGATCGCGGTCGCATCACGGGGCGCGTCGACGGCCGGCGCTGAGCAGGGCCCGGCGCCGCTGCGCATCGCCTACATCGAGCAGGAGGAGCGCGCCGCGATGCGCACGGTGCTCCGCGCGCTCAAGGAGCTTCCGTCGGCGCTGCCGTGGGAGGCGCGCCTGATGAGCAGCCGCGGCCCGTCGGCGTCGGCGCCTTTGCCGCCCGAGCTCGCGCAGCAGGTCACGTTCCTCCCCGCGGGCTCGACGGCCGAGGAGCGCGAGCTCCTCGAGTGGGCCGACGTCGCGGTCTTCGCCTCCGACGGCGCCGAGCCCGCGCCGGTCGGCGTGGTCCGCGCGATCGCCGCGGGCGCCGTCCCGATCGCGACGCGCCTGGCCGCCCACCTCGAAGTCATCGGGCAGGACGACCGCGGCCTGCGGATCGACGTGCGCAGTCCGGGCTCGATCGCCGATGCCGTGACCAAACTGGCGCTGGACCGCGGGCTGCTGGCCCGCTTGCGCGCGGCTGGCGGCACGGTGCGCGCCGAGCAGCGCCCAGCCCGCGTGGTCGACACCGTCGAGGACACCTACCGCGCGCTGCTGGCCCGCCGGCGCGACCCGAGCGTCTCGCCGGAGCTGACCGCGCGCCTGCGCGACCGGCCGTTGATCGACGTCGATCTGCACATGCACACCGACCACTCGCACGACTGCGCGACGCCCGTCGAGGTGCTGCTCGCGACGGCGCGCGAACGCGGCCTGGGCGCGATCGCCGTCACCGACCACAACGTGATCAGCGGCGCCCACGAGGCCGCGGCGCTGGCTGAGAAGTACGGCGTCAAGGTGATCGTCGGCGAAGAGGTCAAGACCGCCAACCAAGGCGAGGTCATCGGCCTGTTCATCAACGAGCAGATCCCGCGCGGCCTGACGCTGCAGGAGACGATCGCCGACATCAAGCGCCAGGGCGGCGTCGTCTACGTCCCGCACCCGTTCGACCGCATGCACGCGGTGCCCGACTACGAGCACCTGCTCGACGTCCTCGACGACATCGACGCGATCGAGATCTTCAACCCGCGCGTGGCCGTCGGCACGTTCAACGACGAGGCCAGGCGGTTCGCCGCGAAGTACCGGATCGCCGCGGGCGCCGGCTCCGACGCGCACGTCGCGCAGGGCCTCGGGTCGGTCCGCATCCGCATGCCCGACTTCGACGGCCCCGAGGAGTTCCTCGCGTCGCTGCGGTTCGCTGAGATCGCGCCGCGGCCGGCCAGCCTGCTCTACGTCCAGGCGCTGAAGTTCCTGGAGACCAAGGCGACGCCTGCTGGGGCGCGCCGGGCCCGCAACCAGCGCCGCGTCCGCCGCGCGAACCGCGGATAGCGCGGCCGCTGCGTGGCGATCGTCGTTGGACTCCGCCCGGGCCAGCGCAACACCGCCGCGCTCCACGTGGCCGCCGAGCTCGCTGAGGCGCTCGGCGAACCGGTCCTCGCGGCCTGCGTGATCATCGTCGCGCCGGGCGTGCCGTCGCCGCTGCGCGTCGGCATGAAGGACCAGGACTTCGCCGCGCTGATCGCCAGCGACGTGATGGCTGAGGCGCGGTCGGTCCTCGGCGACGCGCTCCTGGATCAGTTTCCGCTGCTCGCGCGCTCGGTGCGCGCAGGGCTGCTCGAGCTCGTCTCGCAGGAGGGGTCGCGGCACCTCGTGCTCGGGTCGGCGGCGGGCGGTGAGCCGGGACGCGTGAACGTCGGCGACACGGCGCACTCCGTGCTCAGCAGCGCCTCCGTGCCGGTGCACTTCGCGCCCGCGGGCTACACCGGCGGCGACCCGTCGCGTCCGGTGCGGCGCCTCAACGTCGCCTTCGGGGCCGACGACGCCAGCCGGGCCTCGCTGCGCTTCGGCGCCGACCTCGCGCACCGCGTCGACGGCATGCTGCGCACGGTCACCTTCTGGGTCCGCCAGCCCACCGGCGCTTCGCCCCTGCACGGCGGCATGGCGTACGGCGCCGAGCTGTCAGCGCAGTGGCACGAGCAGATGACCGACACCGTCGATCGGGCGATCCGCGGCCTCTCCGAGCTGGAGCTGCCGTCGATGTGGATCGACAAGGTGTTCGGCGACGGCACCGACTGGGCAGGCGCGATGGCCGCCGTCGACTGGGAGCCCGGCGACGTGTTGATCGTCGGGTCACGGCCCCGCGGCGGCCTGGGCGGCGCGTTCCTCGGCTCGCGCGCCGCCGAGATCCTGCGCCACGCGACCGTGCCGACCATTGTGCTGCCGGGCTGAGCGCGCGGCGGGGCCCGCCCGCGGTCAGCGGCC